>CAIZGR010000824.1 GCA_903932535.1 uncultured Hyphomicrobiales bacterium | reverse complement strand
TCAGGGGGACTTGAAACCGCCGCCCGCCATCGCCGCCTTCCGCTCGGGGCTTCGCCCCTCCCTTCAGGCGGCGATCGCGGACGCCCCAACCGGCCAAGATAATTGTCGGTGAACCGGCCAACTTAATTGTCGCCGCGCAAGCCCTCGCGAGACGCGGTCCTCGTGATCAGCCCCGCCCTCGACGCGATCTCCTCGAGCTGACGCTTGAGCGCGATACACTCGTCGCTGTCGCAATCGACCAGCACGATGATACGCCCGACGTCCGATTTCGGCGAAGCATAGGCGCGTAGACGGGCTTGCAACTTGGAAAGCAAGTCGCCCTTGCCTTGAAAGTAAAATATTTTATACCGACTTCCGTGAGGTAGCACCCGCGGAAAAAGCGTGCGGAGGAAAGCCTCCATTGAAGGCTCCTCAACAAAAAGATCCAATGCATGCCCCCAAAACAAACACGCGCTCTTTAAGTTGGCCCACCGGAATTCACCAGAGGATCGCCAACGCCGAAGCGCCCTTCGGTCCAAAGATGTCCAAGCAGCGCGCCGTGCTCGACAAGTTCATTGATTCCCGGCAAGTCGCACGCCCGCTCGGCCCGCGTACGGCCACGGTCGTCGCGCCACAGCACCCGCACCTCCTGAGGACGGAGCCCGTTCAGGAAGAACGGGGAATGAGTCGTCACCAATATCTGCGTGTGCTCGGTCGCGGCGCGACATTCTTCGGCCAGCTCAGGCAACAACCGGGGATGCAGGAAGTTTTCCGGTTCCTCGACGCCAATGAACGGCGGCGGGGTCGGATCGTACAAAATCATGAGATACATAAGCATTTTCAGCGTGCCGTCTGACGCGAAGCGGGCCTGCACCGGCTTGCTGAAGGGTGCATCCTTGATTTGCAGCAACAGTCGATTGTCGGGCATGAGATCGGCAAACACTTTTTCAATGCGCGGAACACGTTGGCGCAAAATGTCGAATATCTTTTCCAGTCGATCCGGATGCTGCTCGGCAAGGTATTGGATCACGTTCGCGATATTGTCCCCGTTTCTTGTCAGCCGTTCCTGAGGCCCAGCCTCGGGCTGGGACCGAGCGCTATCGGCAGAGAGGTACGAAACGTACCACCCTGTAATGAAGTCCCGCAGAGCGGCAACCCTCGGGTGTTCTGCAAACTGACCGAGCGCATTGACGGCCAGAAGATCAGGCGATTTCAGGGGAATATCGATAAGCTTATCGGATTCGTCTGGCGCGTCGCCACTGACTGCCCGTCCCAGACCCTCTTGATAATCAAGAAAATTGAACGGTCTCCCGTGGCTGCCACGCTTCCATCGCAACCATTCCGCAACGACGATTGGAGCCCCTTTGCGCTCATCGACCGCCAAATGGTAGGTTATCAAAGGGAATTCCGGCTCTCGATACTTTATCTCGATCGATACCGGACCTTCTCCGTCTCGAGTTTTGAGTTCCTTTGCTCGCCCCCGTTTATCCCAGGCCCTTCGAAGCCCGAGTTCAAAACATTCCGACAGAAACGCAAACACGTCGAAAACCGTCGACTTCCCGCTCCCATTCGGGCCGAGAAGCGCAGTGAACGGCGTGAGGTCCCTGAATTCCACGTCGCCGAGCGCACGGAAATTCCGTACCTTGAGGGACTCGACACGCGCCGAGGAGCGACGTTGAGAGAGTCGATTCCTCATCTCAGCCTGAAGGGGTCCGCTGACTGGTCGACGGGGGGAAAGCAATCAGATGTCCGAGCGCACGCTCCGCGCAATCGCTGCTTCTCGCCTAGCGGTCCTGAATATACCTTCACAATCAACAATTTTGCAAATACGCCCGCCCCGCGCGAGGACGCGAGACGGGCGCGTTTTACATCCAGCCGATCAGGCGAACTTGGGATCGAGCTCGCCGCTGGCGTAGCGCTTGGCCATCTCCGCGAGCGAGAGGATCCGCTTGATCTTCGAGGCTTGGCCCGCGGTGTTGAACTCCTCGAACCGCGCCTTGCACACCTTGATCATCGCATCCTGGGCGGGCTTCAGGTACTTGCGGGGATCGAACTCCTCCGGGTGCTCCTGGAAGACCTTGCGGATCTGGCCGGTGATCGCCATGCGGTTGTCGGTGTCGATGTTGATCTTGCGCACGCCGTGCTTGATGCCGCGCTGAATCTCCTCGATCGGCACGCCGTAGGTCTGGGGCATCTTGCCGCCGAACTTGTTGATGATGTCCTGCAGGTCCTGCGGGACCGACGAGGAGCCGTGCATCACGAGGTGGGTGTTGGGCAGCTTCTTGTTGATGTCCTCGATGACGTGCATGGCGAGGATGTCGCCGGTGGGCTTGCGCGAGAACTTGTAGGCGCCGTGCGAGGTGCCCATCGCGATGGCGAGCGCGTCGACCTTGGTCTCGCGCACGAACTTGACCGCCTCGTCCGGGTTGGTGAGGAGCTGGTCGTGGCTGAGCTTGCCCTCGGCGCCGTGGCCATCTTCCTTCTCGCCTTCGCCGGTCTCGAGCGAGCCCAGCACGCCGAGCTCGCCCTCGACCGAGACGCCGCCGAGATTGGCCATGTCGGTGACCTGCTTGGTCACGCCGACATTGTAGGCCCAGTCCGCAGGGGTCTTGCCGTCCGACTTCAGCGAGCCGTCCATCATCACGGACGTGAAGTTCGCCTGCATGGCGGTCACGCAGGTCCCCGGGCCGTTGCCGTGGTCGAGATGCACGCAGATCGGAACCAGCGGATAGATCTCGGTCAGGGCCGACATCATGTGGCTGAGCATGATGTCGTTGGCGTAGGCGCGAGCGCCGCGCGAAGCCTGGATGATCACCGGGGCTTCGAGCGCGTTCGCCGCCTCGCCGATCGCCAGCGCCTGCTCCATGTTGTTGATGTTGAACGCCGGCACGCCATAGCCGTGCTCGGCGGCGTGATCCAGCAATTGACGAAGGGTTATACGGGCCATGTTGATCTCTTTCCCAGCCTTGGTTGCGTTTTACTTTGCGCGGAGCGCTTCGACGCCCGGGAGCGCCTTGCCTTCCATCCACTCGAGGAACGCGCCGCCGGCGGCGGACACGTAGGTGAACTGCCCGGCGACGCCGGCTTCGTTCAGCGCGGCGACCGTGTCGCCGCCGCCCGCGATCGCCTTGAGCTTGCCTTCGCGGGTGAGGAACCCGACGGTCTTGGCGATGGCGAAGGTCGCCGCCTCGAACGGCGGCGTCTCGAAGGCGCCGAACGGACCGTTCCACACCAGCGTCTTGATCCCACCGAGGATCTCCTCGATGTGGACGACCGACTTCGGGCCGATGTCGAGGATCATCTCGTCATCGGCGACGTGGCCGACGTCGACGACCCGGGCGTGGGCGTGCGCCTTGAACTCCCTGGCGACGGTGGCGTCGACCGGCAGCACGATGCGGCACTTGGACTTCTCGGCGTCCGCGAGCACCTTGCGCGCGGTGTCGGCCATGTCCTTCTCACAGAGCGACTTGCCGACGCCCAGCCCTTGCGCGAACAGGAAAGTGTTGGCCATGCCGCCGCCGATGATCAGAACCTCGACCTTGTTGATCAGGTTGCCGAGCAGCTCGAGCTTGGTCGACACCTTCGCGCCGCCGACGATCGCAGCGACCGGACGCTCCGGGTTGCCGAGCGCGATGGTCAGCGCCTCGAGCTCGGCCTGCATGGCGCGGCCCGCGAAGGCCGGCAGCTTGTGGGCGACGCCCTCGGTCGAGGCGTGAGCGCGGTGGGCGGCGGAGAAGGCGTCGGTGACGTAGAGATCGCCGAGCTTGGCGAGCCCTTCGACGATCTCCGGGTCGTTCTTCTCCTCGCCCTTGTAGAAGCGGGTGTTCTCGAGGAGGATGATGTCGCCGTTCTTCAGACCGGCGATGGCGGCCTCGGCGACCGGCCCGATGCAGTCGGCCGCGAAGCCGACCGGGCGGCCGACGACCTCGGCGACCGCCTCGGCGACGGGCCTGAGCGAATTGGCTTCGTCCGGTCCGCCCTTGGGGCGGCCGAAATGGGCGAGCAGGATCACCTTGCCGCCCTTGTCGGCGATCTCGGCGATCGTGGAGGTCACGCGCTCGATGCGGGTCTTGTCGGTGACCTTGCCGTTCTCGGTGGGAACGTTGAGATCGACCCGCAGGAGCACGCGCTTGCCGGCTACGTCGGCGTCATCGAGCGTGCGGAATGGTTTGCTCATGGATGTGCTGCCTTCAAGAGTGCGAAGATGATTCCGGCGCCGGCGCTCCACGTGGCGACGAGAGCGACGACAAGCATCCACCACGTGGGGAGCATTGACACGTTCCCACGAAGTTCGGCAACTTCAACCTGAACCTTCTGAACATCGGCCTGCTTGGCGCCAGTCAGCAAGATTTCGGTTATCTTCGGTTCCAACCTTTCCAGGACCTTTTCCAATCGGGCGACACGGTGTTCGAGCGTCGGTGCCTCCGGACCTGAGGGCGTTTCGTTTCCCGGGCCGCGGCCTGATGGAAGATACGTGATATCCGCCATCGTCGCGTTCAACCCGAGGCCGCCGCCAGAAGGCGGACAACGTGCTTCTCCTGAAATCCGCAACTGCGGCAGATCAACTCAACAACTCTGTTGTCCGATTCCGACGCTAGACCCGGCACGAGGGTCTCGTCGGGCCACAACCGGAAGAAGAAGTTGTCGGCCCCGCAGCGGAGGCAACGAAGTTCCGGAAAACGCCTGAGCAAAGCTGCTCGGGCGTCTTCGACCTCCTGCGTCCATCCCTCCGCTGCGGCGTCGGTCATTGCGAGCCGTCAGATGTGCTTGGCCAGCGCGATCGCCGTGTCGCCCATGCGGTTCGAGAAGCCCCATTCGTTGTCGTACCACGACAGGATGCGAACGAAGGTGCCGTCGATGACCTTGGTCTGGTCGAAGTGGAAGACCGACGAGCGCGGGTCATGATTGAAGTCGATCGAGACGTTGGGCTTGTCGGTGTAGCCGAGAATGCCCTTCAGCGGGCCGGCGTCGGCCGCCTTCTTGATCGCCTCGTTGATCTCTTCCTTGGTCGTGGCGCGCTTGGCGACGAACTTGAGGTCGACGACCGAAACGTTCGGGGTCGTGACGCGGATCGCCGAACCGTCGAGCTTGCCCTTGAGCTCCGGCAGGACGAGGCCGACCACCTTGGCGGCGCCCGTCGTGGTCGGGATCATCGAGAGCGCCGCGGCGCGGGACCGATAGAGATCCTTGTGCAGGGTGTCGAGAGTCGGCTGGTCGCCGGTGTAGGAGTGGATGGTCGTCATGAAGCCGTGCACGATGCCGATGGTGTCGTTGAGCACCTTGGCGACCGGAGCGAGGCAGTTCGTCGTGCACGAGGCGTTCGACAGGACGAGATGCTCTTTGCTGATTTTGTCGTGGTTGACGCCATAGACCACGGTGAGGTCGGCGCCGTCGGACGGGGCCGAGACGAGAACGCGCTTCGCGCCCGCCGCGAGATGGATGGCGGCCTTGTCGCGCGCGGTGAAGATGCCCGTGCACTCGAACGCGATGTCGACGCCGAGGGCCTTGTGCGGCAATTCGGCAGGGTTCTTGATCGCCGTGACCTTGATCTTGTGGCCGCCGACGTGGATCGTGTCGCCCTCGACCGTGACCTCGTGCGGGAAACGCCCATGCACGCTGTCGAATCGCAGCAGGTGCGCGTTGGTCTCCACAGGCCCGAGATCGTTGATCGAAACGACCTCGATATCCTTGCGCCCCGATTCGATGAGAGCGCGCAGAACGAGGCGCCCGATACGTCCAAATCCGTTGATCGCTACCTTCGTGACCATCGATATCTCTCCTTGGTCCCGCCCTTTATTCGCGGCCTCGGCGGCGGACCGGTTCGTTGATACGACCGCTTGATTTAATCGCCGGCTACATGCGCCTTCGTTGATCTAAAGTCTACAGGCACGCGGCGTATGCGACAATTCGCCTTAAGGCTCGCGTCAGGCTTTCAGCCGCGTCTCGGCGGCCTCCGCCACAGCCTCGGGCGTGATGCCGAAAAACTGGTAGACGGCCTTGTAGGGTCCGCTTTCGCCGAAGCCCGTCATGCCGATGAAGGGACCGTCGCCGATGATCGCGTCCCAGCCCAGGCGCACCGCGGCCTCGACGCCGACTCTGACCCGGGCCGCGCCGATCACCGATTTCCGGTAATCCTCCGGCTGCTCGAAGAACGCGTCCATGCACGGAACCGAGACCACGCGCGCAGCAATGCCCTTCCCTTTGAGGATTTGCTGGGCTGCGACCGCGAGCGAAACCTCCGAGCCCGAGGCGAAGATCGACACCGCGGCCTCGCCCTCGGCCGGCGCGATCTCGTAGGCGCCGCGCGCGCTGAGATTCTCGACGACGTGGGTGCGGCGCAGCGCCGGCAGGCTCTGGCGGCTCAGCGCCAGGATCGAGGGCGAATGCGCGTGCTCCAGCGCCGCCTGCCAGCATTCGACCGTCTCGACGCTGTCGGCCGGGCGCCACAGATAGAGGTTCGGGATCGCGCGCAAGGCGGCGAAATGCTCGACCGGCTGATGGGTCGGCCCGTCCTCGCCGAGCCCGATCGAATCGTGGGTGAACACATGCACGACCCTGATCTTCATGAGGGCTGCGAGGCGGAGCGCCGGCCGGGCGTAGTCGGTGAAGCACAGGAAGGACGCGCCCGAAGGGATGAAGCCTCCGTGCACGGCGAGGCCGTTGCAGGCGGCCGCCATGCCGTGCTCGCGGACGCCCCAGTGAACGTAGCGGCCGGAGAAGTCCTCGGGGGTGATTTCCTTGGTCGCGGCGACCTTGGTGTTGTTGGAGGGCGTGAGATCGGCCGATCCGGTGACGAGCTCGGGCACGAGCGGCGCAATGACGGCGAGCGCGCCCTCCCCGGCCTTGCGGGTCGCGACGTCCGGCGCTTGCTCGGCGAGCTGGCGCTTGTAGGCGTCGATCACGCCGTCGAGGTCCTTGGGCAGATCGCCGCGCACGCGCCGCTCGAACTCGCTCCGCCGCGCAGGGTCGAGCTCCGCGAGCCGCTTCGCCCACGCCTCGCGCTCGGCCGCCCCGCGGGCGCCGGCGTCCCGCCACGCCGCGAGGACGTCGTCGGGGATGACGAACGGCGGATGGGGCCAGTCGAGGTTCTTGCGGGTCGCGGCGACCTCGTCCGTTCCGAGGGCGTCGCTGTGCGCCTTGCTCGTTCCCTGCTTGCCGGGAGAGCCGAAGCCGATCGTCGTCTTGCAGGCGATCAGGGTCGGGCGGTCGGCCTGCTGGGCGTCCGCGATCGCCGCCCGGATCGCCTCGACGTCCCGCCCGTCGACGTGGCTGGCGTTCCACCCGGCGGAGCGGAAGCGCGCGACCTGGTCGACCGAATCGGAGAGCGACGTCCGGCCGTCGATCGAAATGCCGTTGTCGTCGTAGAAGACGATGAGCTTCGAAAGCCTCAGATGCCCGGCGATGGCGATCGCCTCCTGGCTCACGCCCTCCATCAGGTCGCCGTCGGACGCCAGCACATAGGTGCGGTGGTCCACGACGCCCGGAAACTGGGCGGCCAGCATCCGTTCGGCGAGCGCCATGCCGGCCGCGGTCGCAATCCCCTGCCCCAGCGGCCCGGTGGTCGTCTCGACGCCGACCGTGCGCCCGTGCTCCGGGTGCCCGGGCGTCTTCGAGCCGACTTGGCGGAACGCCTTCAGGTCGTCGATGGTCAGGCCCTTGTCGCCGCCCAGGCCGGTCAGATACGCCAGCCCATAGAGCAGCATCGATCCGTGCCCCGCCGACAGGACGAAGCGGTCGCGGTCCGGCCAATGCGGGTCGGCCGCGTCGAATTTCAGCACGTCGCGGAAGAGGACGGTGACGACGTCGGCCGCCCCCATCGGCAGCCCGGCGTGGCCGCTCTTGGCTTTCTCGACCGCGTCGACCGAGAGGAAGCGGATCGCGTTGGCCATGGAATCGTGAGTCGCACTCGCCGCCATCGGGGCTCTCCTCAAACCTTGCAGACCTTGCGCGCTTCAGGATCGGCGCCCCGCCGGGCGGGACGGCTCGAGACCACTAACCCCTCCGCGGGCGGACCGCAAATTCTGTTTGCGTTGCGACTCGTTCAAGCATCGCGTAAGCAAAGCACCGCAATGGATGGAAGCGAAACCGCCTTGGACGCTTTGGACCGCTCCCTGACCCGGCTCGCCGCGGCGGTGGGTCTGCTCGAACGGGCGGCCGAGCGGCGCATGCGCCACGACGAGGCGCGATCCAACGCGGAGGAGGAGTTCGCGCTGATGCAGGACGACCGCTCGCGCCTCGCCGTCGATCTCGACGCCGCGCTCGACCGCTCGCGCATCCTCGAAGCGGCCAACGCAGAGGCCGAGGAACGGCTCGCCCGCGCGGCCGAGACCATCGCGCGGGTCGTCGAACGCATGGAGCCGCCGGCGGATTGACCAGCCGGGCGGCGCAGGAAGGGTCGCGCCATGGCGCAGGTTTCCGTGACGATCAACGGACGCAAGTACCGCCTCGCCTGCAACGAGGGCGAAGAGGCGCGGCTCGAGCAGCTCGCCGGGATGGTCGACGAGAAGATCGCCGGCTTGCGCCGCGCCTTCGGCGAGATCGGCGACCAGCGCCTCGTGGTGATGGCGGCCCTGACGTTCGCCGACGAATTGGCCGAGGCGCGCGAGGCCGCAGCGGCTGGGCGTGAGCAAGCCCGCGCCAACGACGCCCAGTCGGAAGCGCTCGCCGCCACCCTCGACGGGCTCGGAGCGCGGATCGAGGAGCTTGCGGCGCGGCTTGCAGGAGGGGCGGAGGCGTAGAGCGAGGGAGGTAGGCGGAATGGGACTGCCGCGCCGGATCGAGCAGCGCCTTGAAATCCGAGGTCGCATGAATGAGCGCCTCGGCAAGCGAGCGGCGAAATATCGTCTCTCAGCCCGCCGCCTTCAACGGCGCGAGCGGGTTGCCGAGCTTCCGGGCGTCGGTCGAAACGCCGGCGTGCGTAGATCACGCGTTCAACTCGGCGTCCATGACGGCGCGAAGCAGGGGCAAGGCCTCGTGGATCGTCGCCCAGATTCGCCGCTCCTGAACGTTCTCGTGGCTGTGTCGATAGATGTTGCCGGAACCGGCCACCTGCTTCCAGGGGATTTCTGGGAACCGCTCCTTGAAGGTCGGCGACAACCTCCGCGACGCTTCGGAGATGATTTCGAGGCAGCGCGTCGCGGCATAAAAAGTCTTGTCGTCGGCAAGAAAGGCGTCGAGGTCGAAACCCTCGACAAAGCGCATCGCGCGAGCAATGTTGTCGCGTATGTCCTCCAGCGCGTCGCGTTCGGCGTCAGAAAGCATAGATCGCGTCGGCAGCCGCGCGAGGTTGAAGGCGCGAGATCGGAGAGCGTCGTGTAGGG
>CAIZGR010000823.1 GCA_903932535.1 uncultured Hyphomicrobiales bacterium | reverse complement strand
CGAGCCCGTCGCCGCGATCGAGGTCGACGACAGGAGTCACTTCCTGCCCGAGCGCCGGCAGCGCGACGCCTTCGTCAACGCGGTCTTCCGCGAGATCGGGGTGCCGCTCCTGCGGGCGCCGGCGAAGCGCACCTATTCGGTCCATGAGCTCCGGACCCTGTGCGCGCGCGCCGGGCTCTACACCCTCCCTCCAACGCAAGGAGCCTCGCTGTGAGACTCGTCCTTCTCGCCGGCCTCGCCGTGGTGGCGATCGCGGTCTTCGCGCCCAATGACGGCGCGGGCCTCATGCACTCCGTCGTCAATGGATTCGGCTGGGGGATCGGGCTCGAGGTCGCCCATAATATGTTCGTGCATCACCGCTGGTGACCAACGTCCGTCAGCGGCTCTCGAACGCCTCCTCGACCTCGCGCTCATTGGCCGCTCGGAGAGGAGATCCGGGCGGCGACCACCCCAAGGGGAAGCGAAACGAACGTAACCGAAGCGACAGTTTCCCGCCGGTCGCGCGACGTGACAAGCGCGCCATTCTTGCGCCTTCGCCCGGCGGGTCGGGACGGAGGCAGTGCGCACGGAGCGGGCGTTCGCGGGCGCCTTGTCGAACGGGCGATGACCGCCCCTTTGTTGCCATTCCTGTGTAAGTCCCGGTACGGCAGGACGGCGCCAGCTCCGTACCTTCTGGACAGGGAGTTTCAACTGCTACTCAGAGAAGCGCCCCGACCGTCAGAACCGCAAGGATGACCACGAGGAGAATGCCCATCAGGGGCGTTACGAAGCGGAGGTACTGGTCAAATCCGACTCTGCCGAGCGCAAGGCCGGCGACCAAGATAGCGGTCGTGGGCAGGGCGAGCCTGAACCAGCTTGCAGACGCAACCCATGTCGTGATCACGAGCCCCCGGTCGACGCCCGCGAAATCGCCGAGTGGCGCGAGCACCGGCGCGGTGAGCGCGGTACCCGCCGACCCGCCGCCGACGACGAACGAAAGGGGCAAGCTCGCGAAAAACGTCAGGAGGATGAATTTGACACTGGAGGTTCCCGCGACCAGCCCCTCCATGGCGTGGAGCACCGTGTCGATCGTCTTGGTGTTGGTCATGACCACCGAGACGCTGCGCGCAAGCGTCACGAGAAAGGCCGGAGCGGCGAATTCGGCCACCCCTTCAAAGAAGGCTTTGGCGACGGCCGCTTGACCGAGGCGGCCGACCACACCGGCCGCGATGGTCATTGCGAAAAACAGGGCGGTGAGTTCCGGCAGCCACCACCCAAGCTCCCACCACAGGGGCGACCGGATCGTCGTCTCCGTGTCGGGGTCGACCGCGGCGTTGTCGAGGATTGCGCCCCAGGGAATGATTGCGAAGATCAGGAGCGCGAAAGTGAACGCCACGAGGGCGATCACGGCCAAGTGCCTGCCCGTCAGGGGCTCGGGCGGGCGACTGTCCGCCTCGGCGAGCGCCGCCTCCTCGGCGCCGATCCCGCAGAGCGACTTCGCCGGATCGGCTTTCACCCTCCGCGCGTACCAGAGCGTATAGCCGACCGTTGCGACCATGCTCAATACGAGCAGCGTAAAGCGCAGGCCGAGACGATCGGCGATCGAGACGCCGGCCTTGGACGCCGCGATCCCGATGTTGAACGGATTGATCGTCGCGGCGGCTGCGCCGACGAAGGGCGCAACTGTGATGACCGACACGGTGACCATCCGGTCGTAGCCCAGGGCGATCATCAGCGGGACCATGATCGCATAGAGTCCGAGGCTCTCGTCGCTCCAGCCCTTGATCGATCCAAGAACGCAGAAGAGCATCGTGAGGATCGCGACGAGCAGCAAACCGCGCTCACGAAAGCGATAGGACAGGTGATGGATGCCGCGCTCCAGCGCGCCGGTCGCGGACACGACCGCCATGAACCCCCCGATCGACAGGATGAACAGGAAAACTTCGACCGAGCCGAACAGCTTGCCCCGGTTCGCGGGCCCGACCATGCCTGTCCCAGGATCCTGGATTCCGTACATCCCGTTGACCGGCGCGAACAGGAGATCCCGGACCCGGCCGCCGAAATCGAGCGGCGCGGCCACGAACCGGAAAGAGCCCGCGATCGGACTGCCGGCGGCGTCGAGCGCATATTGGCCGGAGGGGATGAAGAAGGCCGCGATCCATACGAGGACGAGGAGGCCTGTCAGGATGACAGCCGGCGGCGGAAAGGAGCGTATGCGCCTTTGGCGCCGCCCTTCGGCGGAGCCGTTGGATTCGACCGTCCCGCTCGGCATGACTTCACACTATCTGTTGGGCGCGGCGCGCAGTTGGCGCGCGTGTTCGGCGGTAGCGCGGGCTTTTTGTCTGTTCAGAGTGTTCCTGTGCCGCTCCCGAGTCCTGTGAGTCCCAGACCTCACCGTAGCCCTGTTGGGTATCGAAACCGCGTTGGCGGCCGCGGGTGCGGCCGCCGAAGTGGTCTGAGCCGAGGCCGCGAGAGGCGCAAGCGCCAGCGCCGCCGCGAAGCCAATCCAAACGATCTTACTGACCATCGTGTTCGCTCCCAGATCTTGAGTTATCGCCAGCCGCAGACGCGCCGACCTCTATGCCACCAGCAAACCCAACGGCACTGGGCGCGCCGCCTATGGTGGGGGTGATGCCAGTGGTGGCGGTGACCCGAGCCGGCGACGACGACTTGAGCCTCGGCCGCGCCCGGCGTCAGCGCGAGTCCCGCGGCGGCGAGGGCGCCGCACAGAATCCCGCCGAGCGGCGCGCTGAGTCTATCCGACGAGTTTGGCTCTCAGCTGAGAATATTCCTGAGCTGAAATTGAGCCTGCCGACTTCAACCGATCGAGTTTTGCGATCTCGTCGGCGGCGCTGAAGCCGACGATCTGGCGCAACTCGTCGCGCGCCTCTTTGGCTCGGGCCTGATTCCGCTCCGCCATGCCGCGCCCTTGAGTGAGGACGTAGGCGAATACGCCGATGTAGGAAAACAGGATGAACGCGATCACCCAGAGCACTTTGGCAAGGCCCGATACGTCATGCCGGCGGAACAGGTCGCCCGACACCACGATGAGCAGCCAGAACCACAACACAAACATGAATATTGCGAATGCGTCTGTGATAAAGTTCGTAAATGTAAAGCCACCTTCAAACAACACTGTCATTCTCCTTGTTTGGTCTTTGTTGCCGATTCGTCGGGCGCCCGAAACTAAGCTCGAAACGATGAGCGCGCTGTTGTTGGGTCTGGCCGCCGCGTCCTTGCCATCGAGTAAATTGGAGAGGCCCGCTCATTCATCTTCCTCACGATAGGTGCAGCCGTCCTTTTCACACTTGGGACTCTTGGTCAGGATCTCCACGATTCTCGAGCCGGGTTCCAGAAGCGCATCTGTCGTGAGGATGGCGACGACGCCGTCGACGCCCGCCTTGTATTCCTCGACCACGTCGCCGAAGGAGTTGCGTTGGATTGCGACCGTCTGCCCGGTGGACACTTTGGCCCCGGCAGTCACCAGAGTTTCTACGAAGCCGCCTCTTGACGCGCGAATCGCCTCCATGTCGTTTCCGACGAAGGCTTGCGCCTGGTCGGCAGTCCGTCCGACCTTGCGCTCGGTCACCCCGTAATGCGCAAGAACGTTTCGGACACCCTCGACGCAAGCCTCGATCTTGGGGCGGTCAAAGCTGCGCCCGCCGCCGACCTCGGGCGTGATGGCGGGAATGCCGGCTTCCATGAAGGCGGTTTCAAGCGTGCCCGAATAGCCCGCATCGTCCTTGATTTGCGCCACGGGAAACAGCTCGGCAAGCGACCGGTTCTCCGGCTTGCGCAGGTCCGCGAAGACGAAGAGCGCGAAATCCGTGCCGGTGGCGCCGGTATGGAATTCAAGCGCCGCGTCGACGTTGCCCTTGAAGAGCCGGTTCCAGACGAGCCAAGCCTGTCGCTGAGCGACATTGCCGTCTTCCCGACCAGGCCAGACGCGGTTGAGGTCGAGGAGCTTCCCTCCCCAGACGGGGGTCGGCCATTTGCGCCGGATCTGCTCCATCGCGGGCCTGGCGATGTCCAGCACGGCAAGCACGGTTCCCGACATTCTTGCGGGATCGAGCTCGGCGAACGAGCGCTGCAAGACATCGGTAGGACTGAGTTCGTCGCCGTGCACGCCGGCGCTGAGCAGGACCTTCTTGCCTGGATTGACCCCTTTGGCGACCATGAACGGCACGTACCAACGCTGGCCTGTCGCCATTTCGACGCCCTGAAACAGGAAGCGATGCTTTTTCCCGGCTTCAAGATCGGACACATCGAGCGCGCTGACGACGCGAACGCCGTCGATGACGTCGCCCGTATAGACGGTTGCTGCACGTCCGGAGGCGGCGAGACAAATGAGCATCATCGCAAACGCAAATCGGAAACGCCTCATTGTCTCCCTCACTGACCCGCTCCTGAAGTCCAGGCGTTTCCGCCGTCGAAAGAAACTCAGAACCGCCAGCCCATCTTGATCGTGGCGCTCGCCTCCCATTGGCCGTAGCTGACGCCGGGAACCGTGGACCACACCTTGAGATGCGAGCCTTGCAGGTCGATCGACGGTCGGCCGAGAAGGCCGGCGAACCTGTCGCCGCCGAAGAGCGAGGCCGGGACGATGTATTCCAGCGTCGCGATCGGCAGCGTTTCCCAGTCGCGGCTCGTTTCCCCGAACCGGTCGGCCTCGTACCAGCGGCCGAGCAGTTCGACCGCCAAGCTCGCGTTCCAATCCTCGGAGATCTTCCACGACGCCGACGGAATGAGGACGAGCGCCTCCGACGACAGCTGGGGCTGTCGCAGGCGCTTTTGCGCGAAGGCGGTGAGGCCGAAGGACCACGCCGTCTCGGCCGACGTATCGGCCGCGACAGGCACGAAACGGAACGCGCGGTCGAGATGGAAACTCTTGTTGAAGCCGAGGTTGAAGTCCTGCCGCGCCTCGGTCTGGTCGGAGAAGGTCGGCAGGTAGCTGAAGCGCGGCGTGATGGCGAAATAGGGCGAGAACGCCTGATCGTTGGTCGGATCGACATATTGCACGCGGCCCGAGAAGGTCAGCCGGTCGATGTCGACGTCGGAGGCGTCGAAGAAGCGCTTGAATTCGGAGCGCGCGCTGAGCGACACCCGGAACGGCAGGTCGGCGACCGGCGCCGCCCAGGAGAGATTGCCGACCGGGAAGGTCCCCCAGGACTGGGTCCCCCCGGAGCTTATCTCCTGCGCGTTCGAATCGAAGTTGAGGGGCGCGAGAAAGTTGAACCGAAACTGAGGCCTTGCGACCCGCTGTTCGGCTCCTGGCGCGGTGGAATAGAGGTTGCCGTAGGGTTCGGGCGTGGCGAGGTTGAGCGTGCCGAGCAGGGCGTCCGTCCGCGCGTCGTCGGCGTCGACGCCGGCGTCGCTCCGATCCCCTGTGGCCTGAGCGAGAGCCGGCGTTGGAAGCCACGCGAGCGCCATCGCGAGCATGACCGCAGCTGTCGCTGCGGCGACGCCCGACCCGGGGCCAGCGCGCGCCACTCCCAGCCCGTGAGGTGCGTCCGCCATCGTTCCCTCGATCAATAGTCGACTGCGTCGCGGATGATGGGGCAGGTCATGCAGTGTCCGCCGCCGCGGCCGCGCCCGAGCTCGGCGCCGGTGATGGTGACGACCTCGATGCCCGCCTTGCGCAGAAGCGTGTTGGTGTAAGTGTTGCGGTCGTAGGCGAACACCACGCCGGGCGAGGCGCAGACGAGATTGGCGCCGCTGTCCCACTGGGTGCGCTCGCGCATGTAGTCGGTGCCGCCGGTCTCGACGACGCGAAGCTCCTTGAGGCCGAGCGCGCCGCGAACGGTGTCGATCAGGCCGCCGTCCTTGTGCAGTTCGACCGTCCCCGGCTTCGATCCCGGGCGGTAGGAGAAGCACTCGATCTTGTCGACGATGTCGGGATAGGAGAGCACGCAGTCGCGGTCGGCGAAGGTGAAGACCGTGTCGAGATGCATGGCGGCGCGCAGCTTCGGCATGGCGGCGGCGATCACCCGGTCGGCCGCGCCCTTTTCGAACAGTTTCGCGGCGAGCTGGCTGATCGCCTGCCGGGAGGTGCGCTCGCTCATGCCGATGAGGACGTTTCGCTTGCCGATCGGCATGACGTCGCCGCCCTCGAGGGTGGCGAGGCCCCAGTCCTGCGTCGGGTCGCCCCACCAGACGTTGACCTTGCCGGCGAAGCGGGGATGGAACTTGTAGATCGAGGTGGTGAGGATCGTCTCCTCGTGGCGCGCCGGCCAGTAGAGGGGGTTCAGCGTCACGCCGCCGTAGATCCAGCACGTTGTGTCGCGGGTGTACAGCGTGTTGGGCAGCGGGGGCAGCAGATATTCGTTGACGCCGGCGGCGTCGCGCACGAGCTCCAGCATTTCCCCGCCGATATGATCGGGGAATTCCTGCGTCGAGAGGCCGCCGATCAGCGTCTCGGCGAGCGTGCGCGCATCAAGGCCGTCGAGATAGGAGCGCACCTCGTCGACAAGACCGAGCCCGATCTGGTTGGGCGTGACCTGGTTGTCGAGGATCCACTTCTTCGCTTCCGGAATCGCTACCGTCTCGGCGAGGAGATTGTGCATCTCGAGGACTTCGACGCCCCTGTCGCGCATCTTGGTAATGAAGTCGAAATGGTCGCGCTTGGCGTTCTCGACCCAGAGCACGTCGTCGAACAGAAGGTCGTCGCAATTGCTGGGCGTCAGCCGCTGGTGCGCGCGTCCCGGCGCGCAGGTCATCACGAGCCGGAGCTGGCCGACTTCCGAGTGAACGCCGAAGGGCGTCGCAGTATCCGTCATCGCCTCTGTCCTCCCTATTCCGCTTTGCGTTGCGTTCCGGTCATGGAGCCGGACCGTTGAACTCAAATTCCACGCAGGTCACGGCGTAATCAGTCCGGTCGCGAGGCCGTACACGCCGATGGCGGCTCCGACCAGCACGACCGCGAAGATGCCGAGTTCGATCGGATTGAACAGCCGCAAATTCTGCTCCCGCCGGGCCCAGAAATAGAGAATCGTCCCGGGCGCGAACAGCACGGTCACCAGCAACACGTATTTCAGCCCGGCGGCAACAAACATGAAGATCGTGTAGACGACTGCAATCCAAGCAAAGATCTGGTCGCGCCCGCGTTCGTTCGGCGTCGTCTCGTAGCCCACGCCGCTGCGCGCCAGCAGCACGCCGTAGCCTGCGACGAGCAGATAGGGCAGCAGCGTCGTCACGCTGGTCATGTCGAGCATGAAGTTGAAGGCGTCCCGTGACCAGTAGGTCGAGATGATGAACAGCGAGCAGACGATGTTGGAGAGCCAAAGCGCATACGTGGGCACTTCATTGCCGTTCTGGGTAGCAAACAGCCTCGGCATATCGTTCGACTTGCCCGCCGCGAACAGCACTTCCGCGCAGATCAGGGTCCAGGCCAGAAACGCCCCGAGCACCGAGACCAGCACACCGACGGAGATGAACACCGCTCCCCAGTGCCCGACAACGAGTTCGAGGGCGCCGGCAAGAGACGGATTCGACACGCCGGCGATCGCCGCGCGCGGCGCCGTCGCATAGGGGAGCAGCGTGATCGCCACCATGAGGCCCGTGACGCCGACGAAGCCGAGAATGGTCGCCGCGCCCACGTCCGAGCGCTTCTTGGCGAAGCGGGAATAGACGCTCGCGCCCTCGATGCCGATGAACACGAACACCGTGATCAGCATCGTGTCGCGCACCTGCGCGACCAGGGTCTTCTCCGGCATGCCGACGCCGCCGAAGAAGTTCTCCGAAAACTGCTGATAGTTGAAGAAGTACACGAAAATGAGCACTGCCACGATCAGCGGAACGATCTTGGCGACGGTGACGACCTTGTTGACGAAGGTGGCCTCCTTGACGCCGCGCAGGATCATGAAATGGAACGCCCAGACGCCGATCAGCGACACGATGATCGATGTGGGGTTGGTGCCGTCGCCGAAAACTTCCGGGAAGAACCGGCCGAGCGTCGAGGCGATGAGCACCCAGTAGAAGGTGTTGCCGAGGCAACTGCCAAGCCAGTAGCCGAAGGCCGACAGGAAGCCGACATAGTCGCCGAAGCCGGCCTTGGCATAGGCGAAGACGCCGGCGTCGATGTCTGGACGCTTCTCCGCAAGCGCCTGGAAAACGCGCGCCAGCATATACATGCCGGTTCCCGCGATCGCCCATGCGATCAGGGCGCCGAAGGGGCCTGTCGCTGTCGCGAATCGGCCGGAAAGATTGAAGATCCCGGCTCCGACCATCGAGCCGATCACCATGGCGGTAAGTGAGGAGAGCGGCAGCTTCTGCGCAGCCTCCGCGTCGGTGGCGGGCGTCGCCGCCGCTGCCGGAGCCGTCATGCGTTTCCTCCCGGTCGTTCTCGTCGAACCCTTGTCCGCGACCCGACTTCAGTCGGCTTCGTCGAGGTCGGCGCCGGCTCGAACGACGACGATTTACGGAAGATTGGCGGCAAAAACAAGCCCAGTCCGCGGAACAAGACTGAGTCTAGCCGTGGGACGCGCGCAAAGGATGTGCCGGCAATCCCAGATATGTGCCCAAAATCTCAAAATTCCGGCACGGTTGCGCTCACGGACTTCGCGAGAATACGCTAAGACACATTCATGGCTTGGTGAGTTCGAGGCAATCCGGATGCGCGGGTCCCGCGTACCAGTCTTTCGACGGGCGAAGGCATCAGTCGGGAGCACGTCATGTCGGGAACGCCGCCTTTGACCAGAGTCAAGTTCACGACCGGAGGCGTGCGCGCCAGCGAGCAGTACGACGCCTGGCGCGGCTGGCACAACAAGACCTTCGACGGCGCGCCGGGCGCGGCCGCCCGGGAGGGGTTCCTCGCAAGGAGCAGCGCCGTCACGCTCGACGGGGTGGCGCTCGTGCGGGTCTCCATGCCCGCCACACGGGTCATGCGCACCCGCGCGCTCATCCGGCGCAATCCGGTCGATCATTGGGTCATCAACATGGGCCTGACCGCCGCGACCCGTCTGGCGGCCGGCGGCGAAACGCTGCACGTGCCGGCCCGGTCTCCCTTCGTCCTGTCGCTGGCCGACGAGATGACCAGCGAGCGCGGACCGGACGAGCGGCTTCAGCTCTATCTCGCCCGCGACAGTTTTCCGGACCTGGCGCCGGTTCTGGACGCGGCGCGCGGGACCGTCGTCACCGGTCCGCACGGGACGATGCTTGCCGAGTTTCTGGAGCTCCTCGACCGCAACCTCGGCGGGGTCGACGCCGCGAGCGCTGGTCCGATCAGGGAGGCGATCGGCGCGATGGTCGCGGCCTGCGTGTCGCCCGGGCGGGATCGCGCCGCAGCCGCCGCCCGGCCCCTCGACCTCGGCCGGCTGGAGCGCGTGCGCGTCGTGGTGAGGCAGCACCTGCGGTCGCCGGAGCTCGGCCCCGACTCCGTTTGCCGCCTCGCCGCCATGTCGCGCTCGACGCTCTATCGCCTGATGGAGAGCGAAGGCGGCGTGACGCGCTACGTCCGGCGCCAGCGGCTGCTGGCGGCGCGTTCGGTCCTGAGTGAGGGAGGCCGTGGCAAATCGATAGCGGCGATTGCGGAGGCGTTCTGTTTCAGCGACGCTGCAGACTTCAGCCGCGCCTTCCGCCGCGCGTTCGGTCACTCCCCGAGCGAGGCGCGGGCGGCGGCGGCCGCTGTTTCCGACGGCGCGCCGAGCGCGCCCGGCGGGAGAGGGCGGGTCGGAGAAGGGGACGTCACGTTCAACGATTTCATCAGGGCGCTCTGAGGCGCGTTTTTCCGGCCCCGGCGCCAGACCGGCCCGCCCTTGGGCGCGCGCCGCGCGCGGGCGCGCTCGCCGTGTTCGCGCGTCCGGCGACGGCGGCGCTCGTCGCCGGTCTCGCGTTCGGGTGCGCCTCCCGCGACGAGGGCGCGCTCGTGCCGGTTTCGGCCGCGCCGGCTGGCGCCGCGAACGTCGAGATGCTGGTCGCCACGACCCGGGCGCCGAGCGCAGCGCCCGGCGTGCTGTTCGGCGGCGAGCGCGCCGACGCGTCCTCGTTTCGCGACATGGTCGTCTCCATTCCGCCGAACCGCGAAGTCGGGTCGGTCCAGTGGCCGACGCCCGGCGCGGCCGATCCGGCGCGCGACTTCGCGCTCGTCGGCGAGACGGCGGTCGCTCCCGCGGACCTGTCCCGGACGCTTGCGCGCCTCACGCCGAAGGATGGACGGGTCCTCGTCTATGTCCACGGCTTCAACACCCGCTTCGACGCCGCGGTCTTCAATTTCGCCCAGCTCGTCCACGACATGAACGCACCCGTCGCGCCGGTGCTGTTCTCGTGGCCCTCGGGCGGGCGGTTGCTGGGCTACGTCTACGACCGGGAGAGCGCGAACTTCTCGCGCTCCGACCTCGCGAGCCTGCTGCGGACCATCGCGGACAATCCGCGGGTGAAGGACGTCGTGGTGCTCGCCCACTCCATGGGCGCCTGGCTCGCGACGGAGTCGTTGCGACAGCTCGCGCTCGAAAACGGGCGGGTTCCGGCGAAGATCTCCAATCTGATCCTCGCTTCGCCCGACCTCGACGTCGACGTGTTCCGCAAGCAGGTGCGCGAGATGGGGCCGAAGCGGCCGCGCGTCACCATCTTCGTCTCCCGTCACGACCGCGCGCTCAGGCTGTCGGCGCTGATCGCCGGCGGGATCGACCGGGTGGGCGGGGTCGACCTCAGCCGGCCCGAAAGCGTCGCCGCCCTCGAACAGGCCCCCGGCGTGGTCGTTCTCGACCTCTCTGGCTTGCAGACGAGCGACCCTCTCAATCACAGCAAGTTCGCGACCAGCCCGGAGGCGGTGCGCCTGCTCGGCGACCGGCTGATCGCAGGGCAGGGCTTCGACGGCTCGGAAGCGGGCGTCGCCAACGCGGCGGACGCGATCGGCGGCGCGATCGGCGGCGTCGCCGCCGCGCCCATCGTCCTGTTTACCGGCCAGGGCGGCCGCTGACAGCGTCATGTTGCACCGCAAACGAGAGGCTGTTACAGGCGTGGGCATGTCATTACGCCGCCCTGAGCGGCGACGCGTCGCCACGGCGTAACATGTGACGAGCATCGAGCGTCCGGCGATCCTGCAGCGTCTAGCGTAAGCGGGAGACCCCCCGGCTTTGCCGGGGTGGCAGTAGCAGTTTGACGTTTCCGGCGGTCCACCGGCGGAGTTCCGAACGTGAGCAGCCACTCACACGAAAGGAACTCCACCGATGGACGACTATGAGAGTCTAAGCCACACCGCATGGACCTGCAAATATCACGTGGTCTTCATCTCGAAATGTCGGCGGAAGGCGCTGTATCAGGAACTGCGCCGACACTTGGGCGAGGTGTTCCGGAAACTCGCCATGCAGAAGGAATCGAAGATCGAGGAGGGGCATTTGATGCCCGACCGCGGGCAAACAGGAGGCTTTGGATCTGCCCATAGCTCTGCGCGCCTACTTCACGCGCCGCGCGGAGGCGGTGGGGCAAGAGTTGAGAGAGCTGTTTCGGACTGGGCGCATAGCGCTGCTTATCGGCATCCCGATCCTCGTCATCTGCTTCACACTCGCGAAAATCATGAACAGCGCTTATGACGATCAAGGCTTCGCCGGGGTGGCGGCGGAGGGGCTGGTGATCGCCGGTTGGGTCGCCAATTGGCGCCCCATCGAGATCTTCCTCTACGACTGGTGGCCGCTCATGCGCCGGCGCCGACGTTTCGAGCGGCTTGCGGACGCGCAGGTGGAGGTGTGCGGGCCGCCGGCGCCACAATGATCGCGCCACCGATCATCCTGTCCAGCCTCGCCCCGTACGCGGTGATCAACCGGACGAGAACCATACGGCACTTTCGGGGTCGGGGCCTGCTCTCTCGTCACTCCAGCGTTCTGAGCGCAGCAAAGAGCGCTGACAGCGCGACGACGGCGAGGGCGGTCGCGATGACCAGCCTCAGGGCGAAGATGCGCCGCATTTAAATCTCCCTCAGGCGAAGCTGTATCGCTCGGAATGGTAGCGGGAAATCGGGACGCCGAGTTCGGCGAGCGCCGCTTCGGCCGCGTCCATCATCGGCTCCGGTCCGCAAATGAAGTAGTGGCGCTCAACGAAAGGCGCACGCACGCAGCGTTTGAGCGTCTCGATCGAAAGGCGCCCGTGCTCGCCGGTCCATCCCGGCGGCGGCTCCTCGAGCACGTGCACAACCTCGAGATCGAGGCGCGTCTTCAAGTCTTCGAGTTCCTCGCGGAACGTCACGTCCTCCCAGTTCCGGTTCGCGTAGATGAGGAGGATGCGGCGGCGGTCGCCGCGGTCCGCCATCGTGCGCAGCATGCTCATCATCGGCGTGATCCCGATCCCACCCGCGATCAGGACCGGCGGGTCGTCTGACTCGTCCATTGTGAAAGCGCCATAAGGACCGTCGAGCCACACGCGCCGGCCGATCCGCATCGAGCCGAGGGTGGCGGTGAAGTCGCCGAGGTTGCGGATCGTCAGCTCGATCCGCCCGTCCTCCACATCGGCGCTGGAGGCGAAGGAAAAGGGGTGGCCGGTGATCTGGAGCGGCGTGACGGTCGAGAGCCAGGCGAACTGCCCAGGCGCGAAACTCAGGCCCTCGTGTCCGTCGGCCTGAAGCGCCAGCGTGACGCTGTCGCCGCGCTCCTGGCGAACCGCCTCGACCCGGTAGGGCCGGCGCAGGAGAAAGTAAGGGCGCACGATCCGTGTGTAGACGAAGACGCCGATCCACACGATGACCAGCACGACCCAGAGGCCCGACTTGAGCGGCGACTGCAGATAGAAGCCGAAGGCGATCGCATGCGCGAGCCCGAAGCCGACAGCCAGCAACGCCAGCACGATGTGGGTCGCGTGCCAGGCCTCGTAGGACAGACCGATCCGCTTCCGCCCATAGGAGAGCGCCGTCAGCGCGACGAGCGCATAGATCGAAAAATTCGCGTATTTGACTCGCCACGCGGCGGCGAACACGTTAAGTGCGGCGATCCGCGCGGGCCTCACCCAGATCAGAATCGCAGGATGGGCGAGAACTAGCGCCACCGCGACCCAGGTCAGCTGGCGGTGGAAATAGTAGATGACGTCCTCGCCCCAAGGCCGGGTTATAAAACGAAACCGAGCGGTGAGTCCGAACTGCAGCCCCATGATCGAGAGACCGGCATAGGCGATAGCGTCCGCGAATTCAGTCCAGAAATCGCGCGCCGGAGGGTGGTCGCCGAGAAGGAGAGCAAAGAGCGGGCCGAGAACGAGGAACAGGTAGACGCCGATCCACAGCGCTGCCCGCCGGCCGAAAGAACGGTTCATGGAGAGCCCCTCTGCTCAGCCACAGTCGGAAACTACCCTTCGACCTATGCGGCACGCGCCGCAGGATGGCAACGAGCGCGATGGCGACCGCTGCCGCGGTCGAGGTCGACCAGAATTGCAGACAACCGAAGCCTCCTTCTGACCGCCCGTAGCGACAAGGCCCGCTTACCTACCTACATGCAACGTTCGCGGCCGTCGTCCGCGAAGCCCGCTTTACGTCGACTCCGGCCGTTCGATTGCCGGGGGCGAACACAAACTCCGGGCGGACCTTCCCCGTTCCCGATCGAATTTGGAGGGTGGGTATCCGGCCGTCTCCGGTTGTTCCTGGCCCATCGCCCAGGTTCGCCGGATCTCGCCCGAATGCGCTCCGGGCGGACAGCAACCGGAGGCGGAACGCGACTGGGCCGCCAAAGTCGCTAAGAACCAGGACCGCGGGCCGAGGGCGTCGGCGATTCGGGCGGGCGGGGAGTCGTGGGCGCTTCGTCAGGCTCGCCCGCAATCGCCGCGGCGATCGCCCTGGCGCGGTCGGCGACGACGCCGGCGGCGCGTTTCAATTGCTCGTCGATCGCCTGGACGAGCGCCACGAGCGTGTCGCGCTGCTGGTCGAAGGCCTGGCGCAGAAGCCCCGCCTGCCAGGCCACCTTCATCTCGTCCCCCAGTTGGGGTCGCGCCTCGGCGGCCGTCTCGATCCGTTCGTGGTTTGAGAGCCCCGTCTCGACAGCGCGGTCGTGCTGACGGCGCGCCTTGCCGGCGACGTCGAGCGCGAGCGCCTTGTAAGGCTTTGCAGAGGCGTCTTTGGCCACCTTCTTCCAGAGAT
>CAIZGR010000822.1 GCA_903932535.1 uncultured Hyphomicrobiales bacterium | reverse complement strand
TCAGGGGGACTTGAAACCGCCGCCCGCCATCGCCGCCTTCCGCTCGGGGCTTCGCCCCTCCCTTCAGGCGGCGATCGCGGACGCCCCAACCGGCCAAGATAATTGTCGGTGAACCGGCCAACTTAATTGTCGCCGCGCAGCCGGGCCGACGCCCGGCCTCAAACAGGTTTGCGCGCCCCAGCGGGAAGCGCACGGGCTCCATCCTGAAGAGCAGCGGCAAGGATATCGCGCTCCGGTCGGCGATCGTAATCCACGGAAGTTCTGACGATGGCGGCCCCCCTCCCGCAACGCCCGCGCGTCTCTTGCAATTCGCGTGGGGGCTTCGCCGTTCCGATGATGACCGACGCGGCCGTCAGGAGCCGGCTGTTCGACCCCCTCGACCGATGCCCGAAAACCGCGACCGCGCTCGCCTCCGAGGCCGGGATCTCCGAAAGCGGCGCACACGCCCAGCTTCATCCGCCGGCCTGCGTCGAACACCTGAGCAAGGACGCCGCGGGCCGCTATGCGCTCACCCCAAAGGCCGCGCGCTTCCTGGTCAGCGCGAGCCCATCGTTTTTGGGCGGAATTTTCAGGCATGCGAGCGCCCAGTTGATGCCGCGATGGGCGGCGCTGAACGATGCCGTCCGCGCCGGCCGGCCCGCGCCCTGTGCGGACGGCGACGCGGGCCGCGCGGCGCATTTCCAGGAGTACGTCGAAGCCATCATGCGCTCGAGCTTTCCCGCGGCGCGGGCGTCTCGGGCGCCACGCTCGCGCAGCGTTCGCCGGGCGCGCGGGTCACGGCGGTGGTCTGGCGTCAGGTGCTCGACGTGACGATGCGCGTCGCCGCGCGCTTCGATTTCGGCGACCGCTATCAGGCGGCCGTGCTCGGGCAGGTTCTGCAAAGCTGCGACGAAAGCCGGAACCGCACGTTGCTGGCGAAGGTTCATCGCGCGTTGGCGCCCGGCGTCACGCTCCCTATCGCGGTATTCCTCGTGGACGAGGCCCGCGCCAGTCAAACCAATGCGCTGACTTTCGCCGTCAAAATGTTGGTCAATGCCAAGGACGGCGACACGAACAGCTTCGCGGAAATCACCGGATGGCTGAAGGAGGTGGGGTTCGGGAACGTGCGGATTATCACCCCGCCCGGCCCGGCGCCGCTGTTCCTCGCCGACCGGGCGCTTTGATCAGAGCAGCGCGGACGGCGTCTCGATGGCCGTTTGCCCGCGCCAAGAACTCCGTCAACGCGTCGCGCCGAAAGCGCCGCGTCTCCCGCGTCTTGTTAGAAACCGACCGCCAGAAGAAGTAGAACAGTGACCACCGTCACCGCGGCGGCGACGCCGTAGGTCGCGTATTTCAGGTTGAGCAGCGGTCCGGCTTTCATGTCCTTGAGCGTCAGAAAGATACGCTCGGCCCCGTGCCACAGGAAGAGGGCGATGATGGCGAGCAGGACCAGCTTGCCGAGGGGGTTTTGCGCGAAAGCCCGAGCATGGTCGTAGCTTTCGAAGCTTTGGGGCAACAGGAACCCCGTCGGCGCCAGGATGCCGGTGATGAGGATCAAAGCCGGCCCAAACAGCGCGGACAGCATGCCGCCTGCGCCGAACGGCAGCCAGAAGAGCGGGGAAATGCTGCGCTTTTCCTGAACGAACTGGCTCATCGGCCCACCCATATCGCAATGAGAAGCAGGACCAGCGAACAGCCCGCGCCGACCTTTATGGCGATATCGGTCATCTTTTTCGCCGGGAAAGGTTTGCCATCGACGATCAGCTTCGGCTGTGTCTTCGGCAGGGTCTCGAACCACGTCACGACATGGTACACCATGGCCGCCAACAGGAGCAGGTGCAGCACGATCGAGAAGGGGCTTCTCAGGAACGCCAGATACCCGTCGTAGGCCCCCGGCCCGAGCGCGAGGCAGACCAAGCCGAAAAACAGCACGAGCCCATAGATCGCGACAGCGACGCCGGTGAGTTCGCGCAGCGTGTAAGCCCGGTAGGGCGGGTTCGCCCACCACGTCGGGCTCATCGGGCGGCGGTAAGGACGTCTCTCGCTCATCGGGCTCCCCCCGGTCTCAAGAAGCGCAGGAAGAAGTCGAACGCGCTGTTTGTCTTGTTCTGGTTGACGGCGTTGGCGGGGTCGACCTGCTTCGGGCAAACTTCGGAGCAGTAGCCGACGGCCGTGCAGGACCACACGCCGTCCTCGCCGTGAATCGTATCGAGGCGCTTCTGCTGGCCGCCGTCGCGCGAGTCGCCGTTGTAGCGCTGAAGCAGCGCCATCGCACCCGGGCCTATGAAGTTCGGATTCTCGCCGAACTGGGGGCAGGCTGCGTAGCACAGCATGCAGTTGATGCAGTCGCTGAAGGATTCGTAGGCGGCGAGTTGCGCGGGAGTCTGGAGATAAGGCCCCTCCGCGACGGTCTTCGGCTCCTTCGGGATGATGTAGGGATAGATGCTCTCGATCTTCTTGACGAAATCGCCGACGCTGACAACGAGATCGCGCTCGATGGGGAAGTTGTTCAAGGGCTCGATCGTGACGGGACCCGGCGGGAGATTGCGCAAGAGTGTATTGCATGCGAGCTGCGGCTTGCCGTTGATCATCATCCCGCAGCTTCCGCAGACAGCCATGCGGCAGGACCAGCGGAACGACAGCGTGCCGTCCAGTGTGTCCTTGATGGTCTGCAGCGCCTCCAGCACCGACATGTCTTCGGTGTAGGGCACCTTGAACGAGCCGAACGCCGGGCGCTCGTCCGAGGCGGGCCGATAACGGAGAATTTTGAGTTCGACGGTTTTCACGGCTGTGGCGGCTTCAGGCATGGGAAGCCTCCTTCGCTTCGAGCGCTTCGCCGAGCGCGCCATATGCGCGCTCGCCGGGCTGGGACTTGGTGATCTTCACCGGCCCGTAGGAAATCTCAGGCGCCGCGCCGTCTCGATAATTGGCGAGGCTGTGAGCCAGGAAATTGACGTCGTCGCGTTTTTCGAAACCGTCGATCCGCTGATGCGCGCCGCGCGACTCCCGCCTCATGAGCGCGCTGTAAGCCACCGCCTCGGCGACATCGAGCTGATAGCCGAGTTCCACCGCGCAAATCCAATCGGTGTTCCAGACGGAGGAGCGGTCTTCGAGCGTGATGTCGCGGTAGCGCCGCTTCAGTTCCGCGAGCTTGTCGCAGGTCTTCTGCATCTCGGAAGCCTCGCGATAGATGCCGCAACCCTTCTCCATCGTGGTCGCCATCTCTTTCCGGAGAACGGCATGACGCTCGCCGCCGCCCTTCTGGTCGCGCAAGCCGAGCACCTTCGCTGCGCTGGCCTTCGCCTGATCCAGCAGCTTGCCGCCCTGGGCGGCAGGCGCGCCCTTGGCGAACTTCACGGCTTCGTCGCCGGCGACGTGGCCGAAAACCGTGAGCTCTCCGAGTGAATTAGAGCCCAGCCGGTTGGCGCCGTGGATGCCGACGCTCGAACACTCGCCCGCGGCGTAGAGCCCCGCGAGCGTTGTGGCCGTGCGGATGTCGACCTCGATGCCGCCCATCGTGTAATGCACCGCCGGTCGGACAGGGATCGGCGCCGTGGCGGGATCGATGCCCATGAATTCTTCGGCGAGGTCGCAGATCAGCGGCAGCCGCTCTTTCAGCTTAGCCGCCCCGAGGTGCCTCAGATCGAGATGCACATAGGATTCGCCCGCCGGAGTCGTCATCGTCCGGCCCTTGCGCTCCTCCTGCCAGATCGCCTGGCTGAGGCGATCGCGCGGTCCGAGTTCCATGGTCTTGTTGCGGGGCTCGGCCGTGACGGGTCCGAGACCGTAATCCTGCAGGAAGCGGTAGCCGTCCTTGTTCAGGAGGTGGCCGCCTTCGCCGCGGCAGGCTTCGGTGAAGAGAATGCCCGTGCCCGGCATGCAGGTCGGATGGTATTGCATGAATTCCATGTCGCGAAGCGGCACGCCATGCCGGTAGGCGAGCGCCATGCCGTCGCCGGTGACGATGCCGCCATTGGTGTTCTGGCGGAAAACCCGGCCCGCGCCGCCCGTCGCCAGGATCACGGCGCGCGCGGTGATGGCGGTGAATTCCCCCGTCGAGGGCGAAAACACCGTCGCGCCTTGCGCGCGGCCGTCGTCGATGAGCAGGTCGATGCAGAAATATTCATCGAACCGTTTGATCGAGGGATATTTCGTCGAAGTCTGGAACAGTGTGTGCAGGATATGAAAGCCGCTGCGGTCGGCCGCGAACCACGTTCGCTCGATCTTCATGCCGCCGAAAGCACGCACGTTGATCTGACCGTCGGGCTTGCGGCTCCAGGGGCAGCCCCAATGCTCGAGCTGGATCAACTCGGGCGTGCAGCGCTCGACGAAGAACTCGACCACGTCCTGCTCGCACAGCCAGTCGCCGCCATGCACGGTGTCGTTGAAGTGGTTCTCGAGGCTGTCGTGCGCCTGGATCACGCCGGCCGAACCGCCCTCCGCAGCAACCGTATGGCTGCGCATGGGCAGGACTTTCGAAACGAGCGCGATGGTGAGCGAGGGGTCGGCCTCGGCGGCGGCGATGGCGGCGCGCAAGCCCGCCCCTCCCGCCCCGATGATCAGGACATCTGCATCGATATGGTCCAACGCGCAGCTCCCTTAAGCCCAAGTCCGAAAGGCTTGGAACACCAACCTCGAGGAAAAGCAAGAGGCGATACAGTCCACAACCGAAATGCCGGCAGCGGTTCGCCCCGGGCTGAAAACCCCGTGGAGCATAGGGAAGGCTGGCGTCCTGCGCCATGAGACGAAATGCCGCCCTTCATGCGTGATCCGGTCGATCGATGTCGTACGGATCGCGTGCTATTATTGCACACCGTATGTGGTCGATTGTCTCCGCTTGCCTGACCGCGGTCTTGGTCGCCGGTTCGGAGCCGCCCATTCGGGAGGTGCAAACGATCGCCTGGCGGATGCGGGCCATCGAACGGGATTTGCGTCGGCGCTCGGCTCCCGAGCCCGCAAATCGGCCAGGGGCTGGAACTTCCCCGAGGGCCTCCTCTGCGGAGCCGCGAACGCCGTCCTCGGCGCGGCCGGCGACAGTTTCCAACGGGCACACGACCGCTCGCCGGCCATTGCCGTCCGCCAGGACGCTCCCGCCACACCGAAAGGCCGTGCGGCGCGTCAGCGCTTCGACAGTTTGTCCTCGAGTTTCACGAAGTCGTCGTGGTGCGGCCGTAACCGCAATGAAATGGTGTTCTCTGCTCTTGCCTTGTCGAAACGCCCTTGTTCCATATAGACATAGGCGAGGAGATGATGAATAAACGGGTCGTTCGGATTTCGCGTCATTGCCATCTCGCCATATTGTGAAGCTTTATCCAGATCGCCAAGCTTGAAATATGCACGCGACATAGCGTTCAGGATATCGAAATTTTGCTCACCGCTCGCCAGTGAATCCGTCAGTAACGCAACGGCTTGTCGAGGTTGGCCGCGGTTCGTATGGATTGACGCGAGGCGGAGTCGTGCCGAGATGTTACCGGGCGATAGGGAAAGTATCCTATGTTCGACGTCCTCGGCGTCGCTCAAACGCCCGCAGGCCGCATACACGCTTGCAAGGATCTTGAGCGCCTGGAGATTGTTCGGAGATAAGTATAAGGCCTCGTTCGCTAGAAAGTCAGCCTCGTCGAAATGCTTTCTATCGACGAAGGATGCCGCAGCGTCAATTTTGAATTTGACAAGGTCTGACGGAGACAGGAGATGGCCATAGCTGCGAGCCATCTCGAGAGCCTTCCATGGACTGCGATCGAGCCAGAATTTGAGAGCAAAACCAATCCTGAGACTTTTCGTCCTGGCCTGGCGGCGCGCATCCGATTTCAGACCCGCGATCTCGTTGCGTCTGCATTTATCGATCAAGCTCAGCATTTTCTGGCTTCCGGCGAAGCCGCGGATCGGTTCATGACCGGCGCAGTACATCGGCACGAGGGTCACGCTCGGCGACAGCGCGAAAAGTTCCTTTGCGTGATAGGCGTCGCTCTTGGTGTAGGGATCATAAAATATGAACGCCCGATCCGCCATGTCGGAAGTCGAGACCTGCATGTCTCCATGGTATCGCGGATTGAAGCTGCTGCTCCACCGTCTTGCGATCGGCGGAAGACGCGCCGGATCAATGGACCATTGCGGAGAAAACGCAATCGCCGTCGTGGCGCCGAGGCGGGAACCGTACTTCAAAGTCGCATAGGCGCCCATGGACGCGCCGAAGGTAATCCGCTCGGCGTATCGGAGGAGGTGTCCGCGAATGGCGTCGATCGCCGGCATGGTGTGGACGGCGGGATACCAGGCGTCGGATTTGGCGGCGAATCCTATGACGCTCAGATTGTTCTTGAGTGCAGCGGATTTTGCCCAAAAGTCGCCTTGGTCGTACCGTGCGCCGGCGGGTGAAAACGTAATCAAGAGAAATTTTTCGTCTCCAGGCTGCAAAATCACATCCAGCTCGTTGGACGAGAACAGCAGCATAGGGAGTCCTTGTCGTCCGTGCCTCCGCTGCTTGGCAACGAAGCATGATGGAGATTCAGCCGACGCGTGGTTTCAACGTCGTCGGGATGCCTCCAGCGCGGATGAGTGGCAGAGGAATGATGTATTTTCAAGCCTTCCGGCGTCGGTTCGGCGGGCTCCATGGGGAAACACCGCAATGCTCGTCGCCGGCCCTGGATTAGCAAACCATGCCGCCCGCTGCGCGCTCGCGTCACGCCGGGGCGCCTTGATTTCGACCGTTGTGCGCGTCACTCTCCCAAGAGCTGCCGGCGCCCGAATTTCTGTCTACCGTATCCGAGGGACCTAGCCATGACGAAAAGCGTCCAGACCGCAGCTTCGCTGGCAACGGCGGCCGTGAGAATCGGTCCGGCTGCGGCGTTTGTCCTTGTGCTTCCGTTCGGTTTTTCGATCGGGGCGTCCGCGCAATGCGTCGGGTCGTACCACTCGGGCTCCGGCGCCGGATCGCATGGGTCCGCGGCCTCGAGCGGCGGCGTCCATTCAGCGTCTGGGGCGACGCATTCGTCGTCTTGCGCGACGAAGGGAACAGCGGCGAACGCTGCGCGTTTGGCTGCGTTCCATCCCGTCGGCGCGGGCGCTTCGGGCCGTCCTCCCGTCGTGACCGGATATCGGACCGAATTGCGAACCGCCGCCGCCGCGCACGTCAACGGGAAGAAGGTCGCCGGCGCCGCGGTCAAGCCGTAACAGGCCGGCCGCGCGCGGGCTCCGGGCCTCGCCTTTTGCTCTCGAGTCGAAGCCCGCCGGAACCGTCGACCGTCACCGGCCGGCGCTCTCCAGCGCCCGAGAGCGTCGGACCGCGAACGGAATAGAGCCGAGATAGGCGAGGGTGACCGCGATCAGCATCTCCATCGGGAAGACGAAGACGAGCAACAGCGCGGCGGCGACCCCGACCAGAAACACCGCCAAATGCTCGCGCGGCACCCGCCCGATCGACTTGCCGGAGAAATGCGGGACGCGGCTCGCCATCAGGAAGGCGATCGCCAGCACGTAGAGGCTCTCGAGCACCGCCACGCGCGGGCTCGGCGTGCTGAGGCCGAGGGCGAATCGCACGTAGATCGGCAGGAGGCCGACGATCGCGCCGGCCGGGGCGGGCATGCCGACAAAGAAGTTCTTGCGCCACGCCGGCTGATCCGGATCGTCGAGCATCACGTTGAACCGCGCGAGCCTCAGCGCGCAGGCCATCGCGAACAGGAGCGTCGCCACCCAGCCGAAACTCTTGGCCGCGTGGAGATCGGCGACGAACAGGACGAGCGCCGGGGCGACGCCGAAGTCGACGAAATCCGCGAGCGAATCGAGTTCTGCGCCGAATCGAGACGTTCCCTTGAGGGCGCGCGCGATTCGCCCGTCGAGCGCGTCCAGCACGCCGGCTCCCGCGATGGCGATGACCGCCCAGTCGATCCACCCGTCCATGGCGAAGCGGATGGCCGTCAAGCCGAGGCAGAGCGCCAGCAGGGTGACGATATTGGGAAGGAGCAGCCGCAACGGCACCGGGCGGAAGCCGCGACGCCGGGCAGGCTGCGCGCCGACCGGCGGCGCGTCGGGCACGGGGCTCGAATCGTCCACGAGGCTCAGCTCCTCCGGAACGGGCGCGGCGCGGCGGTCGCCGAGATTTCCGCGATGACCGTCTCCCCCGCGACGGCCCGCGATTCGAGGCCGGCGACGATCTGCGCGCCCGCGGGCAGATAGACGTCGACCCGCGAGCCGAAGCGGATGAGGCCGATCCGCTCGCCGGCGCCGAGCTGCGCGCCCTCGTGCGTGAAGCAGACGATCCTGCGCGCGATGAGGCCGGCGATCTGCACGACCCCGAATCGGCCGGACGGCGCCTCGATGACGATGCTGTTGCGCTCGTTGTCTTCGCTGGCCTTGTCGAGGTCGGCGTTGAGGAACAGCCCCGGATGGTAGACGATCCGCTCGACCCGCCCCTCGACCGGCGCGCGGTTCACGTGGCAGTCGAACACCGACATGAAAATGGAGACGCGCTGCAACGGCCCCATCCCCATCCCCAGCTCGGGGGGAGGGGCGGCGACGCCGGCGAAGCTGACGACGCCGTCAGCGGGCGCGATGACGAGGCTGGGGCTGACCGGCGTGACCCGGGCCGGATCGCGGAAGAAATAGGCGCACCAGAGCGTGGCGATCAGTCCGAGCCAGCCGAGCGGGCTCCACAGCCACCAGAGGATCAGGGCCGCGACGGCGAACCCCGCGACGAAAAGATAGCCCTCCGGATGGATCGGCGCGACGGCGCGTCGGAGGGAGTTGATGACGCTCATGTCTGGGAACTCGGCACGGTGAGGCGCGGGCAGTCATGGCGCCAAATCAGGCAAAAGTCACGGCGCGGCGGAAGCGTCGAGCGGGTCGGGGAGATCGAGGGGCTCCGGTTCCGGCGGCTCTTCCTTCGAGGCCAAGGCGTCCGCTCGCCGCAGCGTCTCCTCGGCGGCGTCGACCTCGCGCTGCCGGCTCCAGAGCGCAGCGTAGAGTCCGCCCCGCTCGAGCAGCGCTTCGTGGGTCCCGCGTTCGGCGATCAGTCCTTTGTCGAGCACGAGAATTTCGTCGGCGCCCACGACGGTGGAAAGCCGGTGGGCGATGACGATGGTCGTGCGCCCGCGCGACACGCGTTCCAGGGCGGACTGGATCTCGCGCTCGGTGAACGTGTCGAGCGCCGAGGTCGCCTCGTCCAGAACCAGAATGGGGGGCGCTTTGAGCATGGTGCGGGCGATCGCCACGCGCTGCTTCTCGCCGCCCGAGAGCTTCAGACCGCGTTCGCCGACGGGCGATTCGTAGCCCTCGGGCAGCGAGCGGATGAAAGCGTCGATCTGGGCGTTCTCCGCCGCCGCCTCGACCTCGCCCCGGCTCGCTCCGTCGCGGCCATAGTGGATATTGTAGAGGATCGAGTCGTTGAAGAGCACCGTATCCTGCGGAACCATTCCGATGGCGGCCCGGAGCGAGGTCTGCGTGACCTTCCTCACATCCTGTCCGTCGATCAGGATGCGCCCGGCGGTGGGCTCGTAGAAGCGGAAGAGCAGCCGGGAAATCGTCGACTTGCCGGCGCCCGACGGCCCCACGATTGCGATGGTCTGTCCAGGCTTCGCCTCGAACGACACCCCGCGCAGGATCGGCCGCGCCGTGTCGTAGGCGAACTCGACCGCCTCGAACCGCACGTCCCCGGACCCGACGCGAAGCGCCGGCGCGCCGGGGATGTCCTCGATCTCCGGATTCTGGCGCAGAATGACGAACATGGCCTCGATGTCGACGATCGCCTGCTTGATGTCGCGGTAGACCATCCCCATGAAATTCAGCGGCTGGTAGAGTTGCAGCATCATCAGGTTGATGAGCACGAAATCGCCGACGGATTTTCGCCCGTCCTTGATCTCGACGACGCACATCAGCAAGACCGCGATCAGGCCGAGGGTGAAAATGAACGCCTGACCGGCGTTGAGCACTGCGAGCGACACATAGGTCCGAACGCTCATGCGCTCATAGCGCGCCATTGACTTGTCGTAGCGGGCGGCCTCACGCGCCTCCGCGCCGAAGTACTTCACCGTCTCGAAGTTGAGCAGGCTGTCGATGGCTTTGGTGTTGGCGTCGGTGTCGCTTTCGTTCATCGAACGGCGAATGCCGATGCGCCAGTTCGTGGCGACGGTCGTATAGGAAAGGTAGGCTGCGACCGTGACGCTGATCGCCGCCACGTATCGCCAGTCGAAGGAGATCAGCAGCGCTCCGACAATCAGCGCGAATTCGAAGGCCGTCGGCGCGGCGGTCAGCATCGAGGTGCGGATGATCGTCTCGATGGCGTTGCGCCCGCGCTCGAGAACGCGGGTCAGGCCGCCGGTCTTGCGTTCCAGATGAAATCGCAGCGACAACCGATGCAGGTGCTCGAAGACTTCGATCGCCAGCTTGCGGACGGCGTTCATCGCCACCGAAGCGAACAACGCGTCGCGGCCCTGCTGCGTGAAAGCCATCAGGATGCGCAGAACGCCATAGACGACGGTGAGGGACACGGCGCTCATCACGGTCCGCTCCAGCGGCGGCGCGGCCGCATGGCTCTGGAACGCGAGCGAATCGGTGACCCACTTGAAGGAGTAAGGAATCGCGATGGTGACGAGCTTGGACAGCACCATCAGCGCGAACGCGAGGCCGACCCGCACCTTCAGGTCGGCGCGGCTGGCCGGCCAGATATAGGGCCACAACAGCCTGACCGTGCTCGTCAACGTCGCTCTTTCGACGACAGGCTCGGCCTTGCTGTGAAATGTCGAGGTCATTCGATGCCGCATTGGCGCTCACGGACGGTCGTTCGATGGATGCCGAACGGATATAGAGGCTCGAACCCCGGCGCGATATCCTTCTCGATCGGTTTTCGTAATCATTTCGAGGTCGTACGACCGCCTGAAGTCTGGCTCGAAGCGCGGTGGCCGTCCTGCGCCCGCGTCCGGCATGAATTCAGCCACGAATTCCACCCGATTCGAATTCGGCGGAACCCACGAGCCGAACGAATCGTTCGGTTGGCTGCGGCCGGCGACCTCGGCGTATTGCCGCGTGAAGAGTCATCGACTGTCGTCCGGAGACGGCCCACCATCGGTTGCGGCCGAGCCTGCCAGTATTTGAGCCAAGACCCTCTAGATCGTAGTTGAAAAATTCTCGGAACAACTTGTATGAAGATTTCGAGTGCGCTATATGCAGGCGTGCCCAAGTCGCCGCTCGGCGATAGCGAAAGATGAAAACCGTCCTGGCCGGGTGGTCACAAAGCCCCTTGAGTTGATCGCGTTATCGCGGTCGCCTCGGGGCTCCATTTGGAGTAACGATAAAAATGAGCGAATCCAACAATCACGTCGAACTCGCCGCGGAGATCGTTTCGGCTTACGTCTCGAACAATTCCGTGCCGGCCGCCGAGCTTCCGACGCTGCTCAACGACGTTCATGCGGCGATCGTCAGGGTCGCCTCGGGCGCTCAGCCCATCGTTGTGGAAGCAGCCAAGCCCGCCGTCCCGCCGAAGAAGTCGATCACCAACGACTACATCGTCTGTCTCGAGGACGGCCGGAAGTTCAAATCGCTGAAGCGTCACCTTCGCACCCAGTACAACCTTTCGCCCGAGGAATATCGCGAGAAGTGGGGCCTTCCGGCAGATTACCCGATGGTCGCTCCGGCTTACGCGAAGGCGCGTTCAGCGCTCGCCAAGCAGATGGGGCTGGGTCAGCAGCGTCGGCGCCGCAAGTAAGACGGTCCGAATCGATCGATCGAAGGATTCGCCGGCAAGGAAGGCCGCCGCAAAGACCGGCGTAGCTTTTGTCGGAGGCGGCTTGATCGGGCGCATCGGCAGGCTCGGTTCCAAATCTGAGTTTGAAAGGGCGGTGTCCCGGTTGGGTTTCGGCGGGCCTTCCGGCCGCGTCAATCGCGAGCGATGCTTTTGTCGCCACAAAGATCGCAAAGGGTCACGAAGAAGCCCTTCGTGGATCTGTGTGCTGAACTTTTGGTTTCATGGATGGCCCATGCTCGGCCGGCGCGCGAAATCTTTGAGACACCGCCCTTGAAAGCCGCAGCGCGGCCGAGGAGGAAAGAAGCCTGTGGCGCCGCGTCGAGCAGAAGGACGGTTACTTCGTTCCGAACATGCGATCGCCCGCGTCGCCGAGGCCGGGAACGATGTACCCGTGATCGTTCAGCTTTTCATCGATCGCGGCGGTCCAGATCTCGACGTCGGGGTGCGCCTTCGTGAGCCGCTCCACGCCCTCGGGCGCCGCGAGCAGGCAGACGAATCGCATGTCCCTCACCCCTCGCCGTTTCAGCCGGTCGAGCGCCGCGATGGCCGAATTGCCGGTCGCGAGCATGGGGTCCATCACGATGACCAGCCGTTCGGCGACATCGGTGGGCGCCTTGAAGTAGTATTCGACCGCCTCCAGGGTCTGCGGGTCGCGATACAGTCCGATATGCGCGACCCGCGCGCTGGGCACGAGATTGAGCATGCCCTCCAGGAAACCGGTTCCCGCGCGAAGAATCGGCGCGAAGACCAGCTTCTTGCCGGAGATGGTGGGTTGCATGGTCTTCGCCAGCGGCGTCTCGACCTCGATCATCTCGAGCGGCAGGTCGCGCGTCACCTCGTAGGCGAGCAGCATGCCGATCTCGTTGACGAGTTGGCGGAAGCCCTTGGTCGAAACAGTCTTGTCGCGCATCAGGGTCAGCTTGTGCTGGACGAGGGGATGGCTGACGACGTGGACGTTCGACATGAGAAAGCTCCGGACCGTTTGACCGGGCAAGTCTAGACGGATCTGGAGCGAATCGCGCCGAGAAAGCCGGCCGGCCAGCCGCCGTCCCCAGCTTTGTGCCGGCCGCGCGCGTTCCTTTTCGAAGGGCGGGCCGCTATTGACGGAGACCTGACGACGATGTCAGGTGCTGGCCAAATGGCTTCCTCGATGACCCGTCCGATCAGCCGCAACTGGTCCCTGCCCAACGTCCTGACGTATGCGCGCGTCGGGGCGGTTCCGATCGTCGCCGGGCTCCTCTTTTGGCCTGGCGAGCCCTGGGCGCGCTGGACGGCGCTCGCACTCTTCATCGCCGCCGCCGTCACCGACTTTTTCGACGGCTACCTCGCCCGGGCCTGGGCGCAACAGTCTTCGCTGGGCCGGATGCTGGACCCGATCGCCGACAAGCTGCTCGTTTCCGGCGTGATCCTGATGCTGGTCGCCGACCAGACGATCTCCGGCGCGACGCTCTGGGCGGCGATCGTCATTCTCTGCCGCGAAATCCTCGTGTCGGGTCTCAGGGAATATCTCGCCGAGCTGCGGGTGCCGATGCCGGTGACGGCGGTCGCGAAGTGGAAGACCACGGCGCAACTCGTCGCCCTCGGCTTCCTGATCGCGGGTCCGGCGGGCGAAAAGGTGCTGCCGGGGTCGACTCTGGTCGGCGTCATCCTCCTGTGGATCGCGGCGATCCTGACGCTCTACACCGGCTGGGACTACATGAAGGCGAGTTACGACCATGTCGGCGGCGATTGAGGCGGCATGAAACTGATCTATTTCGCCTGGGTGCGCGAGCGCGTCGGCAAGAGCGAGGAGGACCTCGATCTCCCGCCCGAGGTGACGACGGTCGGCGATCTCATCGTCTGGCTCTCGGGGCGGGGTGAGAACTACGCCTACGCCTTCGAGAAGCCTGCGACCGTGCGGGCGGCCCTCGACCGCGTGCATGCGCGGCGCGAGGCTGTGATCGCGGGGGCGAAGGAAGTCGCCTTCTTCCCGCCGATGACGGGCGGATGAAGCGCATGGCGACGGTCCGGGTTCAGCGCGAGGACTTCGACGCGGGCCTCGAGGCGGCGGCGCTCGCGCGCGGCCGCAGGGACGTCGGCGCGGTGGCGAGCTTCGTCGGCTATTGCCGCGACGAGGGCGGAACGCTCGCCGCGCTTGATCTGGAGCACTATCCCGGCATGGCGGAAGCGGAAATGGCTCGTGTCGCCGCCGAAGCCGAGGCGCGATGGCCGCTGATCGGCGTCACGGCGATCCATCGATTCGGCACAATCGCGCCCGGCGAGCAGATCGTTTTCGTCGCCGTCGCCTCCGCCCATCGCGGCGAGGCGTTCGCGGCGGCGGAAATGCTGATGGATTACCTCAAAGCCCGCGCGCCGTTCTGGAAGCGCGCGATCCGTGCGGACGGGACAGTCGAAGGCTGGGTCGCGGCCAAGGAGGCCGATGACGCCTCGGCGGCGCGCTGGGGCGCCGCCGAACCCTGACGGGTCAGGATCTGCCGCCGAACTTGCCGTAGGCCCAGACGACGACGACGGCTCCGACGACGGAGACGAAGATGCTCCAGATGTTGATGCCGGTGACGCCCGTCCCAAAGACCGCGCTGGCGATGAACCCGCCGACGACGGCGCCGACGACGCCGAGGGCGAGATTCTGAAACAGGCCCGTCGTCGGCTTGTTGACGAACAAGCCCGCGAGCCAACCCGCGATCAGCCCCAGAATGATCCAGCTGATGACGCCCATGTTCAGGTCTCCTTCCGCGAGCCCCAGGTCCGGTCTGCCGTCCGCTGACGCGGCTCGTCCCGGCCGGGGCCGAAGGATTGTTGCGGGATGGACGCGGAAAACGCAAGCCGGTAGTGTGGCGTCGTAATTCTCGGCGCCTCGCATCGAACGACGGCAGGGACACTGCCTGGGCGCGGCCTACGGGATCGAGGAGGAAGCCATGGGAATGTTTGACGACGCGATGAAGAATTCGGTTCCGGGCGGCAACCTGGCGACGCCGATCGCCGTCGCCGTGGGCGCTCTCATTCTGGGCAAGCTGTTCGGCGGCGGCTCCTCGCCCGCTCCGGCGCCGGCGGCCCCGGCTCCCGCGGCCCCGTACCCGGCGCCGCCGGCCCAGTACCAGACGCCGCCGGCCCCGTGGTCCGCGCCGGCGTCCGTGCCGGCCAACCCGCCGAACTCCAGCATCATCGGCGGATTGAGCGACCTCATCGGCAAGCTGACCGCGGGCGGCGCCGCGCCGCAGGTCAACTCCTGGGTCGGCCCCGGACAGAACGAGCCCATCCATCCCGGACAGCTCGGCGGCGCGCTCGGCGGCGGCATCCTCGACGAGCTTTCCAAGCGCACCGGCATGAGCCAGCAGGAACTGCTCAACCAGCTCGCGGCCGTGCTGCCGCAGGTGATCAACAACCTGACGCCCAAGGGTCGGGTGCCGACGCTCGCCGATCTGGAAGAGCCGAAGTAGAGCGTCCCTCACGGGGAGGGGCGGCGTCTCGCGCGCCCGGGGCGGCGAGACGCCGCCCCGCCGGATTGCCGCGGTGAACGGAAGCCTATTCGGCGGCTCTGCGCCGCGGCTCGGCGGCCTTGTCGAGCGCCTGATGCAGGTCCTCGATCAGGTCCGCTGGGTCCTCGAGGCCGACCGAGAGACGGAGCAGGCCGGGGCCGATCCCGAGCGCTGCGCGCTGCTCTGGCTTGAGGCGCTGGTGCGTCGTCGTCTCGGGATGGGTGATCAGGCTCTTGGCGTCGCCGAGGTTGTTCGAGATACCGATGATCGAGAGCGCATCGGCCATGCGGAAGGCGGCGGCCTTGCCGCCGGCGACCTCGAAAGCGAGCATGGTGCCGCCGCTGCTCATCTGGCGCCGGGCAAGCTCGGCCTGCGGATGGTCGGCCCGGCCGGGATAGAGGGTGCGCACGACCGCGGGATGCTGGGCGAGCGCATCGGCGATTCGCGCTGCTGACGCGGCCTGCGCCGCCACCCGGATCGGCAGCGTCTCCAGCGACTTCAGGAGCGTCCAGGCGTTGAAGGGCGAAAGGCTCGGGCCGGTCTGGCGCAAGAAGTTGTGGATATGGTCGGCGATGAACTTCTCGCTCCCCAGGATCACGCCGCCTAGCACCCTTCCCTGGCCGTCGATGTGCTTGGTCGCCGAATAGACGACGACGTCGGCGCCGAGCTTCAGCGGATGCTGGTAGAGGGGCGTGGCGAAGACGTTGTCCACCACCAGCGTCGCGCCGGCGGCGTGTACGATATTGGCGACGGCGGCAATGTCGATGATTTCGAGGGTCGGATTGGTCGGCGATTCGAGAAAGGCGGTCTTGGTGTTCGGCCGCACCGCCGCCCGCCATTGATCGAGATCGGTCCCCTCGACCAGGGTGGATTCGACGCCGAATCGGGGCAGCAGGTCCTCGACGATATAGAGGCACGAGCCGAACAGGGCGCGGGCGGCGACGACGTGGTCGCCGGCCTTCACTTGGCCCATCAGCGCCGCCGTCACCGCGGCCATGCCGCTTGCGGTCGCGCGCGCCGCCTCTGCGCCTTCGATGAGCGCCATGCGCTTCTCGAACATGGCGACCGTCGGGTTGGAGAAGCGCGAATAGACGAAGCCCGGCTCGTCGCCCTTGAAGCGCGCCTCGGCGAGCTCCATCGTGTCATAAAGGTAGCCCTGGGTGAGGAACAGGGCCTCCGACGTCTCCTCGAAGCTCGAGCGCAGCGTGCCGCCATGCACGAGCTGGGTTGCAGGCCTGAGGGTTTTCGGATCGCGGGATTTGCGCGGGCTCGTCATAGTTCTCATATCCTCTCCGGGCGCGGCGGCGCCCGTGGGCTCGAAGACGAGGCGATTGAAAAGGAGCCCCGATCTTTTAGCCCTTTGTTTAACGTGGCGGCAAGCCGACCGGCTCAAATGACCACGGGGGAGCATTTTCCTTAGCGTGCGGGCGAGGCGAGGTCAACGACGATCTTCCTGCGATTCCAAAAATCCCCGCGGCCCGGTTCTCGAGAGAAAGGCTGCCCGCGAAGGCGGCCTTTCGTTGTGGGGTTCGGGGCCTTCAGGGCTTGCCGGCCTGACGCGCCGCATCCTTGACGCCGCCGGCCGTCTGATGCGCCGCGCCTTTGGCCTTGCCCACTTTGCCTTCGGCCTGCAGCGACTTGTCGCCCATCACCTTGCCGGCCGCATCCTTCACGGCGCCCTTCGCCTTGCCGGCCGCGCCTTTGACGTGCTCCTTGTCCATGATCGCCGTCCTTCGCTTCACCTCCGTCGACGAACAACAATCGATAGGCCCTCGAGTTCCGCTCCCGGCGAAAAGTCGGAGGGACGGCGTCGCGCCGCCCATTGCGCCAGAGACGAGGCATGGCGGCGGCGAGCAGGCGCCGCCGACTCGAACGGGTCAGGCCGCCGGACGTCGATGGGGGATCGCATTCAGCCAGGGCGGCGCAGGGAGCCGGGCCAACTCCCTCGGACCTTCGAGCGACGGGAGCGCCGAGCCCCGACTCGCGGGAAACCGCCAGTGGGCATTGTCGGCCTCGTTTGCCTGGGGGAAAACCACCCCCTCGCCCCGGGCGGCGGCGAGAGGGCGGCCGAACGAAGCGAGGGCGGGTAAGGGGCTGCGCATTCGTTTCCGGATTGATCTGCGCGGCCCCCCTCCGGAGGGCGGCGAGGCGCCGCCCTTCCGATTCTGCGGCTTCGTGAAACAGCAATCCCCTTGTCGAGCCGAAAGCGTTGAAAAGCTTGGCGCGGGCGCAAAAGTCGGCTCCGAATCGACTGTCAGTCGCTGGCCGCCCGCTGCAACTGGGCGCTGAGCCTGAGGACGTCGGTGATGACGATGGCGCCGCGGCGCCGCTCGATCAGGCCGCTCCGCTCCATGGCGTTGATCTCGCGCGAGACCGTCTCGCGCCGGGTGTTGATTCGGGCGGCGAGCTCGGACTGGTTCGGCGGGGTCACGATGATCGCGCGCCGCGGGTCTTCGCGGTCCTGGCGGGCGAGGCGCAGAAGCTCAGCATGAACGCGGGAGCGCACGTTGAGCGCGCCGAGCTCGCTGACCCGGCCCGACATGGCCCGAAGCCGCAGGATCAGCGTCTTCATGACGGCCTCGGCGAGCGGGCGATGGGTGAACAGCGCCTCGACGAACACTTGTCCCGGCATCTTCGCGACGAGCGAATCGACGATGGCGAAGACGCTCGCCGCGCGCGGCGCTCCGTCGATCGCCGCCATCTCGCCGAAGATCGAGCCGGCGTTCATGTCGCTGAAGATCAGATCCTGGCGCGCGGTGTTGAAGACGGCGCGCAATTGGCCGGACATGATGAAATAGACGTCGCGGTCCTTGGCGGATTGGTCGAGGATCCAGGCCCCCGCCGTCGTGCGCAACCAAATGCACTGTCGATCGAGAACCCGGCAGGAGTCCAAGTCGAGTGAACGAAAATAAGGGTGCGCCGCCAGCGTGCTGGGGACCGACATCGTTGCCGCCCGATCCTTCGGACGGAACGTGACCGACCTTTGGCGCGCCGTCAAGCGGCCGGCCACGGCAACAGCAACCTGCCCGCGCAAGTCGCGATCCCACGCGCCCAGTGGAACGCCGCCCTCTCGATCAACGCGTCCCGAAACGCGCGGATACGCGATCGGACCCGTCTCCGCTGTGACGGCCGTCACACTCCGGTTCTTGGCGCGGCGAAAAAATGCGTCGCAATGTGATCGCCCTCACAGCGGGCGGCCGGCGGTTGCGCTAGTTTGCGCGGCAGGACGGCCGGAGCCCTTCGGCAGCCCCATCGGATCGCAGCGCGGCGTCGCCCAAGGGGGGGCGGCTCGCGCGGTCCTCCGGCGCCGGCCTCCCACGGCGCTCGGACGAGGGCGCGGCGCCCAGGCTGTTCCGGCTGGAGCGCCGCGCCCGTACCCGTGCCTAACGGAACCGGAACACCATATGAACGCGGCCGTGACGTTGCGCGAAGCGCGGGGCGGCGCGCGGACGCTTCGGTGCTTCGACGGGCGCGCCCTCTTCCGAATCGCTTCGGCTCGCGGCAGACGGCGCGGCGCCGGTTCCGATGTCTTTGGCCTTGGGACCGTGGCTCGCGAGACAGGCGTTGTAGGCGAGCGGCTCGTCGAACCGGGCGCAGGCCGGTTCGTCCTGGGCGTGCGCCAGGCCCGGCAGGGCGGCGGCCGAGACGGCGAGGAGCAGGGCGCGCATCGCCGGCTAGCCGCGCAGCGTCGCGCCGGTCCGCTTGGCGACCTCCGCCACGATCCGGGCGACCGCGGCCTCGATTTCCGCATCGGTCAGGGTTCGCTCGCGCGGCTGCAGGGTGACCGCGATCGCGACCGACTTCGTTCCCTCCGGCAGGCCCTTGCCCTGGTACACGTCGAACACGCCGACGTCGGCGACGAGCGCGCGCTCCGCGCTCTGCGCCGCCTTGAGAATATCGCCGGCTCGGACGCCCTCCGCGACGACGAAGGCGAGATCGCGCTCGACCGCCATGAAGTCCGAGCGATCGAGCTTCGGCTTGGCCCGGGTCGGCTTCGCCTTCGGCGCCGGGATCGCGTCGAGCACGACCTCGAAGGCGACGATCGGGCCTTCGGCGTCGAGCGCCTCGCAAACGCTCGGATGCACTTGGCCGAACCAGCCGACCACGTTCTTCGCGCCGAACTGCAACGTCGCGGAGCGGCCGGGATGCAGGAAGGCGGGGCCGCCGGGAACGACCTGGACGGCGCCCGCGACGCCGAGGGCGGCGAGCAGCGCCATCGCGTCCTGCTTGGCGTCGAAAGCGTCGACCGCGCCGCCGCCGCTCCAGTGGCGTCCTTCGCCGCTCGCCTTGGCGCGGCCGCGCCGGACGGCCGCCGCCGCGATCCGCTGCTCCGTCTCGCCGGGGCCGAGGAAGATCTGCCCGACCTCGAACAGCGCGACGTCGGTCAGCGCCCGGCGGGCGTTGCGTTCGGCCGCCGCGACGAGGCCGGGAACGAGGCTCGGGCGCATGTCCGACAGGTCGGCGGCGATCGGATTGGCGAGCGACAGCGCGGGCGCGCCGCCGCCGAAGAGTTCCGCCGCGTTGCGGGCGATGAACGACCAGGTCACCGCCTCGCGCAAGCCGAGCGCGGCGAGGGTGCGCTTGGCGAGCCGCGTGCGCTTCTGCAACAGCGTCAGAACCGGCGCCGGAACGCCGTCGTCGAGCCGGGGGAGGGGGGCCGGCGGCGCCCGCTCGAGGCCGGCGATCCGAAGGATCTGCTCGACCACGTCGGCTTTGACCTGCACGTCCGGGCGCCACGAGGGGACCGTGACTTTTCCGTCTTCGACGCCGAATCCGAGCCTCGCGAGGATGGCCTCGCCTTCGGCGCGCGGCACGTCGACGCCGATCAGGCGCTTCACCTCGCCGTAGGGAAAGTCGATCGTCCGCCGCGGCGCCGAGGGGTCGCCCGCGACGATCAGGCGCGACGGCTCGCCGCCGCAGAGCGAAAGCACGAGCTCGGTCGCAAGATCGCAGCCGGGCACGCAGAAGTCGGGATCGACGCCGCGCTCGAACCGATAGCGCGCGTCGGTCACGATGCCGAGCTTGCGGCCGGTCTGGGCGATGTTGGCCGGGTCCCACAGCGCGCTTTCGATCAGCACGTCGCGCGTGCCCTCGTCGCAGCCGGAATGCTCGCCGCCCATGACGCCGGCGATCGACTCGACGCCTTTGGCGTCGGCGATGACGACCATGCTCTCGTCGAGCGCGTAGGTCTTGCCGTCGAGCGCCAGCACGCTGTCGCCCGGGCGCCCCCGGCGCACGGTCAGGTCGCCGTCGACCTTCGCGAGGTCGAACACGTGCAGCGGGCGGCCGCGGTCGAAGGTCACGTAGTTGGTGATGTCGACCAGCGCGCTGATCGGCCGCAGCCCGATGGCGCGCAGCCGCTTCTGCATCCATTCGGGCGACGGCCCGTTGGTCACGCCGCGCACGAGCCTGAGCGCGAAGGCGGGGCAGAGCGGCGCGTCCGCGGGGGCGAATTCGAGCCGGACCTGCGTCGGGCAGTCGAACGCGCCGTCGAACGTTCTGGGCTTCGGCGTCTTGATGGTCCCCAGGCCCGCGGCGGCGAGGTCGCGGGCGATGCCCGATACGCCCGTCGCGTCCGGGCGGTTCGGCGTCAGCGCCACGTCGATGACCGGATCGTCGAGCCCGGCCCAGTGGGCGTAAGGCGCGCCGACCGGCGCGTCGCCGGGCAGCTCCATGATGCCGTCGTGATCGTCGCTGAGCTCGAGCTCGGCCGCCGAGCACAGCATGCCGTTCGATTCGACGCCGCGGATCACGCCCTTGGCCAGCGTGATCTTCTTGCTGGGGATGAAGGTCCCGACGGGCGAAAACACGCTCTTCAGCCCGGTCCGCGCGTTGGGCGCGCCGCAGACGACCTGAACGGGGCCGGCGCCGGCCTCGACCACGCACACCCGCAGCCGGTCGGCGTTGGGATGCGGCCCGGCCTCGACCACATGGCCGACGACGAAGCCCGCGTATTTGGCGCCCGGGTCCTCGACGCCCTCGACCTCGAGGCCGACGCGCGTCAGCGCGTCCACGATCTCGGCGAGCGAGGCTCGGGTGTCGAGATGATCCTTGAGCCAGGAGAGGGTGAATTTCATGTCGGGGGTTTCATTTCCTGGTTCTTGCGACGAGGCGCACCGCGAGCTTCAGGCGCGCGTCGTCGTCGAGCTGATCGAGGATATCGAGGACCTCGATGGCGGAGTCGATCAGCCTCAGCGCTTCCTGGCGGGTGAAGGAGGAGTCGTTGGTCCCCGACCTGTAGTCGGGGCGCGGCTCGGGGTTGTAATCGGCCCATTCACGAGCGCCCTGCAACTCCTTCAGCAACAACCCGATACGCTTCAGCCCAGCCGATGCCGCGAAGACGGGCTCTTGCAACACCTGCGCCGTCGCGCGGTGGTCGAGCGCGCGAAAGACAGGCGTATACACGCTCCACGGCTGACCCGGTCCAACCAGCCTGTCGGCGCATGTGGCGCACAGCGCCTGAAAGACGGCGTAATAGGCGGTGGACACCGCGCGCCGCAACGACGCTGGACGCGGACGGCCCTTCCCGGCTGTCGCCAGCAGAAGCGCGTTGTCGATCTGATGATGAACGAGAGGCGACATCGAGGTTTCAGGCGGCCGGCCGTTCGTCGTCTTCGGCGTGCTCGTATCCCGGAGCGAGGAATGTCACATAAGGGAAGCGAAAGTCGTCGATTTCCCGCAGCGCTTCGGACAGCGCGACGAGCGTGTCCGCGAGACGAGCGCCCGATACGTTTGCATTGGGCTCCCGAAGGAAGATCGTCACGGACAAGCCGTCTTCGCCAGCCTGATTTTCGGTGGGGAAGACGGCGATGCGATCGATGGCGTCCTCGCCGAAGAGGCGCGCGATCGCTGATTTTGCAACCGCTTCGGCGTCCTGGTCTCGTCGAGATTGCGACATGGCTCTTGCCCGCGGAAAACACACTGAAGTTTCTAGCACGGAGGAGCGCGTCGGCGCACCTTCGTGGAGGCCGCGCTCACCCGCTCAGGCCGCCCGCGAGGGTCGGCGCGTCGAGCGGCTTGAAGCCGTAGTGGTCGAGCCAGCGCAGGTCGGCGTCGAACAGGTCGCGCAGGTCCGGCATGCCGTACTTGAGCATGGCGACGCGGTCGATGCCCATGCCCCAGGCGAAGCCCTGGTAGACGTCCGGGTCGATCCCGCAATTGGTCAGCACGTTCTGATGAACCATGCCGCAGCCGAGGATTTCCAGCCAGTCGTCGCCCTCGCCGAAGCGGATCTCGCCGCCGGAGCGGCGGCACTGGATGTCGACCTCCATCGAGGGCGAGGTGAACGGGAAGAAGCTCGGGCGGAAGCGCATGCCGACTTTCGGGACCTCGAAGAACGCCTTGCAGAACTCCTCCAGCACCCATTTGAGGTTGGCGAGCGTCGCGCCCTGGTCGATCACCAAGCCCTCGACCTGATGGAACATCGGCGTGTGGGTCTGGTCGAAGTCGGTCCGGTAGGTGCGGCCGGGGCAGATGACCCGGATCGGCGGCTTCTGGCTCAGCATCGTGCGAACCTGCACGGGGCTGGTGTGCGTCCGAAGCAGCCGGCGCTCGCCCTTCTCGTCCGGCTGAAGGAAGAAGGTGTCGTGCATCTCGCGGGCCGGATGGCCGGGCGGGAAATTGAGCTTGGTGAAATTGAAGTCGTCGGTCTCGATGTCCGGCCCTTCCGCGACCGCAAAGCCCATGTCGGCGAAGATCGCGACGATCTCGTCCGTCACTTGGCTGATCGGATGGATGCGGCCGGTCTCGACGGCGGGCGGGCGCACCGGCAGGGTCATGTCGAGCGCCTCGCGCGCGAGCTGGAACTCGAGCGCCGCCTTCCTGAGCACCGCGCGACGGGCGGCGAGCGCCTCGGTCACGGCGTCTTTCAGCGCGTTGATCGCCGCGCCCCGGCTCTTGCGCTCGTCCGGCCCGAGCTTGCCGAGGGTCGCGAGCAGAGCGGAGATCGAGCCCTTCTTGCCGAGCGCCGCGACGCGGACGGCCTCGAGCGCCGCTTCGTCGCCTGCGCTCTCGATGGCGGCGAGCGTTTCGTCTTTCAGGGCGGAGAGGTCGGACATCGGGCGGAACTCGGGGGTCGGAAACGGAACCGCCGCCCCACGCGGGGACGCGTGGCGGCGGCGGCGGCGGACGCTGTCAGAGGCTCTCGGTCACGCCGCCTTGGGCAGGTGGCCCTTCGCCTGCTCGACGATGGCGGCGAAGGCCGCGGGCTCCGAGATGGCCAGCTCGGACAGGACCTTGCGGTCCACCTCGATCCCGGCCGTGGCGAGCGCGGAAATGAACCGGCTGTAGGTGAGGCCGTGCTCGCGCACCGCCGCGTTGATCCGCTGAATCCACAGGGCGCGGAACTCGCGCTTGCGGTTCTTGCGGTCGCGGTAGGCGTATTGCATCGACTTGTCGACCGCGGCCTTGGCGGCGCGGATCGTGTTCTTGCGGCGGCCGAAGAAGCCCTTGGCCTGCTTGAGAATCTTCTTGTGCTTGGCGTGGGCGGTTACGCCCCTTTTTACGCGCGACATCGTTCGAAACTCCGGGAAAAGGGATCAGCCGTTCGGCAGGAAGAACTTCTTGATGTTGTCGCCGTCGGTCTTGAACAGCACCGCCGTGCCGCGCAGATTGCGGATCTGCTTGGTCGTGCGCTTGATCATGCCGTGGCGCTTGCCCGCCTGGGCGTACATGACCTTGCCGGTCCCGGTGATCTTAAAGCGCTTTTTCGCGCCGGATTTCGTCTTCAACTTGGGCATTTGGCTCTCCCGGGCTTGACGCCCTGTTGGGATGAAAGCGGAGCTTGCGACTCCGTCGCGTCGGTACGAGCGAAAAGAACCGCCACGGCAGCCCAGCCGGGCGGTTCTGAGAGGCCGGCTCATACGCGAAAGGGGACGAAAGCGCAAGCGCCGGGCGGGCCGGCAAATCGGCGCCCGGCGCAGGCGAGCGCGAACTTCGGGCGGAACCTTCGCGAATCCAGCGTCTTGGATGGGGAAGGCGAGAACTCTCGATTCCATATACCAAAGAAGTCAATGGTTTATCGCAGAGTTGGAGCGCATCGGCGTCTCCCGGGCCAGTCCTCCCGGCCTCGCCCGGAACTTGTCGAAGGACGCGTCCCGCCACCCTCTTCGCCGCCTCACGAGACATCGTCCTCGTCCGGCGTCCGCTGGGCCGCGTCGCATTCTTCGCGGCTTGCGGCGCCGGCGGCCGCCGGCGCCGGCGGGGCGGCGTAGGTCAGGGCGGGCGGCGGGGCGGCGATGGACGCGACGCCGCGCGCGGCCTTTCGCGGCGCCGGCAAGGGAAGGGCGGGCCTCGGGTCCGCGCCCTGGTAGCGGTCGAGCGCGGCGACGATCTTCACGAGCGGCCCGATTGCGGCGAGGTCGCCGCGTTCGACCCTGTTCGCGACCAGCGCCAGCCCTCTGGTGAGGCGGGCGACCTGCAATTGGGCGTGGCCCTCGCGCGTCTCGATCTGCCGCGCCCGGATGGCTTTGGCGATGTCCCGCCGAACGACGGCCACGCTGACCTGTCGCGCGGCGGCGATCTCCTGGTGCGTGAACCCGCTGGCGAGCCAGTCGAACGAGGCGTCGCGCAGCGCCGCGGCCTTCTTGCGCCGGGCGCGCCGGTCGAGGCGCCGCCTTGCGTCGCTCGACGGGGCCGGCCGGCCGGGCCGGGACGGCTCGCAATGGGGCGCGTCGTTCGCGGGGCTTTCGTTCATGACATGTTCGTTGACGATTTGCTCGGTCTCGGGTCGGTCGGTCATGGGAGCGAACTCCTGACGGCGGGATCGCGGTCAATGGGCGTAGATTACCCTGGATTGTGATTATCGGAAAGTATTTGCTTGTTATATTCTGTTCAGAAGTATGAAGGTGCTGGGAGAGCAGCCGCGTCTCGGCTTCCGGAAGCGCCCGAACGCGCAATCTGAGAACACGCGCAGAGCGAACCGTCCTTCGGCGCCCGGCGGTTCCGGCGTCGTTCAAGCGCCTTTCCGGGAGCGATTCTCTCCTCGCCGCGTGAGCGTCGGCCGAGCGCCGCGCTCGCCTTCGGCGCCCTCCGGCGCGCCGGAGGGCATTTTGAAAGCAGAATTTAAGTTGGGCCCATTTTGGCGTTGACGAGGCGGACCTAAATTAGAGAGAGTCTAGAAATTGTTGCAGTATATGCCCTACATCGTACAGTGAATACTTGATATCGGAAAAGTGCACACCGTGTATTGGCAGAACGACGACAGGAATTCAGCGTTGACGCGCCGGATATCGACTTGCCTCGCCTTTGTCGTCTCATCTCGGGGGCGGTCCCCGTGGTGGTTCGACGTCGTCGTCGGCGCAATCCTCGTTTTCGCCGCAGCGCTCGCCCGCATTGCGATCCTTGGGCCGGCTTCGGAACGGTTGGCCTATCTGACGTTTTGGCCTATCGTTCTGCTCGCGGCCTTCGTCGGCGGTCTGCCGGCGGGCCTCACTGTCGTCGCTCTTTCAGCGTGGCTCGTTCATTCCGCCTTCGTGCCGCTCGAGGACGTCGCCGACTGGGCTGGCCTTGCAGTTTTTCTGGTCGCCGGCGGCTTCTGCGTGGGCCTCACCGAATTGTTCCTCCGAACCCGCGCTGAGATCTTTGCGTTGGAGGAGACCCAGTCGGCGAAGGCGCATCTTGCCGCCATCGTCGAGTCGTCGATCGATCCCATCCTGAGCAAGGGCCTCGACGGGACGATAACGAGCTGGAACTCCGCCGCGGCTCGGTCGTTCGGCTACGACGCCGCAGAAATCCTGGGAAAGCCGATTGCGCTTCTGATACCCCCGGCGCTCGCCGCGGAAGAGGCAGAGATCGTTTCCCGGCTGAAGCGGGGAGAACGAATCAAAGGCCTCGAGACCGCGCGCGTCGCAAAGAACGGACGGGTCGTCGACGTGTCGCTGACGATCTCGCCGATCCGCGACCATGACGGCGCGATCTCGGGCGCCTCGACGATCGTGCGCGACATCACCGCCAAGATACAGGCGGAGCGGGACTTGCGGGCGAGCGAGCAGCGCCTCCGGCTGGCGGCGGAGACGACGGGGGTGGGCGTCTGGGAATGGAACGTCGAACGGAACACCATCATCTGGGACGCCCAGATGTTCCGGAACTACGGCGTGACGCCGACGCCCGGCGGCGTCGT
>CAIZGR010000821.1 GCA_903932535.1 uncultured Hyphomicrobiales bacterium | reverse complement strand
GCTCGCCCATCAGGCGGCGGCGCTGGTCCTGTTCGGACTGGCGGTCGCGCATTGGAGCGCGACGCAACGGGACGCTCGATAAGGCGGGCGACTTATGGGCGCCTCGGTCGAGGCTCGGCTTGCGTCCCGGGCTCGTCTCCGCCTACCGGCGCGTTGCCGCGGCCGGCGACCGCTGCGACAGGGGCGGCGAGCGCGCGGCGGGCCTCGGCCTGCAGCGTCCGGTACGACTGCTCCCACGCGCCTTCGCGCGGTCGCGTCAGGGCGAGCCGGCGCACCACGCCTTCGAGCGCCGCGCGCTGCCGCTCGGCTTCGGCCAGACGCTCGACGAGGCGCGCGTGCTCGGCCGCGTAGACGAACTGGACCTTGCGGTCCTGGCAGACCCCGATGCAGAGCTGCGGCCCCTCGATGCGGCCGCAGCCGATGCACTGCCAAGCGTCGAGGACTAAAGGCGCGCTCGAGCTTTCGTCGGTCATGCGTTTCGGCCTCGGCGCCTCTCGAGCGAAAGATCGGCGGCGGGACGAGGCCGCCGGCAACCCGGCCAACGCCGCCGCCGCGCGCGCCTGGGAAGCGACGCTATCCGCGGGTGACGGGCGTCCTGTCCACGCGGCGAAACGTCGCCTTACGGATGCGGGTTCTGTCCGCGCGCGAGCATCAGGTGATGCATCCGATGATGCATGCCGACCGTCAGGATGCCGAAAAAGCCGAGGCCCTCGAGCTTGGCGGCGTCCTTCGGCGGAGCGTGGACGGTGAGCGACGCGCCGCCCTCGATCGGCGCAGCCTCGAAAGTCCAGCCGTCCACTCCGTTCATCGTCGCCGCATGCGCGAACACCATGCGCCGGATCGAATCGGGCGCCGATCCGTCGCCCGTCACGTCGAAGCGCATGCCGCCGTCCACCGCCGCGCTGGCGACGCGGGCGTCGAGCGTAACGGCGTTCATGTCGACGAGATGCTGGCGCAGGGCGTCGATGTCGACCTTCGACCAATCGGTGTCCGGATCGGCTTCGAGGATCGCCACGATTTCCTGAATCGCCGCAAAAGCGCTCTGCCCGATCTCGTTCGGCGCCGCCGCCGCGCGCGCGTGCGCCGTATCGCCGCCCATCGTCATCGGACCGCCATGCATCATCGGGGGCGGACCGCTCTGCTGAGCGAGCGCTGCCGCCGGCGCGAGCCATGCGACGAAAACAAGGGCGCGAATCATAGCAACTCCTCAATGCGCGAAGGCGCGTCGAGGCTCAAGCGTCCCCGACCAGCTCCAACCGCTTCGGTTTGACCCGATGACCCTTCTGGCGGCTCATTTCGATATTCTCGAGGAATTGCTTGGCGCTCTCCCTCCAGGTGTACCGCATGGAAAATTCGCGCGCCGCCTCGCGCGGTATGGTCAGCGCCTCGAGGCACGCCGCGCGCAGGTCCTCGTCGAGCACGCCCGCGCCGGGGCCGACCACGTCGATGGGACCTGGAACCGGGAACGCCGCGACCGGCAGGCCGCTCGCCATCGCCTCGATCAGGACGATGCCGAACGTGTCGGTGCGCGACGGGAAGACGAACACGTCGGCGCCTGCGTAGGTTTCCGCCAGCTCTTCGCCGTGCATGGCGCCGAGGAAATGGGCGTGCGGATAGCGGCGCTGGAGCGCGGCTCGCGCGGGCCCGTCGCCGACGATGACCGTCGAGCCGGGCAAATCGAGACCGAGCAGCGCCTCGAGGTTCTTTTCCACCGACACCCGGCCGACGCAGAGAAAGATCGGCCGCGGCAGATCGAAAATCCGCTCGCCGCGAGGCCGGAACAGGGCGTGATTGACCCCGCGGCTCCACAGACGCACACGCTCGAAGCCGCGCCGGGTGAGGTCGGCGCCGATGGTCGCGGTCGGCGCCATGACCGCCGCGGACGGCGCGTGGAAGCGCCGGAGCCCCGCGTAGGTGAGACGCTCGGGGAAGCCGGTGTGGGCCGCGACATATTCGGGAAAGCGGGTATGATAGCTCGTCGTGAAGACCCGCTTGCGCTTGAGGCAATAGCGGCGGGTGAGCCACCCGATCGGGCCCTCGGTTGCGATATGGATGTGATCCGCCGCCGCCTCTTCGATGCGACGGTCGATCCGCCAGGGCGTCGTGATGGCCAGCCGGATGTCCGGATAGGTCGGCAACGGCGCGGTCCACATCCCCTGAGGGGTGAGGAACTCGAACTTCGCGCCGAACTCGGCGGCGGCCTGAGTCATCCGCTCCAAGGTGGAAACGACGCCGTTGATCTGCGGCCGCCACGCGTCGGTCGCAATGAGAATCCGCATGTTAAGCCGCTTCCGCCTCGACGTCTTCGTTCTCGTCCTCGAACGGCGCATTGTCGTCGGCGGCAAGCCCCTTCAATTCGGCCGGCCAGTTCATGACCTCGAACCGGCCGTCGAAATGCTCGACCACCAGCGAACAGGATTCGACGAAATCCCCGGTATTCACGTACGTGACCCCGTCGATGTCGCGGATGACCGCATGATGGATGTGTCCGCAGACGACGCCGTCGACTCCCCGCCGCCTTGCTTCGCCCGCAAGCTCCTTCTCGAAAGAGCCGATGAAGTTGACTGCATTCTTGACCTTGAGCTTCGCCCAAGCCGAAAACGACCAGTATGGCAGGCCGATCGCACGGCGCACGGCGTTGAAGTGGGTGTTGACGAACAGCGCCGTCGTGTACGCCCAGTCGCCGAAATAGGCCAGCCATTTCGAATGGCGCACGACCATGTCGAACTCGTCGCCGTGGATGACGAGATAGCGCTTGCCGTCGGCCGCGGTGTGCAACGCCTGCCGCTTGATCTGGATGCCGCCGAAGGTCAGGCCGAAGAACTGGCGCGCGAACTCGTCGTGGTTGCCGGGCACGAACACCATGTGCGCGCCCCGCCGCACCTTGCGCAGGAGCTTCTGCACGACGTCGTTGTGCGTCTGCGGCCAGTACCAGCCCGAGCGCAGCCGCCAGCCGTCGATGATGTCGCCCACGAGATAGATCGTATCGGCCTCGACATGCCGAAGCATGTCCAGGATGAGATGCGCCTGGCAGCCGCGCGTGCCGAGATGGAGATCCGACAGGAACAGCGCGCGATAGCGATGGGTTCCGAGTTCTTTGGCCACGCCCGCCCTTTCGCATTGAAGCTGAATTCAAATTTCTTTGCGCAGATTCTCGTGTCGCTTCGATGACGCGAGCCGCAGACTGAGATAGTCCGGTTATAAAAAACGCAGACCTGTTCTGTCGAGCAGATGGAGAGCGACATTGGACCTCGGAATTTCCGGCCGCAAGGCCATCGTATGCGCTTCGAGCAGGGGGCTCGGACGCGCCTGCGCGATCGCGCTGGCGGAAGCCGGCTGCGCGCTCGTCCTCAACGGCCGCGACCCGCAAACGCTCGCGGCGACGGCGAAAGCCATCCGCGAACGCTTCGGCGTCGCCGTCCACGAAATCCCCGGCGATCTCGACGATCCGGCGACGCGCAGCGTCGTCGTCGCCGCCGCGCCTGAGGCCGACATCCTCGTCAACAACAACGGCGGGCCGCCGTTCAAGACCTTCGGGGCGATCACCCGCGAGGACATTCTCGCCGGCGTCGAATCGAATATGCTGACGCCGATCGCGCTCGTCCAGGCGCTGCTGCCGGGCATGGCCCAGCGCAAGTTCGGCCGCATCGTCAACATCACGTCGGGCTCGGTGCGCGCTCCCATCGCCGGCCTCGACGTCTCGTCCGGCGCGCGGGCCGGCCTCACCGCCTTCCTGGCCTCCGCCGCGCGCGCCTACGTCCGGGACAACGTGACGATCAACGCGATCCTGCCCGGCGCCTTCGCCACCGACCGCCAGCGCGCGGCGATCGAGCGCGTCGCCGCGCAACACGGCGTGCCGATCGAAGCGGCGCGGGCGGACGCCGCGGCGCGCAGCCCCGCGCGCCGCTTCGGCGATCCGGCCGAGTTCGGCGCGCTGTGCGCCTTTCTGGCGAGCGCACAAGCCGGCTTCATCACCGGGCAGAACATCCTGATCGACGGCGGCGCGTTCCCCGGGGCGTTCTGATCCGTGGCGTCCAGCCGAACGGCTGGGGGTTTCCTTGGGCGCGGCAGGCCCTATAACAGCGCTGTGACGCAGACGGGCGTCCGCTGTTCGAGGAACCGCATGAAGGGCTGGATCGCATCGGGAGCGGGGATTGCGCTCGTCCTCGCCGGGGCGCTCCCTGCCTCCGCCGGCGAGGCCGAAGTCGCGGCGGGCCGCGCGCTCGCACTCGAGGTCTGCGCGCGTTGCCACGCCGTCGCCCCAGACCAGCCGCGTGCGCCGATCCTCGCTCCGCCGGCCCCGAGCTTCGCCGACATCGCGGCTTCGCCGGGAGTCACGGCTGCGTCGCTCAGAAAATTTCTCGCCGAGCCGCACGGCGCCTCGCGGCGCGGCGGCGCGATGCCGCCGTTCCTGCTGCCTCGCGGCCAAGTCGAAGCCGCCGTGGCCTATCTCGTCAGCCTGGAGCCGCCCCGATAGCGCTTTCCGAAGGAGCGGCGCAAGGTGCGGGGTCACTCCCGGAGAACGGCGTAGCGGCGCGTAGGCTCGGCTTCGACCTCGCCCATGCGGGCGGCGACGCCCGACTGGCGCGTCCCGGCCGCCGGCCCGGGCGCCGCCAACCGAGGCGCGACCTTTCTCACGCCTCCCCGGCGGCCTCCGTCAGCGCGTCGAGGACATGCCCGAGCCGGCGGGCGCAGGTGGGATCGGCGACGATCTCGTCGGCCATGAGCGCCTTGCCGGTCAGCGGCAGGCTGATGAACGCGTCCGCCAGGAATCGCGCCGACATGGTGGCGAGAATTTCCCGCAGGTTCGCCTGGGCGTGGTAGGCGCGCGGCGAGGCGTTGATCAGCACCACCTTCTTGCCGGCGAAGGCCTCGCTCGCCACCAGCCAGTCGAGCGCGTTCTTGAGCACGCCCGGCACGCCGTGGGCGTATTCGGGCGCGGCGATCACGATCGCGTCGCAGGCCGCGATCATCGCCCGCAGGGCCACGACGGTCTGGGGCTTGGGCGCATGCTCCCCGTCGTCGTCCGGATTGTAAGGCGGCAGCAGGGCGAGGTCCTGATAGACCAGAACCCGCATGTCTTCCGGCGCGAGACGCGCGAGCGCCTCGAGCGCCGCGGTGTTGGTCGAGGCCTTGCGAAGACTTCCGGAAATCGCGAGCACGCGCATGAGTCAAATTCAACGTTTCGTGTTTGCCGTCGTCGCCCGCCAGCCAACGCTGCGGCCGACGCGCTGCAGAGAGACATCCCGCGCGGGCAGGCGCAATACGACAATACGGTGAGCGCCGGCCTACGATTCGTCGCCCGGCCAGACGACCGGCCGCTCCATGACCTCCGCGTATGCGTAGGGAAGCGCCGACGGAAAGGCGTTCAGCGGCAGGCCGGTTTCGCCAGCCGCTTCCAAGCGCGCGTCCTCGTAGCCCGAGACCAGCGCCTGTTCGAGCTGAGATTTCAGTCCAGGGCTTCTCTCGAGCTGGCGCAACACCCGCCTCCTGTGTTCCAGGATCGACAAGGTCCACGACCGCGTGCGCCAGCCGGGCTGATGCTCCCACTTCAGGAGGCGAAGCATGACGACCCGCAGGGCGCTCTCGTGCCGATGGTACTCTTCCTCGCCCACATCGTCGATCTCCTCGGCGATGGCCGCGGGGTCGATCTCCGACAGCCGGCCGGCGCGCAGCAGCTCCGCTTGGCGAACAGCCCACGAATAGAGAGCCGCCTCCTTCGACGGCGCTCGACTCGGGTCCCGGGCGGCGCTGCGGCCCATCGATCGGCTCTTCGCGAGGCTCAGCTCAGCGCGACGTTCAGCGCGCTCTCCGGCAGCTCCTGGCCGAAGCAGCGCTGATAGAACTCGGCCACCAGCGTTCGCTCGAGCTCGTCGCACTTGTTGAGGAAGGTGAGGCGGAAGGCGAAGCCGACGTCCTTGAAGATGTCGGCGTTCTCCGCCCAGGTGATCACGGTGCGCGGGCTCATGACGGTCGACAGGTCGCCGTTGACGAACGCGTTGCGGGTCAGGTCGGCCACCCGCACCATCTTGTTGATGACGTCGCGGCCGTCCTTGCGGGCGCGGTGGGCGGGCGACTTCGCCAGAACGATGTCGACTTCCTTGTCGTGCGGCAGATAGTTCAGCGTCGCCACGATCGACCAGCGGTCCATCTGGCCCTGGTTGATCTGCTGCGTGCCGTGATAGAGCCCGGACGTGTCGCCGAGGCCGACCGTGTTGGCGGTGGCGAACAGCCTGAACGCGGGATGCGGGCGGATGACCCGGCGCTGGTCGAGCAGCGTCAGCCGGCCCGACACTTCGAGCACGCGCTGGATCACGAACATCACGTCCGGGCGGCCGGCGTCGTACTCGTCGAAGCACAGCGCGATGTTGTTTTGCAGCGCCCAGGGCAGCATGCCGTCGCGGAACTCGGTCACCTGCTTGCCGTCTTTGAGCACGATCGCGTCCTTGCCGACGAGGTCGATGCGCGAGACGTGGCTGTCGAGGTTGATGCGGACGCATGGCCAGTTCAGCCGGGCGGCGACCTGCTCGATGTGGGTGGATTTCCCCGTGCCATGATAGCCGGTGATCATGACGCGGCGGTTGTAGGCGAACCCCGCCAGGATCGCGAGCGTCGTCTCGCGATCGAACAGGTAGTCCGGGTCGAAATCGGGCACGTGCTCGTCGGCCTCCAGGTAGGCCGGCGCTTCCATGTCGGAATCAATGCCGAAGGCTTTCCGCACCGATATGCGGGTGTCGGGCAGACCGGGCGTGGGTTCGGCCGTTTTCGGCGTCTCTCTCGTATTCATGGGTCCTCCGCGCCCGATCTGCGAGGGACCGGGCGGCTCTCTCTTAACCAAATTCGCTCTGCGGCAAAAGCCGCCCCTCAGAGCCCCGGGGGAGGGGCCGACAGGGTCGCGCGTCAGACCAGCTTGTTCGCGCGCAGAAAATTATAGGCCTGGATGATCTCGCGCAATTTGTCTTCCGACGACCGGTCGCCGCCGTTGGCGTCGGGATGATGGCGCTTGACCAGATCCTTGTAGCGCGACTTGATCCTGGCCTGCGTCGCCTGTCCGTCCAGATCCAGGGTCATCAGCGCCTTCAGCGCGAGCGCGTTGTAGCGCGGCGGCGGCGGCTCGGTCTGGGGCGCGCTGCCCTTGACGCCTCTGCGGCGGGACGCCCGCGCCTCGGCGAACACCGTCTCGTCGACATGGCTCGCCGCGGCGCGCGCGCCTATTTTCCACGTCGGGCGGTGCCCGATGGCGTCCGCCTGACGGAACTTCGCCATCGACTCATCGTCCATGCCGCGGAAATAATCGTAGGTCGCGTTGTATTCGCGCACGTGGTCCTTGCAGAAGGTGAAATACTCGCCCTCGCGGTCGCGCCCCTTCGGCGCACGGAATATTCCTTCCTCCTGACAGCCGGGATGGCTGCAAGGGGTCTTCGCCTTCGGCGTCTCCGGCACGCTCTTTGCCGACTTGACCCGAATGCGGTCGAACAGAGGAGAATTCAAATCCATGTCACGACCTTTAGGAGCGCGTTCGTCGTCGGGCAAGCCCCAATTCCTCCTTGGCGCGCGGCGCCCGATCGCTGCCGGCGACGGATGAAAAATCCGTTCGTCGGTCGACCGGCCTCGAGCTATTTAGGGCCGCCGGCCGGCCAACGCGATAGCGAGAACCAAATTATGACGATGCAGCAGAGAATTGTCGCGCGTTTGACGGAGGCCCTCGAGCCGCAAACGCTCGACATCGTCGACGAATCGGACCGTCACGCCGGCCACGCCGGGGTTCGCAGCGGTCCGGGACATGCGCAGACGGTGGGGGGCACGCATTACCGGGTGAAGATCGTCTCGTCGAAATTCGCCGGCCGGAACCGGGTCGAACGCCACCGGATGGTCTACGACCTCCTTCCCGCCGAATTCGCCGACGGATTGCACGCGCTCGCCCTCGTCGCCAAGGCGCCCGGCGAGCCCTGATGGCCGAGGCGCCCGAGGCCGGCGGCCCGTTCCTGGTCACGTTCGAGCCGGCGGAGGTCGAGGCCGCCGCGTCCCGCTACGGGCTGCGCGCGGCCCTTCGCGGCGGGCTGACCGCCAGCCACCAGGCGCCGCTCGCGGCCTTCGTCCTGACGCTTCTCTTCGCCGCGATTCTGGCGCTGACCGGGTTCATCAGCCGCCGCGCGGGCGAGGTCACCTTTCTGATCGCCGCCTCCGCCTTCATGATCCAGCGACTCGTGACCCACAGGCGCATCTGGCGCGCGAGAAACAAGGGTCGGGCCGAGATCGAGCGTCTGATCGCGGGCGGCGCGGTCACGACCACGATCGAATCGGACGGCGTGACGCAGACCGGCGCGGGCGCGACGCGACGGCTCGCCTTCGTCGACTGCGAGGAAGCCGAGGAATCCAGCGGCCTCGTCTATCTGTGGGGGCGCGACGGCGCCCCCATCGTCCTGCCGAGCCGGGTCCTCGCCGAGGGCGAGGGCGCCCGGCTGGCGGAATGGGTCAGAGGGCGGATAAGGGACCGACCGTAGGGCATGTCTGGCGCGGTATCCGATCAAAGAAGCTGACCGATACGTCCGTGTTGAGTGCTCGACATGCAAGCACGCCGTATTTATGCATTGATAGCACGCTGAATAATACCGAATACCTCTGCTTCGGCGCTTGTCGGGCAGGATTCGACACGTTGTCGCTCATGGCATCCGGCGGCGGATGCGACGTCATGTCATATTGATATTCGTGAACGTGCGTCATCCGGGAGGATCGCGTTCGAGTGCATGCCGGCGGGGCAAGGCGCGCCCATTGCAGAGCGTTTACGACCGCGCGGAAATTCAGGCGGTGAGGACGTCGAGGCCGCAGCGGCGCGCCGCCGCGACGAGTTCCGCGTCGCATGTCGCGAGCGGCTGGGACTTGCGGATAGCCAACTCGAGATACGCAGCGTCGTAGAATGTCAGGCCGTGCTCGCGGGACAAGGCGCGCGTGGCGGCCCAAGCATGAATGCTCGTCTCATCGTCGATCTGCAACGGTATTCGGTCGAGTCGTTCCAGCGAGCGATCGACATAGGCTTCGTCGCAACGCCCCCGTCGGACGGCGTTGCGCAGCACGTTGGCGACTTCCAGCCGCCACAGCGACGGAACGACCCCGCCGCCGGAGACGACCCGCAGCATCACCGCATGCGCCGCATCGGTGCGCTCGTCGGCGAAGAGCCAAGCGATGGCCATGTAAGCGTCGACGACGACACTCACCCGCGGCGGCCCTCCTCGAGCAGGTCGCGAATCGACGCATCGCACAGCGAATGACGTTTGCTCTCGCCGATGATTTCGGCCGCGGCGGCTTCGGCTTGGCTGCGACTGCGGGCTCGGGCGGCAGGGCGACGGATCAGGATATCGCCGTCGAGCGATTCGATTTCCACTCGCTCGCCGTCGCTCAGGCCCGAAGCCCGAGCAAACTCGGGGGGAACTCGGATGGCGAGGTTGTCGCCCCATTTTCCCACGATGGCCTGCGACATACGGTCGTCTCCTCGGCGAGAAATACTGCCATGTCCCGAAACGTCGAGCAATTGCAGCCGCGGTTCGTAAGCGGGCGGATGGAATTATCGGTCATCGTCAATGAGATTGGGCGCCCTCTCGACGATCGTCTTCGCCTTGGTCGGCCGCCAGATGCCCCGCCGCGCGCTCCTTCGCCATCGCGGCCGCGTGGTCGCGGGCGATAAACGTATAGACCATCGGCGTCACGAACAGCGTGAACAAGGTCCCGATCGACATGCCGGCGAAGATGGTGAGCCCGATGGCGAAGCGCGACCGGGCGCCCGCGCCCGACGCCAGGATAAGCGGGATCATGCCCACCACCATCGCCGCCGTGGTCATGAGGATCGGCCGAAGGCGCACGGCCGCCGCATGCTCGATCGCCGCGCGGCGCGACATGCCTTCCCGCTCCTGCAGCCGGTTGGCGAAGTCGACCATCAGGATGCCGTGCTTGGAGATCAGGCCGATCAAGGTCACGAGCCCAATCTGCGAATAGATATTGATGCTGGCGAAGCCGAAAAATCCGCCGATGTTGAGCGGCAGCATGGCGCCGAACAGCGCGGTGGGCAGACCGATCAGGATGATGAACGGATCGCGGAAGCTCTCGTACTGGGCGGCGAGCACCAGATAGATCACGACGATCGCGAAAATGAAGACGTAGACGAGGACGTTGCCTTCCTGCTCGTACTGGCGGGAATCGCCCTGAAAGTCGTACGAATAGCCCTCGGGGAAGATCTCCGCCGCCTTGGCCTTGAGGAAGTCGAGGGCCTCGCCCAGCGTGCGGCCCGGAAACGGAACCCCCGAGAGCGTAGCCGAGTTGAGCTGCTGGAAGCTCGTCAGCGCGTTCGGCTGGACCTTCTCGGTGACGGT
>CAIZGR010000820.1 GCA_903932535.1 uncultured Hyphomicrobiales bacterium | reverse complement strand
CGCCCATGTGAAAATCCCGGCCCCGATTCGCGTTTCGAGACCAGGAATCGCACAATCCAGAGCTCTTGGGAATCCAGCTGTCCAAAATGTGAATCAGCCAATCCGAGGATTGGTATAACACCTAAGCGTGCGCAGGCGCCTTCGAGGAAGCCAACCGAAAAATCGCTTCGCTGTCACTTTCGCCCGGTCGCCGCAAGCGAACGAACGCCTCGAGCAATTCCGGTTTGACCGGCATCACGTACTCACCCTGTTCGCAACGTGAACGGGGCCGGCTCAAGTCCATCTTCCAGAGATCCACCCTGAGCATCCTGAGGCAATCGCGGTCTGGAGCGGCGTTCCCCGCCCGCCCCAACTCCACGAGCGCTCGCAGTGTGAGCCGGATCCAGCCAAAGCCGGAGCCGTCGATCTCCTCCGAACCGGGCGGCGGTGGAGACCAGCGAGGCCTTCCTTGGGCTATGCGCTGAACTTCGACATCAGGGACGAAGGTCCTACGCCCGATCTTGACAAAGTCCACATGTCCGTCTCTCCACATGTCGTAAAGACGCGAACGTGAGGTGCTAAGCCTCACGCATGCATCCTTGATCGTCCAGAGGTCGGGCCGTCGATAATTCTCCATGCCTTCTCTCCAGAAAGCTCAACTGGCAAGGCAATTTGCGCGTCATCGCAAAGCGAAGATCTCGGCGCGGAGCAGATGCGCCCGCTGTGGCGGATTGAGGGCGCATGGAGTTGAAATGCCCAGAGGACGTCCTGGAGAGGATCGGAAACCCTCCCGCAGCAAATTCTCCAACTGCGGGAGTGCGGCCTCCGATCCGGCGCTCAAGAGCGATGAAAACTGATAAACTCGGCGCACTATCCGGGGTTGCCCACCGACGTGCGCGTACATCTTTTCCGCAAAAATTCCGCACTGCCTTCAGTGCTGCGTGAGAAATTACCGCTAAGCCTCTGATTTGATTGGCGCTCCCAAGGGGACTCGAACCCCTGTTTTCGCCGTGAGAGGGCGACGTCCTGGACCGCTAGACGATGGGAGCCGCACGGGCGCGGACAGCGGCGAGTCTATATCGGCGGCGGCCCGCGAAAGCAAGGCGCGGAGAAGGAAAAAATGGCAGCGAGATCGAGCCGCGCCCCGTCGCGAAGCGGTCTGCTCCGCCCGTCCGACTCGCGGCGCCCGAGAGGTGGACCGCACAGCCCGAAAACCGCCTCCGAGCCGAGCGAACGGACGCCCATCGGCCCCGGCGGTCGCTCTGGACGCGCTCCCGCTCGCAGAGGAGCAGGCGTTCGGGGATTTTCGGGGCCTGTTCCGGGCGCAGGCCGGACTTTTTCGTCCCGCGAAACCTTCCGGCTCGGAAGTTGCATCGCTATAGTCCGAATCGCGGCCGGGCGCCGCGGCGGGTCCATGAAAAGGCGAGGCGAAACCATGGCGGGCGGGACTCGTCGGCCGACCGTATTGATCGTTCTGCATCAGGAACATTCCACCCCCGGGCGGGTCGGGCTGGCGCTCAAGGCCATGGGCGCGCGCCTCGACATCCGCCGCCCGAGCCTCGAGGAGCCGCTGCCGAAGACGCTCGCCGATCACGATGGGGCGGTCGTGTTCGGCGGGCCGATGGGCGCCAACGATTCGGCCGACTGGATCCGGCGCGAGATCGACTGGTTCGCCGTGCCGCTCGCGGAAACCAAGCCGCTGCTCGGCATCTGCCTCGGCGCCCAGATGCTCGCCCGAAAGCTGGGGGCGCGGGTGTTCAGCTACGAGGACAAGCGCAGCGAGATCGGCTATTTCCCGATCCAGCCGAAAGAGGCCGCGGACCGGCTCTGCGCCGAGCGCTTTCCGCGCAGCGTCTATCAGTGGCATTCGGACGGGTTCGACCTGCCCGTGGGCGCCGAATTGCTCGCCACCGGCGGCCAGGATTTCCCCAACCAGGCCTTTCGATACGGCGGAAGCGCGGTTGCGCTGCAGTTCCACCCGGAAGTCACTTATCACATGATGTGCAGGTGGACGTTGCGCGGCGCCGAGCGCCTCAGCCGTCCCGGCGCGCAGCAGCGCCCCGGCCATCTCGGCGGCTGGTTCCAGCACGACGGCCGGGTGGCGGCTTGGCTCGAAGCCTTCCTGCCGGCTTGGCTCGAGGGACGGCTCGGCGAAGCGGCCCGGGATATCGGGCCGTTGCATGGCGCGCCGGCGCCGCCGAGGCTCCTGGCGTGCGGACACGACGGCGAGGCAGCGGGCGTGGCGGTTCCCGCCCGCGCATAGGACCGTTGGGCTCTATCCGCATCGACGCAGCGCGCCCCCTCCCGACCGGCAGCAAGGCTCCCAAAGCGTCAGCGCCGCTTGGGCGCTTCTGTCCCGTAGGCCGACGGCTCCGCCCAGATGTCGCGCTCGACCATCTTGGCGATCTGCCGGTCGATCGCCTTGCGCCGGAACTCGGCGTGATTGCAGGGGGCGCGATCGAGATACAGATTTTTCGGGTAGACCGGCTGCTCGTAGATCGTCTGGTAGACCTCGGTGCGGAGGTCCTTCAACCAGTTGTCCCACTGCGCGCGGGTGCGGTGATCCCTGAGCGCCGCGATGTCGATCGTGCCGGCCACGTAGGACGAGCCTGCGCCGTAGTCGTGCCGGCCGACGATGCGGCCCTTGTAGTCGACGATCATCGAGCGTCCGCCGAACGTGTCGAACGGCAGGTCAGCCTGCGCGTCGTGATAGTAGGCGCCCATGTTCGGGGCGACGACGAAGAAATTGTTGTCGAGCGCGCGGGCGCGGTTCTGGATCTCGAAGAACTCGTTGCCGGTGTGCGGATGCGGGTAGGAGGCGCGGTCATAGTTTTTCGGTCGCACTTTGGGAATAGAAGATGAATTCATCAGCTATTATAATCAAGACAATTTTTTTTAATTATTTCGATACAGAAAATCAATCGGCTTGCCGGAGTACTGGAAATTTTTGGTACAATCCTCTCAACCGTTCTCGCTCATATTAAGAGGGAGGGAGACCAGAGAAATCTTAATAGGTTGTCGGAAACATATAATTTCTCTCATACAGACCATTCTGGGAACCGCATTACGATCATAAACCTATCTGAGACGCCGAAGATTATCTCCTATTGGGATTTGAAGTGGTGTCATAAACAATTTTTCAGAACTGAAACGGCTGAAACAATCAAATATGGTTATCCAGTAGGCGTCCTCAAAATAAACATTAGTGCTCACGACACGAACACGCTGAATTTTACAGAACAAAATTATTTCTCATGGAGGAGATGGAATGCCAAAAAAAGCAAGCGATATCTGTAATTACATATTGCCGGACGCATCAAACCTGTAATGCTGATGATTTATTATCCGGTGGCATAACCCGCTTTTACGCCGCCGCCCCGATCATGCTGGCCGCGCTTCCGCCGACCAGCGTCATGACGATAAACGACCGGCTCGCCAGCCGTCGATGCGCCGCTCATATTGGCGCCCGCTCGCGGGCGGCGTTCACGCCGTCTGCGACACGGGCGCCGAGCCGTCTGATGGGCCGGACTAGACGGCCTTGTCCTCGAAGAGCTTCGTCAGCTCGATCAGTTTTGTCCGAGCCCAATCCGACTTGAGGAACGCCCACGTCGTCGCGGCGGCGACGACCAGGAAAAGGATCAGATTCCATGGGAACCCGATCGGCGTCATCATTCCGATGATCGTGCTCTCGAGGATCACGCAGAAGGCGAGCAGGGTCAGATACGCCCGGCTCACCGAGTCCTTGTCCTTCTTGATCAGCGCCGTTGCGCCCGAAGTCACGCTTTCGCTCGCTGCATCGCTGTTTATCGTCACCGCTTTTCTCCTATGCTGTCAGGCCTCGCGGTCGATGGAAGGCCAGCGCAACCCGACATGGCCCTTCTCGAAGGCCGAAAGTTCCCCCAGCTCGTCGCCATCGGCGTAGCGCCTGATTTACCTCCATCGGCCAGGTCAACGCAACGAGACGTTCGGGGGACAATTTACATTTCGCGCGTGACCGGCGCCTTTTTCTTTCCGATCGTCCCCTGGCTCCCGACACGCGCCTGAACTATTCCGGGAAGCCCGATCCCCGACGCAGCAGGCCCCCTTGTCCCCGCTCCTCCTCGTTCTCGCGCTTCTCGCCGCCGCGATCGTCATGTTCGCGATCGACAAGCCGCGCCTCGACGCCGTCGCCCTGATCATGCTGGTGGCGCTTCCGTTGACCGGGGTCATGACGATGAAAGAGGCGCTCGCCGGCTTCAGCGACGGAAACGTCATTCTGATCGCCGCGCTGTTCGTGATCGGCGACGGCCTCGTGCGCACGGGGATCGCGCAGCGGATCGGCGACGGACTGATCGCCGGGGCCGGGCGCAGCGAAGTCCGGCTGATCGTCCTCCTGATGCTCGCCGTCTGCGGGCTCGGCGCGATCATGAGCTCGACGGCCGTCACGGCGATCTTCATCCCCGTGGCGCTGAGAATCGCCGCGAGCGCCGGCATCGGGCCGGGCCGGCTGATGATGCCGCTCAGCGTCGCGGCTCTGATCAGCGGCATGACGACGCTGGTCGGGACCCCGCCCAATCTGGTCGTCAACGCCGAGCTCGAACGCGAAGGCCTCGCCGGCTTCGGCTTCTTCAGCTTCACGCCCTTCGGCCTCGCGGTCCTCGCGCTCGGCGTCGCCTACATGATCTTCGCCCGCCGGTGGTTGGGTGGGGCGAAGGAGCCCAAGGCGTCCGGCCGTCCGAGCCTCGCCGACTGGATCGATCAATACGGGCTCTCGGAGCGAGAGGTCCGCCTTCGGGTGTCGGACGCGTCGCCTCTCGCCGGCAAGACTCTGGCGGAGTTGAATCTGCGCGCGGTGTCCGGCGCCAGCATCGTCGCCATCGAACGCAACCGGAGGTTCGCCCGCGAGATGCTTCTGCCGGCCGCGAGCACCGAGCTCATGGCCGGCGACATTCTGCTGATGGACCTCGCGGCGCCCCGCGGCAGCATCACGCCCTTGCGCGAAAAATTCGCGCTCGAGCCGATGCCGCTCAGCGGCGCCTATTTCGCCGACCGCGCGCAGGAGATCGGCATGGCGGAGGCCATCGTGCCGCCGACCTCGAGCCTCGTCGGTCAGACGCTGGTCACGGCCGAGTTTCGAGCCCGGTTCCGGCTGACGGTGGTCGGCATGCGCCGTGGCGTCGCCGCGCAGGACGCCGGCCTGCCGGGCAAGGCGTTCGCGGTCGGCGACACGCTTCTTTTGATCGGCCGGTGGAAGGACATCGACAGGCTTCAGTCCGACGGCCACGACCTCGCCGTGATCAAGCTGCCCGCCGAAGCCGGCGAGGTTCTGCCCGCGCCCGGAAAGGCCGCGCAAGCCCTGATTTGCCTGGCGCTGGTCGTCGCCCTGATGATCGGCGGGTTCCTCCCCAACGTCCAGGCGGCGTTGATCGGCTGTCTCCTGATGGGCGCGCTGGGCTGCGTCACGCTGAACAGCGCCTACCGGGCGATCGACTGGAAGACCCTCGTCCTGATCGTCGGCATGCTGCCGTTCTCGATCGCCCTGCAACGCACGGGCGGCGTCGATCTCGCCGCGGACGCGCTCCGCGTGCTGACCAGCGGCGCCGGTGATCGCGCGGTGCTGGCGGCGTTGTTTGCGATCACCGCGGCGATGGGCATGTTCATCTCGAATACCGCGACGGCGGTGCTGATGGCGCCGGTCGCGCTCGCCTTCGCGCACGAGACCCACGTCTCGCCCTATCCGTTCGCGATGATCGTCGCGCTGGCCGCCTCGACGGCCTTCATGACCCCGGTGTCGTCGCCCGTGAACACGCTGGTCGCAGCGCCCGGAAACTACACGTTCGGCGACTTCCTGCGCGTGGGGGCGCCGTTTTCTGTCATCGTCATGATCGTCTGCGTGATCATGGCGCCGTGGCTCTATCCGCTCTGAAGAGGGGACGGCGCGCCTCGGGCGGCGAGGCGCCGCCCGCTCGGCGTTTCAATGGTTCAATTCGAGCAGCGCGACGAGCGTATTCAAGACTTCTGCGTTCGGACAGTAAGCTTGCCAAACCTCCGCATTCGGATCGCTCTGCAAGTCCAGCACGCAGGCTTGCCGATCGCCGCAGCGCGGACAGTTCGTCTTGACCCTGTTGAAGACTTCGGGAAAGTCGCGTCCGATCGTTTCGACATCAAGCATCAGGATTTTCAGCCGATCCCTCAGCAGATGGTCGACGTCGTCGGACATTTTCGCCCCTCGTCAATTGGCGGATGCCGCCCTTTCCACTGAGATTGCGTCCGTTGCGGACGCCTGACAAGGGAAATCGTAGGCTGGCCGTCCAAACTTAGGGCGAATTTGGAGATTCGGAGCCGCTTGGCTTGCGTCGGGAGGCCCTCGAGGTCATTCGCCATGGGTCGTGGGGGCGTCGCCCTCGCGAACGCCCGGGTCCAGTTCGCCAAAGCCGATCCTGGACGCGACGCTCCCGCCCCGATATCCTGCCCGCGCCCGCTCCCCGCAAGGTCCCTTGCGAAGGCAGCCGAGCCCGACGCGCTTCGCGCCGGGCTGGAAGAGCCGCCGCGCGGACTATTGCGGCGCGGTCTGAGCCTGCATCGAAAAGATCATCGCCGGCGTCACGTCGGGCGCGGCTGTGTTCCCCCAGCTCGTCCGCACGTAATTGATGATGTCGGCCATCTGCTGGGCGGTGACGCCATCGAGCTGAGCCGGCATCGCGAGACGGCCCGCATGCGCGGCGAGCCCGCCGACCGTGGCGCGCACGACATTGATCGGATCGGGGGCGACGACGAGGGCGTTGCCGCGCAACGGCGGGCCGAGCATCGGCGGCCCGCCAGCGCCCTGCGCGCCGTGGCAGGGTCCGCAAGAATCGGCGTAGAGCGCCGCCGCCCGGGCCTTGGGGAAGGCGATCGGCGGCGCCTCGCTCACTTCGGAGCGGCTGGGCGTCAGCGATTTCAGATACTCCGCGACGGCCGCGAGGTCGTCGACGGTCATGTATTTCAGGCTGTTGTGGACGACCTCCGCCATCGGCCCCTCCGCGACCATGTGCGCGTTGGCGCCCTGCTTGAGAAACGCGACGATCTCCGCGACCGGCCACGTTCCCAGGCCCGTCTGGCGATTGGGCGTGAGGTTGGTCGCGAACCAGTCGCCGATCTTCGCGCCGGTGAGCCCCGCGCTGCGCTCGACCGCGCCCATGAAGTTGCGCGGCTCGTGACAGGCGCCGCAATGGCCGAGGCCCTCGACGATATAGGCGCCGCGATTCCACGCCGCGCTGCGCGAAGGGTCCGGGACATACGATCCCGGCCTGAAGAACAGCTCGTTCCAAGCCAGCATCGTCGCCCGGATGCTGAAGGGGAAGTCGAGATGGTTGACGTCGACCGGGTAGGTGATCTGCGGAACGCTGGCGAGATAGGCGTAGATCGCGTCCGAATCTTCCCGCGTCGCCTTGGTGGTGAACGTGAACGGCATGACCGGAAAGAGATATTCGCCGCGCCTGCCCCGGCCGTCGTGAAGCGCCCGCCAGAAGTCGTCCTTGCTCCAGGCCCCGATTCCAGTCGCCGGCTCGAAGGTGATGTTCGGCGAGATCAGATATCCGAAGGGCGTCGCGATTTTCAGGCCGCCGCCATAAGGGCCGCTGTCGGGCGACGAATGGCAGCTCACGCAATCGCCCATGCGGGCGAGATAGGCGCCGCGCGCGATCGGGTCCTGAGCCGGCCCGCTTCCCGCCGCCGCCGATGCTCCGGGCGCGAGCGCCGCAACCGCCGCCAAAGCTGCGCCTAGCGCTGCGCGCAAAAGGGAAATTGGAGTCGAGGTCATTGCTTGGACTCGCGTGTTTGCTGGGGATTGCGCCTTTGGCCCAGGATACGCCACATGGACGCCATGGTTAAGGCGAGATTGCCATCGCTGCGCGGGCTTTTCAAGCCGGAAGCGTCGCCGCGGCGCGGCAGCGAAAGGCGGCGGCGCGCTGGATCGTCCCATGCCCCATCGTCGCGAGCCGCCACAGCCCGTCGAAAGACGCCCGTTTTTCGACGGGCTGTGGCGGCGTGGCGATCCCTTTGGTCGCAGGGCGCTCTGCGATCGCCGGGATCGCCACGCTTCGCTCGCGATAACGGCGTTCCCCAGGATCGCCAGCTTCCGTCTGCTGTCCCAAGACGCCTCTTCGAGGCCGCCGCGGACCTTCGATTCTCGAGATCGATCGAGGGATTCCAATTCGTTGGATACGAGATTCGGATTCGCGAACGGCTTTGAGGGCCGATTTGCCGCATTTCGGCCCTATTCCAAGCCGTCCGGGACGCAAGGCGGACGACGGCGAGCGGCATTGCGACGACGGCGCCGCGCTCGCCGATGGTCTCGCGGCGCGGCGCGAGCAAGACAGGTGGAGGGCGAGCAGCATTGCAAGTCCGATCCGGGGCGACAGGACGACAATACCGCTATTTCCGATTTTCAGCAAGATAATGTCATCGCCGAACGCGGTGCAGGAGGCGCGGCCGCCGACACCCGGGGCCACGGCGCGCGGCATTCACACATTAAAAGCCGGCCGCCGCGGACGCGTCGCGATCTTCCCGCGTTGCAGCCCTCCGAAACCGGACGCGCCGACACGGACTTCGACGACCGCGACCGTCTTGCCGGACGCCGCGAACCGGGCCGCCGTCGCCGGTCGGACCGGGCCGGCTCCGAGCCGAGACCTCACCGCAGCGCGAGGACGACGACGAGGCCAAGGACGAGCGCGCCGACATCCTCGATCAAGCCGGCCGCCGGATCGCTTCCTATGGCCTTGGCCATCCGCCTGCGAAGCTCAGCGCCGCCATAGGTTCCGACGACCGCGCCGATCGCGCCGGCGACGAGGCCTGCGATCCACGATCCGCCCGATACCCCGAGCGCTGCGCCGCAAAGCGCGCCGCTGACGATGCGGGCGCCGAATTGCAGCGGAACCTTGCGGCTCGGCATGGACGGCATCTGGTCGGCCATCATCTCGACGAGCGCCAGAAGAGACAGGACCGTCAGCGTCAAGTTGCCGGCCATGAAGGCGAGCCACGACCCGTCGAGGTCGATGAAGCCGCCATGCGCCGCCCAACTCACGGCCGCCGGCGCGGTCAGGGTTCGCAAGCCGGCGACAAGGCCGGCAAGCAGGGCGAGCGCGTAAAGCATCGTCGAGGCTCCGTCACGGGTGAAGCGCCGGCGGCCAAGAAAGCGCCGGCCCAGCCATTAACTACGGCGGCGCTTGCCTATCAAGTTGCAACCGCCGAGGAGTCCGCCCATCGCGAGCGCCCCCGCCACCATGCCGCAGGGCGTCCAAGAGTGCGCCCTGTCGCGATGGCGGGGGCGCGCCCGGGTCCTCGAGGACGACGTTTGCATTCCGGTGAAGCCGCTTTCAGAACCGGTTCGATCGTCGCCGCCGCCCTGGGGCGCAAAGACGGGCGTCGGCGCCCGCCCCGTCAGGGCGCCAAATCCCTACATGGGATGGGGCGAAGTCGAGGCTGGCGCCACGCTTCGTCTTAGAACACTGAAATCATTGTTTATTTTTTCTCCTCGCGAAACCTCGATCCTGGCGCCGGTCTTGCGCTTTGGAGCACGCCGGAGGGCGACAGCCTGATCCGGCGAACTGAGAAGTGTAGTGTTCCTCCCGAAGGAGAACGTT
>CAIZGR010000819.1 GCA_903932535.1 uncultured Hyphomicrobiales bacterium | reverse complement strand
CCGATGTCCGCCATCGTATAGGCTCCCCCGCCCTTCCGCTTGTCAGGAAAGGCCGAGCACGCATCGTGTAAATCGCGAAGCAGTCGGTCGAGGATACCCATCCCGACCCTAGAATCAGAAAATCGACTCCCGCACCAGAAAAAAATCCACGTCAGCTGGCCAATTTAGAATTGCTGGCGTTTTCCGCAAAGGTTCCGGATCGAGCTGCGCCTCGCGAGCCGATCTTCTCGACCTCGCCCGGAGTTTGTCGAGGGGGCGCCTCGGCACGCGCGAACGTCGCCGCCCGCTGGAGGATGCTTCGAGACGCGCCGTTCCTCGAGCCATGAGGGGCGAAGGCCTGCCACATGGGATTTGCCCGTTCAGCCGGCGATCCGCGCCGAGGTCTCCGCGCCGGCCGCGCCCGCGTTTCCGCGGCTCCCCCGGTGCAGGAGGAAGATCGCCTGCTCGCCGACGAGGTTCCACGTCCACTTCGGCCACATGGCGGAGAGCTGGCCGCCTTGCTGGTCGAGCGCGACGCTCCTGTCGATCACCGCGCCGATCTCCTTTGCGAGACCGATGAAATCGGTGATCGTGCAGAAATGGATGTTCGGCGTGTCGTACCAGGAATGGTTCAACTGCTCGGTCACCGGCATCCGGCCGCGCAGGACGAGCTGCACCCGCACGCTCCAGTGGCCGAAGTTCGGCACCGACACGATCGCGCGCCGTCCGATGCGGAGCAGGTTCTCGAGGACGCGCCGCGGCTGGCGCGTCGCCTGAAGGGTCTGCGACAGGATCACGAAATCGAAGGCGTCGTCGGGATAGTCGTCGAGGTCCGCGTCGGCGTCGCCCTGGATGACGGAGAGCCCCTTGGCCACGCAGTCGTTGACGCCCTGCTGCGACAGCTCGATTCCGCGGCCGTCGACGTTGCGCTCCTCGGCGAGCAGGCGAAGTAGCTCGCCGTCGCCGCAGCCGACGTCGAGCACCCGCGACCCCGGCGTCACCATCTCCGTCACGCGGAGAAGATCGACGCGCCGCGCATCGAGAACGCGCGCGAGCGTCATGCGAGGCCCCGCGCGCGCGCCGCCGCGTCGATGAAGCCTCGTGTCGTCTCGATGAGCTCGGGTATGTCGAGCAGGAAGGCGTCGTGACCCCGGTCGGTCTCGATCTCGACGAACGAGACCGAGGCGGCGCCCGCGTTGAGCGCGCGCACGATCGCCCGCGAATCGCTGGTCGGAAAGAGCCAGTCCGAGGTGAACGAGACGACGCAGAACCGCGTCGGCGATCCCCTGAACGCGTTGACCAGCGAGCCGCCGAAGTCGGCCGCGAGGTCGAAATAATCCATCGCCCGGGTCAGATAGAGATAGGAGTTCGGGTCGAACCGTTCGACGAAAATCCTCCCCTGGTGGCGCAGGTAGGACTCGACCTGGAAATCCGCGTCGAACGAAAAGGTGCGGGCGACGCGGTCCTGGAGGTTCCGGCCGAAACGACGGTGCAAGGCGCTGTCCGAAAGATAGGTGATGTGGGCGGCCATGCGGGCGACGGCCAACCCCTTGGACGGCAGGGTGTGCTCCGTCAGATAGCGTCCGCCGCGCCAGTCCGGGTCCGCCATGATGGCTTGGCGGCCGACCTCGTGAAAGGCGATGTTCTGCGACGAGTGCCGCGCGGAGGTGGCGATCGGCAGGGCCGCGAACACGCGCTGGGGATAGGCCGACGCCCATTGCAGGACCTGCATCCCGCCCATCGAGCCGCCGGCGACGCAAAACAGCGTGTCGATGCCGAGGTGGTCGATGAGCAGCGCCTGGGCGCGCACCATGTCGGCGATCGTGACGACGGGAAAGTCGAGGCCGTAGGGTTCGCCGGTGTCGGGATTGAGCGACACCGGGCCGGTGCTGCCCATGCAGCCGCCGAGCACGTTGGCGCAGATGATGAAGAACCGGTCGGTGTCGAAGGGGCGCCCGGGTCCGACCATCGTTTCCCACCAGCCGCCGCGGCCGGTGACCGGATGGAGGTTCCCCACATGCTGGTCGCCCGTCAGAGCATGGCAGATCAGCAGCGCGTTGGATTTCCCGGCGTTGAGCGCGCCGTAGGTCTGATAGGCGATCGTCACCGGCGAAAGCGTCGCGCCCGACTCCATCGCCAGCGCCAATGGCGAATCGACCCGGAACGTCAGACTGTCCGGACAGAGGGCCTGCAAGGCGGCGCCGTTGGCGGGCGGGACGCGATCGTCCACGGGTGGTCACCCCTTGGGTAAGCTTCGTTCTCTTTGACGAACGCTGTGTTTGCTATACCGGAATGCACGGGAGCGCAAGCCGGCGGCCGGACCGGGCGCGGAAAGCGCGAGGGGGAGCCCGGCAGCCCCTCTCCCACCGGGAGAGGGACGGCGCGAAGCGCCAGGGTGAGGGTCCTCGGCGCAAACCTATCTCGTCGCGCTCCAGGGCGATCGGCGAATCACCCTGCGCTCTTGGCGAGCGCGGCGACGATCGCGTCGCCCATCTCGGCGGTGGAGACCAGCTTGCAGCCGTCGCTCTTGATGTCGGCGGTGCGGACGCCGTCCGCGAGCACCGCGGCGATGGCGGCGTCGAGCCGGTCGGCGGCCTCGCCCGCGCCGAACGAATAGCGCAGCGCCATGCCGAAGGACGCGATCATCGCGATCGGGTTCGCGAGCCCCTTGCCGGCGATGTCGGGCGCGGAGCCGTGCACCGGCTCATACATCGCCTTGCGCTTGCCGGTCTTGGGGTTGAGGTCGCCGAGCGACGCGGAGGGCAGCATGCCGAGCGAGCCGGTGAGCATCGATGCGACGTCCGACAGCATGTCGCCGAACAGGTTGTCGGTGACGATCACGTCGAACTGCTTCGGCCAGCGCACGAGCTGCATCCCGAGCGCGTCGGCGAGCTGGTGCTCGATCTGCACGTCCGGATATTCGCGCTTGTGGAGCGCCGTGATCACTTCGTTCCAGAGCACGCCGGACTTCATCACGTTGTGCTTGTCGGCCGACGTGACCTTGTTGCTGCGCTTGCGGGCGAGGTCGAAGGCGACCCGGCCGATCCGCTCGATCTCGAACGTGTCGTAGACCTGCGTGTCGATTCCGCGCTTCTGGCCGTTGCCGAGGTCGACGATCTCCTTCGGCTCGCCGAAATAGACCCCGCCGGTCAGCTCGCGCACGATCATGATGTCCAGGCCCTCGACCACCTCCGGCTTCAGCGAGGACGCCGAGGCCAAGGCGGGATAGCAGACCGCCGGGCGGAGGTTGGCGTAGAGCCCGAGATCCTTGCGCAGCCGCAGGTGGCCGGCTTCCGGACGGACTTCGTAAGGGACGGAGGCCCATTTCGGTCCGCCGACCGCCGCGAGCAGCACGGCGTCCGCCGCGCCCGCGCGCGCCATGTCGGCGTCGCTGATCGCTTGGCCATGCGCGTCGTAGGCGCACCCGCCCACGAGGCCCCTCTCGATCTCGAATCTGGCGAGGCCTTCGGATTCGAATTGTTTGATCACCTTCTCGACTTCGGCCATCACTTCGGGGCCGATTCCGTCGCCGGGAAGAAGAAAGAGATGATAGGAGTTCATGGATGGTTTTGACCGATGGTGCGGGGAAGGGCGCAGTGCTAGACGATTTCTACGAGCGATGAAAGCCGCGGCGACGTGAAAAAGCAGCCGCAACCGTCGCCGCCGGCCGTGCGGCGGGGACGCCGCGCCGCCGGAAGCCCGAGCCCCCGCCCATGACCGCCATCAAGTCCTATGCCGCCGACGGCTTCATCGAACGCCTGCCGCGGGACGTCCAGTTCTTCCTGATCCACGGAAGCGACGAAGGGCTCGCGCACGAGCGCGTGACCGCCATCGTCCGCAAGCTCGTCGGACAGGATTCCGACCCGCTTCGCCTCGTGCGGCTCGAAGGCGACGCGCTCGCCCGCCGTCCCGACATGCTGTCCGACGAGGCCTACGCCGTGTCGATGTTCGGGGGTAGCCGGGCGATCTGGATCGACGCCCAAGGGCGCGATCTGACAGCCGCTCTCGAGCCGGTGTTCGCCCGGCCCCCGGCCGAATGCGCGATCGTGATCAAGGCGGGACAGCTCAAGAAGGGGCACGCGCTGCGCACGGCCTTCGAGAAATCCCCGAGCGCCGCCTCGATCGAGTGCTACGGCGACGAGCCGAAGGCGCTCGGCGCCCTGATCGACGGCGAGCTTCGCGCCGCGGGGCTTTCGATCGCGCCCGAGGCTCGGACGGCGCTGGTCGAGGAGCTCGGCGCGGACCGGCAGACGACCCGAGCCGAAATCACAAAGCTCGTCCTCTACGTGCGGGGGAAATCCCGAATCGAGCTCGACGACGTCCGGGCCATCGTCTCGGACGCCGCGCCCTCGCCGCTCGACGACCTCGTCGACCAGGCCCTCGGCGGCGAACTCCAGAAGGCCGTCGATTCCGCCGTCCGCTACTTCGGCGACGGCGGCGACGCGGACGGGCTGATCGCTCGGCTGGTCGCGCGGCTGACCCTGCTCCACCGGCTGCGGCTCGAAATGGAGGCCGGACACGACTTCGACGCGGCGTGCCAGGCCCTCTACGTCAGGCTGCCCCCCGAGAGTCGCCGCGGGCTCGCGAAGGCGGCGCAGCGCTGGACCTCCGAGGCGATCGCGCAACGCCTGCCCAACATCCGGACGACGAGCGCGCGGGTGCGCGCCGCGCCCAATCTCGCCGAGGCTTTGGCGAGCCGGGCGCTCTGGGCGCTGGCTTCGCTGCGGCGCCCCGCGCAGGGGTGAGCGCCTTCGCCGCCTGACCCGCGCTCGGCGGCAGGCCCGAGCCCATGTTCACTCGTCGTGATCGGCGCCGGATGAGGCCGTGTCGTCGCTGTATCCGGCCCCGGCGGGAAGGACCGGCGGGGCCGGATCGGTTTCGCCGAACCGAGGGGGCAAGGCGGCGCTCGGCCCGGCGCCCGGTGCCGCGTAGGCCGCCGGGACCTGCGCCGTTGGGACTTGCGCCGGCGGCGCCAGCGCCACGGCGCGCGGGTCGCCGATGCGGGCGATGTCGAGCGGCTCCTCGATCTCGGGAGCGGGCGGCAGGCGGTCCGGCGCGGCGGGGGGCGGCAAGAGGCTCGGCGCCGGCGCCGGCTTGCAGATGCGCCTGGGGCCGGTGTTGGTCGCGCCGTGATTGGCGAGATCGAGGTGGATGTGGTTGTAGTGGAAGACGTCCGATCCCGGCCCGAGCACGGTGGTGAAATACTGGCAGGCCCCCGCGTGGGCCTCGTGCAGGAAGGCGGCCTCCTGCGTGCCGGCGCTCTTCCAGTCCCGGACATATTGCAGCGTCCGCCCGTCGGCGAGGGTGAAGCCGGCGACGTCGACCGCGTTGCCGAAGGCGTGCTCGGAAAGGCGCGCGCCCGGCTCGTCGTCGATCGGGCGGCAGGAATAGGCGCCGAAGACGTTGACGATAATCACCCTCTGACCGAAACGCGCCTGAGCGTCCGGCTCGACGACGTCGCCGAGCCACGCTTCGAGCGCCGGGATCATCGGGCAGTCGATGGTGAGCCGCTTGTCGAGGCCGACATGGCCGTCGTCGAGCGCGGAGACTTTCAGCGGCCGGGTCATGCCGCAAATGCCGGGGCCGTCGATGGCGCGGGAAGGGACGACGAAGTCCGAAACCCTGACCGCATTGCGGGCGAAGCACGCGTTCTCGGCCTGGGTCCGCCAAGCCGGCCGCTCGGGACGGCTGAAAAAGCCGCAGCCCGCGAGGATCAGGGCGGCCAGAGAGGCAAGCACCAACGGCCGAACGCGACGCGCCATGGCGCTAGCTTGAAGCGATTGCTTTAACAATTGCTGAAAGGATAGCGGTCGACGGGCGGGCCGCCCGCCATCGGGTCGCCGCACTTTGCCCGCAAGAGGCGCCTACGACAGGTTCGCGCGGGCTATGGAGCGGCGATTCGTTGATTGGCTTGCGGAAAACGGCAGGGACCGCGGCGCTCGTCTTCGCGCTTGCAGCCGCCGCGCCGGCGGCGGCCCATCCCCATGTCTGGGTGACGGTGAGGAGCCAGCTCGCCTTCACCCCCGACGGCAAGATCGCCGCGGTGGTGCACGACTGGGTGTTCGACGAGATGTATTCGTCGTTCGCGACCCAGGGCCTCGCCAAGCCCGGTGAGCTCGTCAAGCGCGAGCAGTTCGAGCCGCTCGCGAGGGAGAACGCCGGCGGCCTCGCCGAAGCCGGCTATTTCACCACGCTCAAGATCGGCGGCAAGGCGGTCGAGTTCGGCTCCGTCACCGACTATTGGATGGAGGAGCGGCCGGACCATCTGGTCGCCTTTCACGTCACCGTTCCGCTCAGGGAGCCGGCGCGGCCCTCGAAGCTGCTGACGCTGCGCGTCGCCGACCCGGAGTTTTTCATCGACTTCGAGTACGACGACAAGGCGCCGATCACGCTCGTCTCGGCGCCCGCCGGCTGCTCCGCCTCCGTCGCCCGGCCGAAGCCGCTCGAGGAGGCCGACAAGTCGAAGCTCTCGGAGTCCTATTTCACCAATCTGTCGCCGGGCGCCAACTTCGGGTTCAAGATGGCGAGCACCGCGATCGTCGCCTGCCCATGACGAAGCCGGCCCGAACGATCGCCGCGCTCGCGGTCCTCCTCCTTCACGCAGCCGCCGCGTCCGCTCAGCTCGCCCATCGGCCGTTCGCGGTCGGCGGCAGCGAAGGCGGCGGCGGGGCGGAAGGGGGCGTCACCGGCTTCCTTCTCGGCGAGCAGTCGCGCCTCACCCACCTCATGGCCGAGCGGGTGCACGCCTTGCACGGCGACCCATCCGCGCTCTGGGGGCTCGTCGCGCTGGGGCTCGCCTATGGCGTTTTCCACGCGGCCGGGCCCGGGCATGGCAAGGCGCTGATCGCCTCCTATATGGTTGCCAACGAGCGCTCGCTCCGGCGCGGCGCGGTCATGGCGCTCCTCGCCGCGCTCTTGCAGGCGACGGTCGCGGTGGCGCTGGTCGGGGCGGCGGCTCTGATCCTCAACGCGACCGCCTCGCAGATGAACGCCGCGGCCGATTGGCTCGCGATCGTAAGCTCTGCGGGCGTCGCCGCCATCGGCCTGTGGCTCTCCTGGCGCAAAGGAGGAGCGCTGATCGCGGCGCTCCGGCAGCGTTTCGCCCGCCGCGCGGCGCTGGACGCGGCGCCGGGCTTCGCCGGGATCGCCTGGAGCCCGAGGCCGCGCACCCTTTCGGCGGCGGCCTACCGCGCCGTCGAGCCGGGCGCGGCCGCCGGCCTGTGCTGCGCGCCGGACGCGGCGGCGATCTCCGGCGCCCTCTCGTGGCGCGATGCGGCGGGCACGGTGATCGCGGCCGGCGCGCGCCCGTGCTCGGGGGCGATCCTGGTGCTGGTGTTCGCCCTCGCCCAGGGGGTGTTTCCGGCCGGGGTCGCCGCGACCTACGCGATGGCGCTCGGCGTCGCAGTCACCACCGGCGCGCTCGCGTTCCTGGCGGTGTTCGCCAAAGCGGTCGCGGTGCGCTTCGCCTCGGGCGAAGATTCGCGGGCGGCGCTGGTCGCGCGGGCCTTCGAATTCGCCGCGTCCCTCGCGGTGCTCGGGTTCGGCGTCCTGCTGGTCATCGGCGCGCGCGGCGGGGCGTGAGCGTCTGCTCCGCGCAAGCGGGGCGCCCCCTCAACGCCGTCCGTACAGCCCGGTCAGCGTCGCCTTCGTCAGCGTGTGGGCATGGACGTCGAAGCCGATCACCGCGGGCGAGGCGTTCGCGTCCATGTCCAGCTTGTCGACGTCGAGCGCGTAGACGGTGACGACGTAATGATGGGGCGGGCCTTTGGGCGGGCAGGGTCCGCCATAGCCGACCGCGCTGAAATCGTTGCGGCCCTGCACCGCGCCGGCGGGGAGGCCAGCCCCGGCCCCCGCGCCCTTGGGCATGCCGGTCGCGTCGGCGGGGAGATTGACGACCCACCAGTGCCAGAACCCCGAGCCGGTCGGCGCGTCGGGATCGAAGACGCTTACGGCGAAGCTTTTCGTTCCCTTGGGGGCGTGGTTCCATGCGAGCGCAGGCGAAACGTTGCCGCCCGCGCAATCCCAGCCCTTGAACACCTGCTCCTCGGCGATCTTGCCGCCGGGCTCGATATCCGGGCTGGTCAGCGTCAGTGCTTCGGCGCCGCCGGCGCCGAAGCCGCCGGCCATCGTCGCTACGACAAGACCGAACTTGCGCATTTTGGGTCCTCCGTCCGGGCGGCGGGAGGGGGCCGCCGCCTGCGGCGCCGCTCGCCCGAGAGGAATTCCCGGCTTTGTCCGACCGCGCAAGGGCGAATGCGCTTCGCCGATCTACCCCTTTCGGGCTCTTGTGCAAGCTTCGCCCTTGCATAGGGTAGAGGGGTATCTTATCAATCGCGGCATGACCCATACCATCCGCAACAAGGAGAAGCTGCTTGCGCGCGTGCGTCGCATCCGCGGCCAGGTCGAGGCGGTCGAACGGGCGCTCGACGACGAGGCGGGCTGCGAGAAGGTGATGCATCTCATCGCCGCGGTGCGCGGCGCGACCACCGGCCTGATGGCCGAAGTGGTCGAGGACCATGTGATGACCCATCTCGTCGACCCCGAACGCCATCCCGGCGCCCTGAACCTCGAGGCGGCCGGCGAGCTGCTCGATGTCGTGCGGACCTATCTGCGATGAGGCGCAACCGATGACCGAACCCGAAAGCGCGGCCTTCGCGGCCTTCCACAGCCACGCCTTCCTCGGCGACGGGCACGAGAAGAGCGAGCGCCGGACCTGGGCCGTGATCGCGCTCTGCGCGGCGATGATGGCGGTCGAGATCGTCGGCGGCTGGCTGTTCGGCTCGATCGCGCTGATCGCCGACGGGCTGCACATGAGCACCCACGCGGGCGCGCTCCTGCTCGCGGCGCTGGCCTATGCTTTCGCCCGCCGCTACGCCGACGATCCGCGCTTCACCTTCGGGGCGGGAAAATTCGGCGATCTCGCCGGCTTCACCAGCGCCATCATCCTCGCCATGATCGCGCTGCTCATCGGCTGGGAGGCGGTCGAGCGGCTCCTGTCGCCCGTTCCGATCCGGTTCGCCGAGGCGATCCCGATCGCTGCGCTCGGCCTCGCGGTGAACCTCGCGAGCGCCTGGCTGCTCGGCGCCGGCGATCATCGCCACGGCCATGCGCACGGCCACGGCCATGCGCACGCGCACGACGAGGCGAAACGGATCGAGACGCCCGGAGGCGCCGTGATCCTCGAGGTGTTCGAGGACGGCGTTCCGCCGCGCTTCCGCCTGCGCAGCGGGATCGGTCTCGCGCCGTCGGCCGCCGCCGTTTCGGTGGAGACCATACGGCCTGACGGCGCGCGTCAGATGTTCGCTTTCGCGGACCGCGGCGGATTTCTCGAGTCGCGCGACGAAGTTCCGGAGCCGCACGCCTTCGCGGCCGTCGTGACCATCGACGGCCGGGCGACGACGGTCGCCTTCGAGGAGCACGCCCACGCCCACGCCCACGCCGCGGCGACGCGCGACAACAACATGCGCGCGGCGGTGGTGCATGTTCTCGCCGACGCCACGGTGTCGGTCGCCGTCATCGCCGGGCTGATCCTGGCGTGGCTGTTCGGCTGGCCCTGGGTCGATCCCCTGGTCGGCCTCGTCGGCGCGCTGGTCATCGCGAGCTGGTCGACGGCGCTGATCCGCGACACCGGCGCCGTGCTCCTCGACATGAATCCCGACCGCCGCATGGCCGACAGCCTGCGCAGGACGATCGAGGCGGACGGCGACCTCATCGCCGACCTCCACCTCTGGCGTCTCGGCCCCGGCCATCTCGGGGCGATCGTCTCGGTCGTCACGCCGTCGGGGCGCGGCGAAGCCGACTACCGCGCAAAGCTCGCGCGCTTCCCCGCGCTTTCCCATCTGACCATCGAGGTCCGGCGGGCGGCGTGAGGCGCGCGGTTCACTCCCTTATCATCACCGGCGCGCCCACTGCCACGCGGTCATAGGGGTCGATGACGTCCTCGTCGCGCATGCGGATGCAGCCGTAGGAGGCCGCGGTTCCAATCGAGGCGCGCATCGCCAGCGTCGTGCCGTGGATGGCGATCTCGGAGCGGTCGAGAACGAGCGCGCGCGCGCCCACCGGATTGTTCGGCGAGCCGCCGGTGATGACGCCGGGCGGTCCAGGATGGTCGCGCCGGACCGAGTCGGGAGGCGACCACGCCGGCTCGACGTATTTGGCCGCCACGCGCGCCGCGTCGCTCCAGCCATGCCGCGCTTCGCGACGGCGGCGGGGTAGGCGATCGCCGTCCGGCCGTCGAGGACGAGATAGAGTTTGCGCGCGGACTGGCTGATCACGATTGCATCCGGCGGGTAGCCGCCCACCAGCGCCAGGAGGCGCCCGGCGAGCACGATTCCCGGCGACACCGCGAGAAACGCGCCGATGATTG
>CAIZGR010000818.1 GCA_903932535.1 uncultured Hyphomicrobiales bacterium | reverse complement strand
TCGCGCCGTGGGAGATGGCGTCGGCGCCGACCTCGCGCGCGATCTCGACGAGGCGCTTAGCGATCAGCGGCCGGGCGATCGAGGTGCCGAGCAGATAGAGGCCCTCGTACTGGGCGTTGGCGCGGAACATCGGGAACACATAGTCGCGCACGAATTCCTCGCGCAGGTCCTCGATGAAGATGTGCTCGGGCTTGATCCCCAGCATCTCCGCCTTGGCCCGCGCCGGCTCCAATTCCCCGCCCTGGCCGAGGTCGGCGGTGAAGGTGACGACCTCGGCGCCGTAGGTCTCGGCAAGCCACTTGAGGATGATCGAGGTGTCGAGCCCTCCCGAATAGGCGAGGACGACGCGCTTGATCTTGGGCTTGGGGCTGGACATAGGGCTCAGGAATTCCGGCGGGGGGAGAATGTCGCCCGGACTTATAACCTCGCCGCGGTGCGCGCAACCGCTCCTCGGGCTCGGCCGGCGACAGCCGCTTTGGGCGCTCGCCGGCGGGACCCGGCTCCGCGCCGGGGATGGCCGCGCGCTTGACGACCCTGTGTATGATCATAATATACGTCGATGATCGATTGGGCGCGCGTCGCCGGGTTCGACTGGGACGCCGGCAATGCGCGCAAAAGCGCGGACAAGCACGGCGTCACTCAGGCCGAGGCCGAGCAGGCGTTCTTCAATCAGCCGCTGCTTGTGCTCTCGGACGACCGCCACAGCGCGCTGGAGCAGCGATTTCAGGCTTTGGGGCGCACCGAGGCCGGCAGGCGTTTGCAGATCACGTTCACGCTGCGCCGGAACGCGACCCTGATTCGAGTCGTCTCCGCCCGCGACATGAGCGCGAAGGAAAGGGTTGTCTATGACCAAGACGCGTAAGTCCGTTCCCGCCTTCGCGACGGAAGCCGAGGAGCGGGCTTATTGGGAGCGTGAGGATTCATCAGCCGGCCTCGACTGGACCAAAGCCGAGTCCGTCCGTCTCCCCAATCTTCAGCCGAGCACGACGGCGATCTCGCTGCGCCTGCCGGTCAGCCTGCTCGAACAGATCAAGATTGCGGCTCACAAGCGCGACGTGCCTTATCAGTCGCTGATCAAGATGTGGCTCGCGGAGAAGGTCGGCTAGCGGCCCTCGGCTTTTCGCGACGCGAGCGCCGCTTCGACCGTTTCCGCCGCCGTGCGACTTTCCGGGACGGAATCGTCCGCCTCCGGGGCGGCGGGATCTCTCCCCCGCGGCCAAATGAGCGCCCGCGCGATCTCGACGATGATCAGGGTGACGAGGCCGCCGAGCAGCACGTCGGAGAGGTAATGGCCGCCGAAGGCCATGCGCAGCAGGCTCGCCAAGGCGCCGAATGCGAAGGCGGCGACGATCGCCGGCTCCCGCCACGGCGGCGGCAGGACGCTCGCAGGCGCGACCATCCAGAAGCCGGCAGCCGCCTCGCCGGACACGAACGAGCAGTTCTTGGCGCAGCCGCCGTCGCCTTCGTACCAGGGCTTGAAGGCGCTCGGGCCATTGAAATCCTGCGTCTGGACCGGCCGCGGCCGGTGCCAGTGGTCCTTGAGGCTCAGGTTGACGACGAGGCCCGGCCCGACGGCGAGGGTGGCGATCAGGAAAATCATCGCTCGTCCGCTCGGCGCCCAGCCTCGCCAATGGCCCCGGCGCTTGGCGAGCCACAAGGCGGCATAGAGCGCCAACACGACGAACGGCGTCACCCGGAAAAAGTCGCGGCCGAACCGTTCGGGCGCGCCATGGCCGAGAAATCCGCCGCCGTCGTAAAAGAGATGCGCAATGGCGAGGTCGAGACCGGGCCAAGCCGCGAACAGGGCGAGGGTCAGCGCCGCGAGGGCGACATAGCGGAAAAAGGCTTTCATCGCGTTCCCATCGCCCTCGTCCTGAGCCTGTCGAAGGACGAGGGGGTGTTATGGACGTCAGATCACCCGGTAGGTCTTGCCGGTTTCCTGCCCCTCGACGCTGCGGCTGAAGGCGCGCGCGGCGCGGGCGACCGGGACCGGATCGAAGCCGCGAAAGAACGGCCCGTAGTCGGCCATCGATTCCTCGAACACCGTCGGGCTCACCGCGTTGATGCGCAGGCCGAGCGGCATCTCGATCGCCGCCGCCATGACGAAAGCCTCGACGGCGGCGTTGACCATGCTGGCCGAGGACCCGGCCGCGATCGGCGCTTGCGACAGCACGCCGGCGATCAGCGTGATCGAGCCGCCGGCGCGCAGACGGTCGCGCGCCGCGAGCGCCAGGTTGACCTGCCCCATCAGCTTGTCGGCGAGGCCGAGGCCGTAGGACGACTGTTCGATTCGCGCCGGCCCGATCGCCGAGAGGGGCGCGAAATTCACCGCTCCGGCGCAGGAAACGACGGCGTCGAGCGCGCCGGCCGCCGTCAGGCCCGCCTCGATGCTGGCGGGATTGGCGATGTCGATTCGGATCTCGCCCGACTTCGACCCGGCGGTGACGATGTCGTGGCGCGGCGAAAGCTCGGCCGCGACGGCCCGGCCGAGCACGCCCGAGGCGCCGACGAGGAGAATGCGGAGGCGTTCGGCCATGAAGATCCCGATCATGCGCCGGGTCCGCAGCGGATTGCCGGTCGACGGCCTTCCTAGCGTCCGGGGCGGCGCCGCGCTAGCCTGTCACCGTTGCCACGCCGCATCGCCCGACTATAGTCGGCGAAGCCCCACGGCGGGAGGCCGGTATGACTCGTCTCGAAGACAAGCTTGCGCGGATTCGCGCAGGCTCGGATAAGCGCACGGATTTCATCATTGCCGACGCCAAGGACCCCGACATGGGCCCCGGCCTGCACGCGGTCGGCCCGGCGCGCGGGCCGGAAGGGGCGGACCCGCGTTTTCGGACCCGCGAGGAGTTCCTGAAGTCGATCGAGGCGGTGATCGGGCAGGATGTCGTCGACGTCATGCTGACTTCGGCCGGCAACCTGGAAAAGCTCGTCGAGCGCAACGCCTTCGCGGGCTCCAAGGTCAAGCCTGCGATTCGCGCCAACGACACCACCGACATCTGGCGGCACCGGGGGGCGACCTACCACCATCATCCGTCGCGGCCGTTCCGCACCGCCTCGCTCGCGCGCGTCAAGGCGCTGACCGACCTCGGCCTCTACTCGATCACCTTCACCAACGACCTCGACGCCGACCTCGCCTCGCTCGCGGCTTTCGCTGCGTTCCGCGAGGATGCGGCGGCGCACGGCTTTTCCTATTTCCTCGAGGTGTTCAACCCGAACGTCGACGCGAACCTCGAGCCGGAATCGATCCCGGCCTTCGTCAACGACGCGATCGTCCGCTGTCTCGCCGGCCTCACCGAGGCCGAGCGGCCGCGCTTCCTGAAGATCGTCTACAACGGCCCGAAGGCGCTCGACGAGCTGGTCTCCTACGATCCGGGCCTCGTGGTGGGCGTGCTCGGCGGCGGCGCCGGGACCACGCGCGACTGCTTCGAGCTGATCTCGCAGGCGCAGAAGTACGGCGCGCGGGTCGCCCTGTTCGGCCGCAAGATCAACCTCGCCGAATCGCCGCTCGACATCGTGCGCCTGATGCGCGCCGTGTCGGACGGCGCGCTGACCCCGACCGAGGCGGTCGAGGACTATCACGACGCGCTTCGCCGCAAGGGTCTGAGGCCCGTGCGCGCCTTCGCCGACGACATCGAGATCACCGAAGCCGTCCTGCGACACGGCTGAGGCGACATGAACGCGCGACGAGGGGTGCTTTCGGCCGGATCGTTCTGCGTCGACTTCAACAAGTCGATTCTCCGCTGGCCCGAGCAGGACACCGTCACCGAGGTCGTGCGGATCGACCGGCAGGGCGGCGGGTCCGGCTACAACATGGCGATCGACCTTGAGCGGCTCGATCCGGGCTTTCCGGTCGAGGCGATGGGCGTGATCGGCGCCGACGACCTCGGCCGATTTCTGTGCGCGGAGTGCGACGCGCACGGCGTCGCCCGGGCCGGGCTCAGGGCGCTGCCGGGCGGGGCGACGATGAGCGTCGACGCGATCAACGTGCTCGAAACCGGCCGCCGCACCCATTTCTTCCACAGCGGCGTCGGGGCGGCGATGACGCCCGGCCATTTCGACTTCTCGGCGACCCGGGCGCGCATCCTCCATCTCGGCCTGCCGGGCGCGCATGCGGCGATGGATGTTCCGTGGCGCGACGACGCCAATGGCTGGGTCGCCGTCCTGAAGGCGGCGCGGCGGGCGGGCCTCCGGACCAACCTCGAGTTGATGACGACGTCGGCCGGGCGCCTCGCGGAACTCGGCCGCCCGTGCCTGCCGCATCTCGATTTCCTGATCGTCAATGACTTCGAGATCGGCGCGCTCGCGGGGCTCCCGACCCGCCGCCCCGACGACTCGACCGACGTCGCCGCGGTCGGCCGCGCCATCGCCGTCCTGCTGGAGCGCGGCGCGATGGATTGGGTGGTCGCCCATTTCCCGGAGGGCGCGGTCGCGGGCGGGCGCGACGGAACGCGCCTCGCGCTCGGCTCGGTCGCGATGCCGGCGAGCGAGGTCGCAGGCGTCAACGGGGCGGGGGACGCCTTCGCCGCAGGTATGATCTACGGTCTGCACGAGGGCTGGCCGATTCTCCAGTGCCTGCGGCTGGCGCACAGTTCGGCGGCGGCTTCGATGCGCGCCGTCTCGACCACCGAAGGCGTCGCGCCGGTCGCCGAATGTCTTGCGCTCGCGGAAAAGTGGGGGCTGCGGCCGACGCCGGAGTGAGGCGGCTCCGCCGCGTCCGGCGGGCGCCGCGCGCCTGTGGACGGGCGCCTTTCGACGCGCTGCGACGGCGTCCTCGCCCACCAGGGAGAGGGGGAATCCGTTTCCAACTCCGAATTGCGTTTTTTCAATCGGTTGCGCCGCCTTTTCCGATTCGGCGCCACGACCGAGGCAG
>CAIZGR010000817.1 GCA_903932535.1 uncultured Hyphomicrobiales bacterium | reverse complement strand
TGCTGACGTTTCTGGCCCTGTGGATCACGTTCTTCCTGCTCGCGGGCGGAGCGGCGTTCGCCATGCCGGTCCTGCATACGGCGGGCGGCTATCTGGGGCTCGTGACGGCGGCCCTCGCCGCCTATCTCTCCGCGGCGGAAATCATCAACGGCGACTTCGGCTACACCATTCTGCCGGTCGGCCCGTTCGATTGAGGCGATTCGGCCGCACGTCATAAAAAAGCCGCCCTCACGGGCGGCTTTTCGTCGAGGAGGGGGTCGCGGCTCAGGCCGCGACGGATCGAGAATGGGGGCAGGGTTCGCGCTTCTCGCTCACGCGCTCCAGTCGAGCACGATCTTGCCGCTGTCGCCGCGGCGCATGATCTCGAAGCCTTCCCGAAAGCGCTCGACCGGCAGGCGGTGGGTGACGACCTTGCGGATGTCGAGCCCGCTTTCCAGCATGGCGATCATCTTGTGCCAGGTCTCGAACATCTCGCGGCCGTAAACGCCCTTGAGCGTCAACTGCTTGAAGATCACCTTGTTCCAGTCGACCAGCGTCGGCCGCGCCGGCAGGCCGAGCAGCGCGACCCGGCCGCCGGTGACGATCGAATCGAACAATTGATCGAAGGCGCTCGGGGCGCCGCTCATCTCGAGCGCGACGTCGAAGCCCTCCGCCATCTTCAGCCGCGCCATCACCGCCTTCAGGTCTTCCCGCGACACGTCGACCGGCAGGACGTCGGCGACCTCGGCGGCGAGCGCCAGACGCTTCGGATTGACGTCGGTGATCACCACGTGCCGCGCCCCGACATGGCGCGCCACCGCCGCCGCCATGATCCCGATCGGGCCGGCGCCGGTGATCAGAACGTCCTCGCCGACGAGGTCGTAGGTCAGCGCGGTGTGGACGGCGTTGCCGAGCGGATCGAGAATCGCGCCGAGCTCGTCGTCGACCGCGTCGGGCAGCGGCACGATGTTGAACGCCGGCACGCGGACATAATCGGCGAAGGCGCCGGGGATGTCGACCCCGATGCCCCGGGTCTCCGGGTCGAGATGATAGCGCCCGCCGCGCGCCGCCCGGCTCCGCGTGCCGACGACATGGCCCTCGCCCGAGACGCGCTGGCCGACCACGAGCCGCTTCACGCCGGCGCCCACCTCGGCGATCTCGCCCGCATATTCGTGGCCGACGGTCATCGGCGTCGGGATCGTCTTCTGAGCCCACGTGTCCCAGTTGAAGATGTGGGCGTCCGTGCCGCAGATGCCGGTCTTCTTGATCTTCACCAGCACGTCGTCCGGCCCGATCGCCGGGATCGGCAGGTCGGCGAGCCAAAGGCCGGGCTCGGGCTTCTCCTTGACGAGGGCGCGCATCCTGGGGCTCCCGAGGGGTCGGCGGCGGGCGCCGCGGTTCAGAGGTCGAAGTTGGTGGGCATCATCACCACGTCGCGGATCGTCATGCCGCGCGGGCGCGTCAGCATGAACAGGACCACGTCGGCCACCTCGCTCGCCTCGAGCAGGCTTCCGGCCGCCTTGGCTTCGTCGAGCTTGTCCTGCGGCCAGTCGGCGAGCAGGCCGGTGATGACGGGGCCGGGCGAGATCGCGCCCACGCGGACGCCGTGCTTGAACACCTGCCGCCGCACCACCTGGACGAAGCAGTTGATCGCCCACTTGGACGACGCGTAGACCGGCTCCCACGGCGTCGGGTAATGGGCCGCGAGCGAGCTCGTGACGATGACGTCGCCCGTCCGCCGCGCGATCATGTGCGGCAGCACGTCGTGGACGTTCTTCATCACCACGTTGACGTTGAGGTTCAGCATACGGTCGATGGCGGCGGCGTCGGCGTCGATCAGGTCGCCGCCGACATAGGCGCCGGCATTGGCGTGCAAAATGTCGATCCGGCCCGCGGCCTCGAGCACCCGTGGGATCAGCGAAGCGCAGTCCTTCGGGTCGAGCAGGTCGACGACCACAGGGATGACCGCGTCGCCGTGCCTGGCGCCGAGCGCCGTCAGCGCCGCTTCGTCGCGGTCGGCCATCGCCACGCGCGCGCCCGCCGCCAGCATCGCCTCGGCGCTCGCCAGCCCGATGCCCGACGCCGCCCCGGTCACGACGGCGACCTTGCCGGCCAGCTCTCCTGCCATAGCCTCTCTCCCTGTCAGGCCGCGCGCGGCGGCCTGTCGCCTTCAAACCATCCCCAGCGCGCGCCCCGCGTCGGCGAAGGCGCCGATCGCGAAGTCGACGTCCTCCGCCGTCAGCGCCGCCGACATCTGCGTGCGGATGCGCGCCTGTCCCTTCGGCACGACGGGGAAGAAGAAGCCCGCGACATAGACGCCGCGCCGATCGAGCGCCGCGGCCAGATCCTGCGCAAGCCGCGCCTCGCCGAGCATGACCGGAATGATCGGCGTGACGCCCGGCAGGGTCGTGAAGCCGGCCGCCTCGACGCCGGCGCGGAACCGCCGCGCATGGTCGCCGAGGAGCGCGCGGCGGTCGTCGGCGGCAATGGCGATCTCGAGCGCTTTCAGCGCGCCGGCGGCGACCGGCGGCGCAAGCGAATTGGAGAAGAGGTAGGGCCGCGCCCGCTGGCGCAGGAGGTCGACGATCGGTTGCGCCGCCGCGACGAAGCCGCCCATGCCGCCGCCCAGCGTCTTGCCGAGCGTGCCGGTGACGATGTCGACCCGGTCGCCCGCGCCCGTCAGCGCCGGCGTGCCGCGGCCTTGCTCGCCCAGATGCCCGGTCGCATGGCAGTCGTCGACCAGAACCATCGCGCCGTGGCGCTCTGCGAGCGCGCAAATCTCCGGGAGCTTCGCCACCGTGCCGTCCATCGAGAACACGCCGTCGGTCGCGATCAGCTTGAACCGCGCGCCGTCCGCATGCGACCGCTTCAGGCAATCTTCGAGCGCGTTCATATCGCAAGTGGCGAAGCGATAGCGCTTCGCCCGGGAAAGCCGCACGCCGTCGATGATCGAGGCGTGGTTGAGGCCGTCCGAAATGATCGCGTCCTCTTCGCCCATCAGCGGCTCGAACACGCCGCCGTTGGCGTCGAAGCAGGCGGCGAACGCGATGGCGTCGTCCTTGCCGAGATGGCTTGCGATCGCAAGCTCGAGCTCGCGGTGCAGCGTCTGCGCGCCGCAGATGAAGCGCACCGAGGCCATGCCGAACCCGAACCCGTCCATCGCCTGCTTCGCCGCCGCGATCACGTCCGGGTGATCGGCCAGACCGAGGTAGTTGTTGGCGCAGAGGTTGAGCATGTCGCGCGCGCCGCCGCCGGAGGCGACGCGGATGCGCCCGCCCTGCGGCCCGGCGAGGAGCCGCTCGCGCTTGGTGAGGCCGGCCGCCTCGATTTCGTCGAGCGTCGCGCGGATGTGTCGGAGGAACGCGTCGGACATGGCGGGCAGCATAGCAGCGGCCGTCGCGGGCTCAAATCCCGGAATCGCAGGGCCTTGGAGGGCGCGCGTCCCGGGCGCCCGGGGCGGCGGGCGCCCTCCGTCCGATTCGCTTACGCAAGGCCCCAGTCGATCGGCCGCTCGCCGCGATGGATCGCGTCCGCCTCGGGCGTCAGCTTGCCGTCCGCCGCGTGCAGGAACAGCCCCGGCGCGATCCGGAGCGGCGCCTTCGAGCCCTTCACGCCGGAGACGAGGAGACGATGGGCGGAGGCGCCGGCGCGCGGGTGAACCGGCATCAGCGCCAAAGCCCCGAGCCGGTTCTCGGCCGCCGCGAGGATGCAGGCGAGCGCGTCGGGGCGGTGGATCATGGCGAACCGGCCGCCGGACTTCAGCAGCGCCAGACAGGCGCGAATCCAGCCGGCGAGCGGCGCTTCGCCCGCGGAGCCGGCGAACACATGCGCCCGCGCCTTGCCCGCGTCCGGCGAAACGCGCACCGCGCCGGGCGCGAAGAACGGCGGGTTGGTGACGACGAGATCGGCGGCTTCGTCCGCGAGTCCGGCGGCGCGCCGGGCTGGGGGGTCGAAAATGTCGGCCTGCGCAACCCGCGCCCGCTCCGCGAGACCGTTGCGCGCCGCGTTGCCCTCGGCAAGTTCGGCCAACACGGCGTCGACCTCGATCAGGTCGGCCGCGCTGCGCTCGCTGCGGCGCAGGATTGCAAGTCCGACCGCCCCGACCCCCGCCCCGACGTCGACGAGGCGCCCGTCTGCAAGGTCGGCCGATGCGGCGAGCAGGGCCGCGTCCGAGCCGATCCTGTGCCCGCGGCGCGGCTGCGAAAGGGTCAGCCGCCCCCCGAGCCAGGAGTCGCAGGACAACCCGTCCGCCTCGGGCGGATCGGCCCGCTCCGTCTCTTCAGGCATCGCGCAGCTCGTCGGCGAGGCCGGCGTCGCGCAAAAGCCTGCGCGCCCGGCCTTCCTCCGCCCTGTCGACGAGGATGCGGCGCGGCAGGAAGCCGAGCGACCCTTCCACGGCCGCCATATGCTGATCGGCGAGGAAGCAACCGATTTCCGCCGCCCTCAGCAGGGATTCGACGGCGCTGATCAGAACGAGATCGTTGGTTCTGAGGATTTCGACCAAAGGGATACCCTGAACGCGCACTTGCCGCGGGGATATCGCGTCTTTATGGTCCACCTCCGGCCTATGGCAAGGGAAAGCGTATCGTGGGTGTTGTGGTTCCGCTCGAGGAAAAATCCGTCGATCGCCTGATCGAGCCGCTGACGAGGCTGGTCGCCGACGACATGGCGCGGGTGAACCAGACGATCCTGTCGCGCACGGGGTCGGACGTCACCATGATTCCGGAGGTCGCCAACCACCTGATCGCGTCGGGCGGCAAGCGGCTTCGGCCCATCATGACGCTGGCGACCGCCGGCATGTGCGGCTACGCCGGCGCCGGCCACGTCAAGCTCGCCGCGGCGGTCGAGTTCATGCACACCGCGACGCTCCTGCACGACGACGTGGTGGACGACAGCGACATGCGGCGCGGCAAGGCGGCCGCGCGCGTGCTGTGGGGCAACGAAGCGAGCGTGCTGGTCGGCGACTTCCTGCTCGGCCAAGCTTTCAGGATGATGGTCGAGGTCGGATCGATGTCCTGTCTCGACGTGCTCTCGACCGCGGCCGTCGTGATCGCGGAAGGCGAGGTCATGCAGCTTTCGGCGGCCAAGGACACCGAAACCACCGAGGACGCCTATCTCGCCGTCATCCGCGCCAAGACCGCGGCGCTGTTCGCCGCCGCCTGCGAGGTCGGCCCGATTCTGGCGGGGCGCGGCAAGGCCGAGATCGCCGCCTGCCGGGCCTACGGGATGAATCTCGGCGTCGCCTTCCAGCTCATCGACGACGCGCTCGACTACGGCGGATCGGCGGCCAAGCTCGGCAAGAACGTCGGCGACGATTTCCGCGAGGGCAAGATCACCCTGCCGATCGTGCTCTCCTTCCGGCGCGGATCGGCGGCGGAGCGCGATTTCTGGCGCCGCACGCTGGAGAAGGGCGAGATCGTCGATGGCGATCTCGAGCTTGCGTTCGCCACGATGAAGAAGCACCGCGCGCTCGAGGACACGATCGAGCGCGCCCGCCACTACGGCGCGATGGCGCTCGACGCGCTGGAGCTGTTCCCCGCCTCGCCCTGGAAGCACGCCCTGCGCGACGCGGTCGAGTTCGCCATCAGCCGGGCGCACTGATTGCGCGTAGCTTCCTGGCGCTCTCCTTTCCCGTGAAGCCAAGCGCAACGGGAGAAGGGACCGCCTAACGGGCGGCGGCGGGCGCCGCTGCGCGGGAAACGGCTCTACTGCGGGCAAGCCTCCGGCTGCCCGTCCAGGCCTTCCGCCTTCTTCGCGAACGTCGCGCTGTTGGCGGCGCGGTCGATCGTGACCACGTAGACGCTGTCGAAGTCGTCCCGCTCCCATTTCGGCACGATGTCGGGATCGCCGCCGTAGTCCTTCATCAATTTGCGGACGGCCTTCTCGGCCATCCGGTGCTCCCAGGCGACCAGGACCAGGGCGTCGCGGTAGTCGTCCTTCCCGAGTTCCTTCGTCAGTCCCTTCACGTCGTCGTAGCCGAACTGCGTGTTGACCGGCATGCCGAGCCCAATGGCGGCCGGCTCGATAGTGGCCAGCGGGCGGACGTAATCGTACATCACGCCGTGGTCGTCCTCCCGGACCGACGGGTTCGGCGCGAAGATCGCGGCAGGCTTTGCGAAGCTGGGCTGAGGAAACAGCGCCGCGAGCCTCGCAGGCAGCTTCAGCGCCCGATTGAGGCCCTGGCAGTCGATCTGGCCGAGGCCCGCGGGCGGCTTCTCGCCGTGGCGAAGGAAGGCGATCGTCTCGGCCGCTCGCGCCCCGTCCAAGGCGAGCGCCATCGCCAGCGCGAGCCACGCCAATCGTTTCCAGCTACGCATGCGCCGATCTTTCCTTCGCGCCGGCGTTGGCGCGCCTCGCGCCCGATCGCCTCGACCCGGTCGCGAGGGACGGGTTTCGGCGCCCAACTCGGCGGCGTCAGCGTCGAAATCCTTCTTCAGACTGGCCGGGAAGCGGGTCCGAATCGCGCCCGGCGCGCGCCATTTTGAAGGACGAACGAGGAATTCCAAGCCATTGGACCCGAGATTGCGATTCACCGGGACGCCTGGGGCTGTGTTTGACACGTTTCCGCCTCATTCTCGGCTGCACGAGCCGATGTCCGACCCCGTCGCGGCGATGGCCGCCCGGCGATCCGACGGCAGACCCAATCCGAAAACAAGGTCCCGCGCGCGCACCCCATACGCGCCGAGGTCTGGTCGGAGGCCTGGCAAGCCGCATCGCGAATCCGATCGGGGCAACCGGAACACACTACGGTGGGCTTCCCTTTTTAGCAAGCACATTCTATCATAATTCCGATTATGAGAATATCGGTCTTGGCGCCGCCGGCCGGCCGATCGCCGGGAAGGTCATTGCGCTGGTCGAGCGGACCGTGGCTCGTCAGAGGTCATAGGCCTTCCCGGCGGTCAAAATCAAACGCCCGGCGCCCGAGTGATAGAACCATGGGGGAATATCCTTTCGACAAATTCGACGACGGGAATGCGCCAGACGCAAAGGCGATCGCGCTCCTTGGCCGCGCCGGCAGCCTTCGCATCTCGTGGTCCTCGCCGACATCTCGTCTCCTGCACAGCCGAGTTGTGTCTGGAACTCCGGATTGACGGAGCGTTCGCCCGTGTCCGTCGATGAAGACGACGATGATCGCATCCATCGGCGCGCAACGCGCTGCTGCAAACGGCCGGGCCGTCCCGCGTCATGCGTAAAACTCCTGTCTGGCGATTTGCGGCGCGTTCTTCTACAACCCGGACACTGGGCCGCGCAGTCTGAATGCGTGAGACAAAATGGATCCGGGTCGCCCACGAGGCGGAGGCGGTATGGTCCTCCCTCGAATTGAAAATCCGCAAAAGGACGGCATGCGAAAACATCCAAGCTTCGATGTTCCTGCGAAAGCGATTCTGGACGCTGTCTTCGGGATCGCCTATGCGGTCGACGGCGACGGCGTCATATTGGGATTTTCGCGCGGCCCGTTCCTGCCCGAAGAGCGCGATGCCGGGCCAGCGCCATGGGTCGCCGACCGTGCGATCGGAACGAACATATTCTCGCATATCAATGGCGACGACGTTCGTGACTGCTATCGCAAGTTGCACGACGCAGTCTGGAATGGCCGGTTCCCCGCGGTCGGCTTTGAATATCGTTGCGATGCGCCCGAAATCGAACGCAATATGCACATGTCGCTCTCGCTGATTAGGAGCGGTCAGGCGCCGCTCGCGATCCTCTACCAGTCGATTGTGCTCACCGAGGCGCCGCGCGTGCCGCTGCCCCTTTTTGCCGCTGACTTGTTGACGGGACGGCGAGAGCCTCGACCCGGCGTCCAAACCGTCAAGTTGTGTTCCTATTGCCAGAAGGTTGCTTTGCCCGTGGAACCGGCCGGCGGTTCCTTGGAGTGGATCGAAGCCGCCGAATATTATCTCCGCGGCGGCCGTTCGCAGATCTCGGTCAGCCATTCGGTTTGCAGGAATTGCTTCGAACGTGTCATGACGCCAGTCTTACGATCAAAATCGCCGAAAAACGCCGAAAACGAGAGAACCGGCGCGACGCAAGCAGCAGGGACTTTTTCGGAAGCCAAGGCCGGATTGAGGTCTTGAGGTGGACGAACGCCGACGCTTGATCGTGATTATCGATGACGACGAGGGGGTCCGTGAATCTCTGACCATGCTGCTGGAGGCTGTTGGTCATCGCGTCGCCGCGTATGATTCGGCCGAGGCCTATCTCGCGGCAAAACCGGATGCGCCGGCTTGCTTCGTCGTCGATCAGTTCATGCCGAGAATGTCCGGACTTGAACTTGCCGCGACATTGCGTCATGTCGGAGAAACGGCGCCGTTCATGCTGATTTCGGGCGCGATGTCATCGGCGATGGTATCGATCGCCGAACAACTTTCTGTCGAAACCCAGGGAAAGCCACTCGATATGACGACTTTTCTGGGTTTTGTCGAGAAGGCGGTGAAGGACTGCACGGCATAGCGCATAGAGGGTTTGCGCCGTAGCCTTCTTCCAGCGCAAGTCTTCGTCGCGCTTTTGACCGACATCCCGTTCCTGTCGGCCTTTCGCTCCACGACCGCGTTTGGCCCGATCGAGGCGGGCAAGACGGCCGCCTGCCGGGGTTCGCAAGACGTCCGCTCGGGTCCATCGATGCGGGGGCCGCAGGTCAAATTGTTCACTTGCCTTGCGCGTAATCTCGCCGGTACCGCCCCCCGAGGCTGGTCAGCGCTTGGTAGCCGATCGTTCCGCTCCGCGCGGCGAAGTCGTCGAGTTCCACCGCGGCGCCGAAGAGCTCCGCCCGGCTGCCGGCGGTGACGGCGTCCTCGGGCAAGTCGGTCACGTCGGCGATGGTCAGGTCCATCGACACGCGCCCGACCAGCGGGCAGCGCCGGCCGGCGAAGGCGACCTCCGCGCCCGGGCGGCTGTCGGTCGCGCCGGCGCCGCGCGGCAGGCCGTCGGCGTAGCCCGCGCTCAACGTCGCGAGCCGCGTCCGGCGCCTCGCCGTCCATTGCGCGTTGTAGCCGCAGGTCGCGCCTGCTTCGATCCAGCGCGTCTGCTGCACCGCCACCGTCAGGGTCACGACCGGCCGCATCGGATTGGGCCGCCCGGGCGTGGGATTGCCGCCGTACAGCGCATAGCCCGGCCGGGCGAGATCGTAGATCGGGCGCTCAGGGAGAAAAATCCCCGAGGAATTGGCGAGCGAAGCCGAGAGATGCGGGAACGCCGCCCGGGCCGCCGCGAACCGCGCGATCTGGAGGGCGTTCAGCGGGTCGTCCGGGATCTCCGAAGACACGAAATGGCTCATCAGGAGGCCGGCGCCGCAGAGGGCGCCGTGCGTCTCCATCGCGGCGCCGAGCGCCTCGAGCGAGGAAAAGCCGAGCCGGCTCATGCCGGTGTCGAGATGGAGCGCGCAGGGCGCGGGACTTCCCGCTCGCGCCGCGAAGGCCGACCAGCGCGCGAGCTCCTCGAGGCTCCCGATCGCGGGTTTCAGACGATGCTCCCGGTAATCGGCCGGATCGGCGCCGGCCTCGAGCCCGTTGAGGAGGTAGATTTCCGCCTCTGGCGGCAGCAGGCGGCGCGCGAACAGGCCCTCGCCGAGATGGGCGACGAAGAAGGTTCTCGCGCCGGCCGCCCACAGCGCCGGCGCGGCCCGGTCGAGGCCGATCCCGTAGGCGTCGGCTTTCACCACCGCCGCGCAGCGTCCGGGCGCGGCGAGGCCTGCGAGCGCGCGCCAGTTGTCCGCGAGCGCCGCGAGATCGATCGTCAGCCGGCCGGGCGCGCTGTCGGGGGACATGGAAACGGTCACGGGAGCGGCTTCTCCAGGATGGCGACGGTCGGCGCGTCGAAGCCGGGATGCGCCTCGGTCCGAACGCGGACGAAACCCTCGCGCGAGAACAGCCGCTCGTTCTCCGGCAGCTCCAGCCGCACCCTGAGCCGCAAGCGCGCAAGGCCGCGCGCCCGCGCGGCGGACTCGCAGGCGGCGATCAGCCTCGAGGTCAGACCCCGGCCGCGACATTCGGGCATCGCGCAAACGCGGCCGACGAGGAGCGCGTCGCCGTCGACCTGCCACAGCGCCACGGCGGCGAGCCGGGCGTCGGCGAACGCGCCGAAGCCGCCGCCGGCGGCGATCTTGGCCGCGACGGATTCCGTGGTCTCGCGCAGGGCCGAGGACGGCGGCGTGGTTGCGCGGCTTTGGGCGGCGAAAGCGGCGCGGATGACTTCGGCGGCCGGCTCGGCGTCGGCAAGAGTGAGGGCGCGCACGACGACGGCGCCGGCTGGCGACGGAGGGGGGTCGGCTGTCGGAGCGGAGAAGGCCATGGTCGATCCGGCCCTACACCCCGGCCGCCCGGTGCGGCAAGGGCGGTTGCGCTTCCTTCATGAGCGAACTTTAACCCGCGATCCCGCCCGTCCGCCCATCTGCGCCTCGCTTTCGCCGCGGTCGCTGGCAATGAGCCACGACGCGCGTTAATCGCAGGAAGCGGAGTCGATTCGATGGCATGGCTCATTTCGAGAAGGTCGGCGCTGAAGGCCGGCGCGGCGGGCGCGCTGCTCGGCGCGCTGCCCCGCCCGCTCGCCGCCCTCGCCGGCGACGGGGTCGAGACCTACGGCCTGTCGTCGTTCGGCGACCTCGCCCTGCCGCCCGGCTTCCCGCATTTTTCTTACGTCAACCCCGACGCGCCGGCCGGCGGGCTGCTGTCGCTCCAGATCACCGGCACGAGCGGCAACCAGAACTTCGACACTTTCGACACGCTCAACATCTACAGTTGGAAGGGCAACGGCGCGGCCGGCATGAGCGCCACCTTCGACACCCTCATGACCGCCAACGGCGACGAGCCCGATTCGGTCTACGGGCTGCTCGCGCAATCGGTGCGCGTCTCGGGCGACAAGCTCGACTATCGGTTCCGGCTGAGGCCGGAGGCGAAGTTCGTCGACGGCTCGCCGGTGAGCGCGGCCGACGTCGCCTTCTCGCTGAACGTCCTCAAGGACAAGGGCCATCCGATCTACGCCCAGCTTCTCCGCGAGGTCGAATCCGCCTCGGCCGAAGGTGACGGCGTGGTCCATGTGCGCTTCGTCAAGGACCGCAGCCGCGACGCGCATCTGATCGTCGTCGGCATGCCGGTCTTCTCCGCCGCCTGGTGGCAGGGCCGCGACTTCACCGCCGCCACCCTCGACGCCCCGCTCGGCTCCGGCCCCTACAAGGTCAAGGCCTTCGAGCAGGGGCGGTTCGTCGAATACGCGCGCCGGCCCGACTATTGGGGCGCGAAGCTGCCGGTGAACGTGGGCCAAAACAATTTCGACCGGCTGCGCTTCGAATATTACCGCGAGCGGCAGGTCGCGTTCGAGGCGTTCAAGGCCGGGGCGATCAACTTCCACGAGGAATACACCTCGCGCTTCTGGGCCACGGCCTACGACTTCCCCGCCGTCAAGGACGGACGGGTGAAGAAGGAGACGCTGCACGACGGCGCGCCGTCGCGCACGCAAGGCTGGTATCTCAACACCCGCCGGGAGCAGTTCAAGGATCCGCGTGTGCGAGAGGCGATCGGCCTCGCCTTCGACTTCGAATGGACCAACAAGAATGTCATGTATTCCGCGTACAAGCGGGTCGTGTCCTTCTTCCCGAACACGCCGATGGAGGCGAAAGGCGCGCCCGGTCCCGACGAGCTTACGCTGCTCGACCCGTTCCGCGACAGGCTGCCGGCCTCCGTGTTCG
>CAIZGR010000816.1 GCA_903932535.1 uncultured Hyphomicrobiales bacterium | reverse complement strand
TGCCGCGCAAAGGTGGAACCCGTTGATCTCGGTCGAGGATGCGGCGTCGCAGTTGCTGCCGGTCCCGAGGTAGATCTCATGGCTGACCGCGGACGCGGCCGACGCGCCGACCTGCGGGCCGAGGAAGACGCTGTTGGCCGACGTCACCGCGGCCATGCCCGCCTGGTAGCCGAAAGCCACGTCGTAGTTCGCGCCGGTCGCGATGTTTTGCAGCGCATAGGCGCCGACCGCCGCGCCGTAGGTTGGCGCCGGACTCCCCGTAAGCGGGCCGGCGCAGGCGTAGTGCCCGACGCACGAGGTCTCCGTCGTTCCGGTCAGGTTGCGCATGCTGTCGCTACCGACCGATGTCGCGCCGTTGGCGGAGACGACCTGCCAGCCGGCCACGTTCCCGACGTAGGTGTTGAAGTGCCCGGAGGTCTGCGCCGATCCGGTCAACTCGCCGAGGCAGGTGTTCTCGACGCCGAGGCCGGAGAGGGAGCCGCATGCGTGATAGCCGAGCCAGGTGTTCCAGATGTCGCCTGCGAAGCCGCCGCCGCTGGCCTGCGACTGGTCCTTGACGCCGGCCGCGAGCGGCGCGAACTGAAGCGTGAAAGTGAGGCCGCTTTCCGACCCGGTGGACGAATAGGCCGTGACCGTCGCCGTCCCACCGGGGACCTTGGAGTAATCGCCGACCTGCGCGCGGCCGTCGATGGTCAGGAATTTGACGCCCATCGTGAGGGTGGCTTTGGGCATCGTGGCGCATCCGGTCACGCCCGAAAGCGGATCGCCCGCGGTCGTCGGGTTTCCTCCGGAGCGCCCATATTGGCCGCCTGTTGTGAGCGAGATCGAGGCGATCGTCCCGCCGCCGGTGATCGTCGCGGTTCCAGTCCAGAATGACGACGCGATCCCGGTCGTGCCGGTGACAGAATACGTCCCGTTCGTGCAGCCGGCGCCAGCCGCGCCGGCGGCGATGGACACGACCTGCGTGCTCGCCACGCCGAGCTTCGCGCTCGAGGTCGCGGTGGCGCCGGGGACGGTCGGCGTGATGACGTCGCCGGGGACGGCGCCGGTGCCGGGGCTGACGACGGTCGCGAGGTAGACGCCGACCGGCCAGGAATTGACCGAAAGCGCCGTCTCGTTGCCGGAGCCGTCGACAGTGAAACTGGGCCCGGCGAGGAAGTTGCCGGAAATCGTCGCGCCGCTGAAATCGAGGACGCTGCCGAGCGCGCCACAGCCGTAGGGACAGCCGATTGCTGTCGCCGTCGATTGCAGCGGCCAATAGCCTTGAAAGCCTCCGAAGACGATGCCGTTTTTCCAGCCGACCGCGGACGGTCCGTTCGCGATTGCGAGCGCGCCGTCGAAATAGGAGCCAGCCACCGCGTCTCCGACGCCGCCGGGGGATTCGACGATCTGGATCCCGACCTTCTCGTAGGACGAGGCGCCCGAGGCCGTCACCATGTCGATTTCCGCGCCCTGCCAAGCGTTCCAGTTGGTCGCGCCCGCACCCGCCTTCATGACGACGTTCAGCACTTCGTTCTGGCCGGCGGTCTGCGGCTCGATGGTCGCGCTGGTGCCACCGTCGTTCGCGGTGACGGCGTTTCCGATCGACAATGCGCCGTAGGAGGCCCCAGAGTTGATGCCGTTCCCGGTTGTCGCCGTCTGGAGCCCGTTGACGGTTACGACGGCCCGGTTTCCCGTCATCGTCGTGCCGCCGTAGTTCGAATAGAACGCGGTGTGCGCCGCCCCTTGCGGCGACGCGATGGCGTCCGCGCCGACGTAGACGAGATTGAGTCGGCAGGAATGCGCCGTCGAGGTCGCGCAGCCGGTCCCGGTCGGAACCTCGTAGGCGTAGAGGCCCATGGCGTTCGCGCTCAGGGTCGCCGTCGATGGCGCGAGCGAGGGCATGTTGAGGTATAGGCCGTTGGTGAACGTCCAGAGTTGGCTCGCCGTGTTCGGTTGCGACCATGTGTTCTGGTCTGCAACCATTCCGGCGCCGGTGATGAGGCTGTTGAGTACGGTGTTAAGGACCGGGCCGGTGATTGCGCCGACGCCATTCCCTTGAATATGACCGTTAATTTGGATCTGCTGCGCCGAGCGCGTCGTCTGCGCTTGCGCGCCGCCGATCGCGAGGGCGAGCGCCAGCGCGCCCATAAGAGCCGATTTTCGCATCAGGAAGTCCACGGACAGAGGGTCAGGACGGCAGGTCTGCCGCCGGCGTCACGACGGAGCGGAAATGTTGATGTAGTGGATGGCGACCTTCACCGATCCTCCGGTGAACGACCCGCCAATGGCGCTGATCGTCAAGTGGGTTGCCGACCAATACAACCCCACCCCGATCACCCCGATGCCGGACGAACCCGCGGCCGCCGCGACGCTTGCGAGATAGAGCGACGTCGACCCAGTGTCGATTCCGACAGAAAAGGATGTCGCCCCGCTGATGGCTGTTGCGACGCGAACGGATACGCCGAGGATCAACGCCCCCTGAGGAAAGGCAGGGCCTGTGACGGTTGCTCCGCTGAGCGACAGGACCGCCTCGACGATCCCGGCCTGCGTCATTGCGCCGGTGGTCGGGCCCACCGCCATATCGCCGATGCGCGCCGCCGGCCAGCCGCCGGGAGTCATGCCGTCGTGGAGCGTCAGGCGGTTGTTCGTCGTGTCGAAGATCGGCTCGCCCTGCGCGCCGATCATTGTGCCGACGATCGACGCGGGGCCGCGTCGAAGCTGAAGCTGTTCGCTCACGCTGGCCGCCTAGAGTTTGATGATGAAATTGATCGCGAAGAACGGGTGCATGTTGTTGTGCGCGCTGCCGCCGCCCGCTGCGCTGATGTTGGCGTAGCTGGTCGAGATATTGGCGTAGGCCGCCGCGGTGCTCGCATTGACGGTCCCGCCGCCGAACCCGGCGGCCAGCGTCGAGCCGGAAACGGTGGCCGTGTAGCTGTGCGAATGACCGGCGTCGACATGCGAATGACCAGCGTCCGAGTGCGTGTGATGGGCCAGTTCGGCGAGCGTTAGGGTGTGCGATTCCTCACCCCCGACCGCGCCGAGCGCGCGCGTCGAAAGCCCGGATCCGGTCCCTGCGCATATCGGTCCGCGGCTGCAATAGTTCGGGACATTGAAGGTCGTGGCGCCGTCGCCTGGACCCCACGGCGCGGAATATCCGGCGGCCGCGGCGAGCGCCGCGAGGCTCGGATTTGCCACGCGCGAAATCGCCGACCCATCGCATAACTGCCATCCCGAGGGGGCAGTTGTGCCGGCAAACATGACGACGGCCCCGGAAGGGGCGCCCCCTGACCCCGACGTCGCCTCGGACAGCTTTGCCGCCGGGATTCCTCCGGCCGTAACTCCGTCATGGACGACCAAGCGATTATTCGTCGTGTCGACAACGACCTCGCCGGCCGCCCCGGTGAACGACGCCAACGCCGCCGCCGTTCCTCGGCGAAGTTGAAGTTGCTCGCTCATGGCGCGGTTCCCAAGCTGATGATGTCGGTTTCGGGGTCGATCGACTGGCCGAGATCGTCGGATACCGTCGCCGCGTTGGTGACCGAGCCGAGATCAACCGGGGTCCCCGCGCGCAACTGCGAAATGATCGGCTGCGGGGTGGTCATGAATCCGTTGTCGGCGGCGTAGAGGATCGCGCCAGAGGCCGTCCCGAGATCGTCGATAACGACCGGAGTATCGGACGCATTGCCGAAATCGACGGGGAGGCCGCTTTCAAGCTGAGCGATGATGGGAGCCGGGCCGCCGACGCCAGTCGGAGTGAACGAATAGACCTCGCACGTCGACAAATCTTGAATTCCGGCCCCGTAAACATTGAAGCTCTGGAATTTCAAGTAAACCGTCTTGTTGATCATGTTCGGCGGGAGGTCATATTTGACCACGGCCCCATCGAGTCGAGCGAACAGTTCTCCCGCCACATGAACGGACGCAGGAGTTCCGCCGAGTCCGCGCTGCATGCCGGTGACGGCGTAGTTGTTGGGTGCGGTCAGGATCGCTGATTGATACGAGATCAACTCGGACCCAACGAGCGAAAGCGTCGCGCCTTGCTGCGCCGCCGATTGCGACGTTCCCGAAATCGCAGCCGCGCTCATGGTCAAGTCGACCAGAAGCGTGCTTGTCGTGTCCCACCCCGCGACGGCCGGCATAGGCGCCGTCAGGACGCCCTCGCGCAACGGGGCCGTGATTTGGGCGACTTGATCGTAGGTTTCGTCGTCGATCGAGAGCCAGACGTTCGCGCCGCCCCATTGCGTCGGATTGAGCGGGGCCGCGGAGCATCCGACCCAAACCTGCGCGATGCCGCCGGTCGCCGCCGGGGGCGGCTCGTAGATCAGCGGATTGTTGACGGCAACCGCAGGGACAGCCCAATTCTTGCTGGTCGCAACATTCGTTGCTGAGGGGTTGACGTTCGGCGAGGAGATGCCGATCACAAGTTCTTCGGCCGTGATCGTCAGGAGGCCGTTGTCGTCCTCGTCAATCCCGGCGACCCGAACAAGAGCGTTCTGCAACCCGAGCGCCGTGTCGGTGATCGCGACGATATCCATCGGATCGAGCAGGCAATATTCCCACGACAGCCGGAACGTGAACTTCGACCGTAGGTAGAGTTCGCGCTGGAGGATCATCTGCGCGATGCGCGGCCCCATCACGAACTCGTCGCAGACTTCGTGCGCCTGGATGACTGTTCCGACGCGCGCGCCGTAGGTCTCGATCTGCCCTTGGTCGCGGGCCTCGCACGGCACGGCCGCATAACGGTTTGATCGGCTCAGGACCTCGACACGCTGGACGGTCGGAAGACTGAAGACGTCAGACCGCTCCACCTGCACCGGGTCTTTGCCATCCTCGTAGATAAAATCATCGTCGGTGAGTGTATAGACCGCAGCCAGAGACGGGGAATATGAACCAGCCGCCGCATAGGTAAAGGTCAGCGTCACCGGCTTATCGGAATCGGCATAGGCGAAGATGTATTCGCCCGGAGTGATCATGCCGTAGGTTCCGGAAACCACCGGGATCATCGCGCCAATAAAGACGAGCGGGAACCCGTTGTTCTGGAAAATCACGCCCCCGTCGCCAGCGAATTGAGCCGGGCCGCAGACCGTGATCCGGCCGGGAAACGGGAGGTTGGCCGAAACCGGCTCGAGACGAGGTATCGAAACCGACCATTGATAGGTTGTCAGCGATCCTTCGAGGACCGCCGTGTCGCCATAGGGGATGAACCTGAGCTTGCCGGCGGACCAGACCGCCCCGACCTGAAGGATTTGCAGCCAGCGCGCGAGGATAGACGATGCCTGTTCTTGGCTCGAGATCGCCGGCGAAAACGCGATCCCCGAGGCCCACGCAAAATCGCCCAACGAACTCCCCGACCCGCGGTAGAGCGTCGATGTGTCGATTGAAGACGGGCTGAATCCGCACCCGTATTGCGGGTTTGTCAGAAAGTCGTAGATGACAAGCGCCGGGTCCGCGTCGAAATTATTGACGCCGGAAGCCGAGAAAAACCCCTCGACCTCGAAGGTGCAGTTGCCGATCGTCGCCGACGATCCGAGGTTGAAGCTGGCGCCGGGGAGGAACGCGACACCGCTGTAGCCGATCGCTTGCGATGGGTAGAACGAGGTCAGATACCCCCACACCGGTTGCCCGACCGAACCGGAGCCGAGGCCGAGGCCAAGAAGCCCGAGCGACGAAATGCTCTGGTCCTTCCAGACGTTGTTGATGCCGTTGATCGGCCCCTCGCAAAGCGCGATGATCAGGTCAGCGTAATAGGTGTAGGACGCCGTTGCCGCACTCGATCCGCCGCCGCCGCCGCCCTTTCCGCCGCCGCCCTTTCCCGATCCCCTGCCCGCCAGCGCGTAGAAGTTCTGATACCAGACGAGATTCCCGGCGATCTTGTTCACGCCATAGACAATCGGAATCGGAAGAGTAGAGGCGGCGGTGTTGATTTGCAGCGCCGTGAAATCGGGCTTCTGCGTCGTGTTTTTCGAGCGAAACCAGCTCATTCCGCGGAGCCCCAATACGAGGCAAAAATCGCTCCGGTATCGACGCGATCCGCCAGTTCGGGGTTGCGCGACAACTCCTCCTCAACGACGCCCCGATAGGGGGCGTAGGCATGCAGGATCGTGAGCGGGTCCGGGACAGTGACGATGCCGCCATGAGCGAAGCACCGACCGAAGCGGAACAGGATCACGTCGCCAGCCTTCGGGGACTTGACGATTCTGGCGCGCGCAAGGAGGAAGCCGAGATACTTTTCGTCGGACTTGTGAAGCATCCAGTCGCGCGTATAGGGGCGAGGGTCGAAGGGTTCGACGAGCCCGAGATCGCAATAGACCCGGACCAGGATCATCGCGCAATCGACGCCCGCGCCTTTGATGTCGGCCATGTGCTGGTAGGGCGTTCCGATCCATGCGCGGGCCGCCGCGACGACGGCGGCGCGGCCTTCGGCTTCGGTCATCGTCGTAGTCACGGTGTCACTCCACAATCACGATGACGGAAAGGCCGAGGCGGCCGTTTACGCGGACTTTCCGGCGCGGTCCGGGCGGCGAGTTCGCGCCTCGACGTAGTCGCGGAGCGCTTGCGGCGCGTATCGAATGGCGGCGCCGACGGCTACATACTCGGGTCCCTTGCCCTTGCAGCGCCAGTTGCGGAGGGTCCCAGGGTGAGTGTTCAGGAATTCGGCTGCGTCGATTTCAGTGAGCAGCGGCTCAAAATCGGTCGGCATTCGATGGCACCTCTCGTTTCAGGTGCCGTCTGAAATAATCCCGAGAAACCTGCCGATATAGGGACAATTAGCGCGCCTACGCTATTTGTTCCTTAGCCAGAAGCCGTCCCGCCCCGAAGCTATCCGCCGCCTTGTCGAAAGGGCGTTGAAAGGCTCCTAGCCAAAAACAACAGTTACGCTAACCCGTTGATATTACACAGCCATTTCCGGTGGCGGGACGAATGGGAAGCCCCGGAAACGCAACTGGTTCGAGAAGCGTGTTCCGCACGTCCCGTAGGTGCGGTCGCATCCGCGATAGACGACGAACGTGTCTCCGGTCGCCGGCATGACCGGAAGCGGATACATGAGCGCGAGCGAGACGCCGGGCGCGACCGACTTCACGGTCGCGCGGACGCCGAGGTTCTCCCCGGAGGTCATGACGAGCGACCCTTGGGCCTGCGATGCGTCGGCGACGCTGGTCGCGATGGTGATGGAGGTTGAACCCGCCCCGCAAGCGGCCGCCCATTGGTTCGCGGCGCGGTTCACCCCACAGGTCGCGTCGTAGAGCGTGTTGACGCAGGTCGGCGAGAACAGGTTGCGAGGCATGTCGTAGTCGAGGATCACAAGGTCGCTGGCGATCGTCAGGTTCGCCGACGTTCGGCCCACCTGGTCGACAGTCGAGACGCGGCCCTTGAACAGCGTCACCCCGTCGATGACGGTCGGTGGGGCATAGAAGGGGGCCGGGCCAAAATCTGAGGAAAAATCGGCGTTGAAATCCGCACGGTTTAGGTTGTCGCTGGGCGACAGGAAAACGCGGTCCCTTTGAACGGACGCCCCGTCAAAGCTGCCAATGCGGATCGCGATCAGAACTTGCGCGCCGGAAATCAGGTCGGTCGGGCGCGCGGCGATCGTGATCTGCTGCTTGTCGACTTCCAGCCCGACCGACTGCCGAAACCGCAAGCCCTGCACGAGCGGACCCGACGACGAAAAGATATTTCCGTTATAGGGCACGTCGAAATCGACGTTTGTCCAGTAATAAGACGTCCCTGACGCAAGGGTGAATGTAAAGCACTCAGCGAACAAAATCTGCGTGTCGGCGCTACCTTGGGCCGCCGAGAGGATAGACTGTAACGCGCTGGAAACCGGCTTCATGACGAACGCACCGACCGAAATTTAAGCGAATCAACACGCCACAGATTTTGCATGAATTGCTCAAGGTCGGCTGTGTCGTCGGAAAACCTGCACTGAAAGGCGTAGGTGAACGAGGCTGAGACGAGCGCGCCCGACGCCGGCGCCGACGCGAAGGCAATCGAGTTCGGCGCGACCAGCGAATAGGCCGACGCCGATTGAACGACGCCAGCGACAGAGACGCTCGAGATCCCCGTCACCCATCCCACCGGCTCAAGAAACTGGCCGCCCATCGCGCGAGAACAGACGAAGGAAGTCGTTGCTCCGTCACCGTAGCCGATAACTTGCGCGGCCGCTGTGTTGTCGGTCGGGTCGGCGTATAGAAACGTCCCGTATTGGCCCTGGACGAGCATGAAGAACCCGGCCAGCGTCTGCATCGAGTTTGCGCCAAGCCCACCGTAGTCGCTTGACGACGTGAGCCCGTCGTATGTGACCTCAAATTCCCACAACGGGTTGAGGTAAAGCGGCGCGCGGACCTCGCGACCGGAAACATGCGTCGCGATCAGCGTCGAAAAGATCGGCTTCTTGTGGACGCTCCATCCCTGACCGGACAGCGACGGGAACAGAGGGGGAGTCGCCATCAGATCACCGCAGAGTGTTCAGGCGCCGAAGTCCGGTCGCCGCGCCGTGCCTCACGGCGCGGTCGATTTCCCGCAGCATCGCGCCGGAGTTCGCGCGCAGCGTCGATTGGACCGTGCTCGCGTCCATCGTCGTGACGTGAAGATGAGTTTGCGGAGAGACGGAGACCGACGTTCCGCCTCCCATGCCGCCGCCGTTCGCCGCGCCGGACAGCATCGAGCGGAACGCACCGGCTTCCGCGGCGGGCATGACGAGTTCGTTCTTGTGAACAAGCGCCATCTGATCGTGCGGGATCGACCATGCGCCGATGTCCATCGACCCGAACGCCTCCGTGGCCGCGAACGCGGCGGCGGCGGCAGCCGGTGCGAGGACCGGGCCGATTACCGGGATTTCTGCCGTCGCCGCATAGGCGCCGGCTGCAGCGCGTCCGGCGTCGCCGGTGACCGCCGCGGCGTCCGTCGCTTTCTTCGCGGCAATTCCTGCAGCACCGCTCGCGATATCGCTATTCACGACCGCCGCGTTCGTCGTCATATGCCCGGCGAGCCTTTTCAACTCGCCCGCCAGCCAGGGGATAACGAAATTCTTCTCGATGATGTCGAGGAACTTGAAGCCCAAATCCTCAAACGATTTCGCGATGACTTGCTTGAAGGACTCGTGGCCGGCGACCATGCTGTGGAGCGCCGAGTTGAACGTCCCGACGATGCTTCCGCTGGTCGATTCCCACTCGCCGAGTTCCTTGTCGTTCGCCTTACGGCCGTCGTCGGCCATCTGCTGATTGATCTTGCGGATGGCGTCCGCTTCCTTGTTTTTCAGCGCGATCTTCTGATCTGTCGTCTGCGCGGCGAGTTCGACTTCCTTCTCGTAGAGCGATCGGAGTTCGGCCTGTTCCTGCGTTCCGAGCGCGCGCGTCTGGTCGAGCCATTGCGCGGTCGTGATTTGATGATGGGCGAGTTCGTCGTCGAGCGCACGGCGCTTTTCGTTTGCCGTATCGTGGACCTGACGGATTTCCTCGTCGACCTGGCGCGCGCCGATCTGCGCTTTCTGGCCGGCGTAGCGCTGATCCTCGGCCTCCTTTTCGGCGATGGCGCGCTTGTATTCGGCCGAATCCTCGCCGTATTGACCGCGCGCCGACGACACCTTCATGTCGGCCAGTTTCGAGTTCGCGCCGTGCTCGGCGTCGATGTTCCCGGTCCCTTTGGCGCGCTGCGCATCGAGTTTCAGGCCGGCTTCCTTGGCCGCCGTCTCCATCTGCGTCAACTTGAGCGTTTCGCGCTTGAGGTCGGCGTCCAGCTTGGTCCGCGCCTCGCCTTGCACATGCGCGTCTCGTTCGCGCTCGGTCGCGGCGACGATCGCCTGCTGCGCCTTGAGCGCGTCGCCCTTGCCGGCGACTTCGGCGTCAAGCGCGGCGAGTTTCGCCTTGTCGATCGCGCTTCCGCCGTCCTCGGATTCTTTCGACTTGAGCTGCTCCTCGTGGAGTTTCTTCCACGCAGCAATGCCGCGGTCCTCCTGCTCGGACGAAGGCGACGAGACTTGACCGCCGCCGGCGCCGCGCAGACCGGACCATCCGCCCGCAATCTGGATATGGCCGGGATCGTTCGCGCCGGTTTGGCCCTTGAGGAATTCGAGGCCGGGATAGTCGCCGATGTGCTCGTGCAGCCACGCCAGAACCGGGCCGGATTCGAGGTCCGCCGCGCCGCCGCCCTCGTGAAGCGATGAGCCGGGAGGAGCCGCCGGATGCGCCACAAGGCCGCCCGGCATGGCCTGATGCCGGGCATAAATCCCGGCCTGCGTTTCGGTCGAGCGATAGCCGCTTTCGATTTGCGCTTTTGATCCGGTCGCCGCTTCGGCGTCGGTGATCGCCTTTGCCAGCGCGCCAGCGAATGTGGCGTTGAGGTCTTTGACGTCGGCGTTGTCGATCGCGCGCGATTGCAGCGCCGCAGCGTCGGAGGCGCTGGCCGGCGGTCCCGGCGCATAGGCGGTCCCGCCTTTGATGATTTCGCCGTTCGGGCCGATCTGCGGCAAGTAGCCGAGACCCTGAGCGACGGTTGCTATTTTCTTCGCCACGTCGTCGAGTTCGCCGCCGACGCTCTTGACGGAGCCGAGCACCTCCTCGAAATTCTTGCGAAGGTTGGCGGTCGCCTCGCTGGTCTTTTCGACGGCGCTCTTGTGCTCATCCTGCGCGCCGGTGATCGTCCCGATTTCGTGGCTCAGCTTCGCGTTGAGTTCGGTTTCCTGTTCGTGGAATTTCCGCCAAACTTCGGCGATGTGCTCGCCGGATGCGCGCCACGCCTCGTTGATCTTGTCGTTGTCGACGCCTTTGGAGGCGGTCGCGGCGTGCTCGGCCGCGCCCTTCATGTCGCCGTGCATCAGCGCTGAGCCGGCGAGCGCCGCTTCTGTGGCCGGCGCGAAGGCTTCCCGGATCGTGACGCCAAGGGCCGTGAAAATCGCGTCTAGAGACTCGGCGGTAGCGTCGCCCGCGTCCCACAGGTCCTTGAAGATCGCGATCACCTCGGCAACCGTGATTTCGACGATGCCGATTATCCCGTCGAGGTCGGCGATCGCGCCCTTGAGGATGTTCGATTCGTTGATGGACTTCGAGAAACTTTCCGACAGGTCGGCGAAGACCTGAAACAGCCCGTCGATCACGTTGTGGAACGCCATGAAGGCGGCGATGCCGTCGCCCTGGACGGCCGCGCCCATGGTCGTGAGCGTCGCGTGCGTGCGCTCCATCGCCGCGACCATGTGCTCATCAAGCGCGGTCCCGGTTTCCTCGGCAACCTTCTGCCACTCGCGGATGCCTTCCACGCCCTCGGCGAGAAACGGGAGCATGTTCTGGCCGGCGCGGCCGAGCAGTTCGCGCGCCGTCGCGGTGCGCAGCATTCCGGCCGGCAACTTCTCGAACGCCTCCGCGAGCGTTTCAAGCTGCTGCGTCGTCGTCTTTCCGCTCAATTCCTCGATCGACAGGCCGAGCGTCGCCAGCGCGACCTTCGTCTGTTTCGAGCCCGTCTCCATGTTCTTCGCGAGCGTGGAGAACGCCATTTCGATCGTCGACAACTCGACGCCGACCGACTGCCCGAGCAGCTTGAGGGCGCCGACTTCCTCGGTCGGAATTCCCAAGACGGTCGCGGCGCGCTGCGTCTCCATGCCGAGCTTCGCCATGCCTTCGGCAAATTCATGCAGCTTTTCGACGGCGAACGCCGCGACGACCAACTCGACGATCTCGGCGAGGTTGCCCTTGAGCATTTCGAGCGGGCCGGTGAAGCCCTCAAGCCGCTCCTGAAATTTCGCGAGGAACCCGCCTTCGTCGCCCTCGCCGCCGCCCTTCAATTCGTCCTTGAGTTCGGAGACGTGGCTCTTGGCTTCGGCGACCTTGCTGCCGAGCGAGCGCAGCTTTTCGCCCATCTCGGAATCGGCAGCCGCGCCGGTCTTCTGCATTTCGCGCGCGGTCGCCACCATCTCCTTTGACAGCGCGGAAACCTCGACCCGAGCGCGCGCGAACGCGGCTTCGAGGTCGCCGGTCTCGGCGCCGAAGGTGATGAACACGTCACCGGACATAGCGGTTCCCGATCCCTAGCGGCGGCGCGCGTCAGACGCCGGCGTGTTCGGCGGGCTCGTCATGCGGCTCCGGGGCGGGCTGGACAGCCGCGGCGGGCTCGGGGGCGGCGTTGGTAGCCGCTGTCGTAGGGAAGGCGCTGGCAACCGCCGCACGCAGCGCAGCGCGCGCTTCCGCAAGCTCCTGAGCAGAGGCGTCGCGCGAAACGCCCGCCAGGTTGAACGCCCCTCCGCCCCGAATCCAGTCGAGGCCGGTCGCGAGCGCGGCGTCGATCGTGCGGGCGATGTCTTCGTTCATCAGGGAGCTCCGTTGACTTGCGACAGGCCGTCGATCCGTCCGCCCGTTTGGGCGAGCCAGTCGCGGGCCG
>CAIZGR010000815.1 GCA_903932535.1 uncultured Hyphomicrobiales bacterium | reverse complement strand
TTTTCCAGCCACTGCGCGGTCGGCAGCGCGACTTCCGGGTAGAGGACGACGTTGAAGTCGGCGTCTCCGAGCCGCTTCAAGTCGTCGGCCGACGCGCCGAGCGGCGCCGTCACGGCGATGTCCACCCCGAGCGTCTCGAGCAGCCGCGTGATCTCGAGAACGTCGTCGCGATGGCGGAAGCCGAGCGCCGTAGGGCCGAGCAGATTGCAGATCGGCCGCGCGCGCGGCTCGCGTTCCTTCTTCGGGGCGGCGAGGCCGCGCGCCAGACGATAGAAGGTCTCCGCGGCGCCCCAGTTCTCCTTCTTGCGATAGGCGGAGAGTTCGAGCGGAATGACCGGGATCGGCAGATTCAACGCGCGGGCGAGCCCGCCTGGGTCGTCCTGAAGGAGCTCGGCGGTGCATGAAGCGCCGACGACGATCGCCTGCGGGCTGAACCGCTCATAGGCGTCGCGCACCGCGGTCTTGAACAGCTCCGCCGTATCGGCGCCGAGGTCGCGGGCCTGGAAGGTCGTGTAGGTGACCGGCGGGCGCTCCCCCCGCCGCTCGATCATCGTGAACAGAAGATCCGCGTACGTGTCCCCCTGCGGCGCATGCAGCACGAGATGAACGCCCGGCATCCCGGTGACGACCCGGATCGCGCCGACATGCGGCGGACCTTCGTAGGTCCAGATCGCGAGGTCCATGGTCAGACCTCCAGCGCCGCGCGCCGCATGAGCGGGCGCGCAAAGAGTTCGGCGAGGTCGCCCGCCTGCTCGTAGCCCTGGGTCGGCGCGAAGAGCAACTCGATCGACCACTTGGTCGTCAGCCCTTCGGATTCCAGAGGATTGGCGAGCCCGAGGCCGCAGACGGTGAGGTCGGGACGCTCGGCGCGGCAGCGCTCGAGCTGACGATCGACGTCCTGACCCTCGCTGAGCCGCGTCCCGGGGGGAAGCCGCCTCAAGTCTTCGGCCATGATCTGGCGGTTGAGATACGGCGTGCCGACTTCCGTCGGGACCATGCCCATTTCCTGCGCGAGAAAGCGGGCGAGCGGAATTTCGAGCTGCGAGTCGGGAAAGAAGAAGATCCGCTTGCCGGCGAGCGTCGCACGATGCCGCACGAGCGCGGTTTCGGCGCGAGCGCGTGGCTCCAACGTGGCGGCGTCAAAGCGGCTTCGCGGCGCCTCGAACGCGTCTGCCGCCGCAGCGAGCCACGCGGTCGTCCCCTCGGCGCCGTACGGGAAAGGCGCGGAAAGGCGCTTGGCGCCGCGCGCCTCGAGCGCCCGAGCGGTCTCGCTGAGAAACGGCTGCGCGAGCAGAAAGCGAGTCTTCGGACCGACCGCCGGCAAATCGTCGGCGGCGCGCATGGGAAAGAAGCGAACGTTCGGGACGCCGATTGCGTCGAAGAGCCGCGCGAACTGGTCCTCGACGATGTCCGCGAGCGAACCCGCCACGAGAAGACTGGGGCCCGCGGCCGGATCCTCTTCGGGAAGGGCCGGGACCAGCGCCGCGAGGCAGGAATCTTCCCCCTGCGTGAACGTCGTCTCGATTCCGCTGCCCGAATAGGCGACGATCCGCACGCGCGGCGCGTGAATCGCCGACTGGCGGCGCGCTGCGCGCGCCAAATCGATCTTGATGACTTCCGACGGGCAGGAGCCGACCAGGAAGAGAAGCTTGATCTCCGGCCGGCGCTCGAGGAGCCGCGCAACCACCCGGTCCAGCTCCTCGTTCACGTCCGCCAAGCCCGCGAGGTCTCTCTCCGTGAGGATAGCGGTCGCGAAACGCGGCTCGGCGAAGATCATCACGCCCGCTGCGGATTGGATCAGATGCGCGCAGGTGCGGGAGCCGACGACGAGGAAGAATGCGTCGCGAATCTTGCGGTGCAGCCAGACAATGCTGGTCAGTCCGCAGAAAACCTCGCGCTGGCCGCGCTCCCGCAACACCGGAGACGGATCGCATGCGGACGCTTCGGGAGAGGCGCTCACTTCGAGCGGAACGCGCACGTTCATGGCGCGAGCCCCGCTCGAGCGTCCGCCGCGCCGAATTCGGCGGCCGAAGAAACCTGCAGCCGCGCGGCGCGCAGCTTGAGCACGAATTGCGTGGCGTTGATCACATACGCCGCATAGGCCGCGAGCGCGAGGAGCATCAGCCCATCGGGATCGAGCAACCCGAGGAACAGCGCCGCGAGGTAGGCCGTGTGCAGCGCGAGGACGAGCATCGAAAACACGTCCTCCCAGAAGAACGCGTCGGCGAACAGATACTTGCCGAAGACCACCTTCTCCCAGATCGACCCGGTGATCATGATGGTGTACAGGACCATGGTCTTGACCACCACCGACGCCACAGCGGCCTGCTCTCCCGAGCCTGTCGCCAGGAAGCGGACCACCAAGCCGAGACTGACAAGGAACACGGCGAACTGCACTGGCGCCAGGACGCCCTGCACGAGCGTCCAAGCGCTCTGGTCGCGCCGCACCCGCTCCTCGGGTGAGTAGAGCGGCTTTGCCAGCGCTGCTGCCGGTCGCCCTCGCTGCATCGGTCCCGAAGCTCCGGTCCTCGAAGGTGGCCGCGCCGACACGATTGTCGGGGCCGTCGGGAAACAATGTAGGCCCAGCGGCGCGCAAGTGTCAATCTTTGTTGACGTACTTTCGGCGTTACACTAAGGTGCGAGGGTGACAAAGCCGTTCGCCGAAGGGCGAAACCCCGCATCGCTGCGGCAGCATGTCTCAGGGGGCGCTTGTGCCCGACATCGAGCTTCCATTGGAGCGCCAACAGTCCTTCGCCGTCCCGTGGCCCGGAAAAGAGTCGCCCCGTCGCCAAGCTACGGTCGAGGCGGCGCCCGCCGCGACCGGACAGGGGCCGGTTTCGGGCGAGAATGGGCTTGTCCGCGCCGTCGCGGGAGAAGCTCCGCCCGCCGGAAGACCGAGGAGAAGGCGCAATCGAACCGGCGTCTTCAAGCCCAGCGACGTCGAGGCGTTCACGACGCTCGCCGTCTCCCCGGTCGCCGATATCTGGTCGTACATCGAGACGGTCCTCGTGAGGGGCGTATCGGTCGATGCGATCTTCGAAGAGCTTCTCGCGCCGGCCGCCCGGCGGTTGGGCGACTTGTGGGACGCCGACGAATGCGACTCGCTCAGCGTCGCGACCGCGGCGCATCGGTTGCAGACCGCCGTTCGCAGACTGTCGCAATCGCTCGGGACCGATTCGGACGGGTCGGCGAGCGCCCTCTTTCTTCCCGCTCCAGGCGAGACTCACGTCCTCGGCCTCGAAATCGTGCGGGCACACTTCGAAAGATATGGATGGAGCACGGACAGCGCCGACTTCGGCGGCATGGAAGCCGTAGTTCGCCGACGCTGGTTCGAGCTCGTCGCGTTCTCAATCAGTCACGATCGGCTCGGAGACGCCTTGGGCGATGCGGTCGCCCGCGTTCGCAAAGTCTCCCGGAATCGAGGCGTATTTCTGCTTGTCGGAGGGCCCGTCGTCACGTCGAACCCGGGGCTCGCTGCGAGAATCGGCGCCGACGCCGGCGCTGCCACTCCGCAGAAGGCCCTTGTTATTACGAGGAATTTGCTAAGACGACGCCCTCCAGCGTAAACTGCTGGGCGACCGTCCTGCGCCAAACCTGATCCTCAACTCGAGGGGCGAACCGTGGTCGATGGTGCAAGTTCGGCGTCTCAGGCGCGCTTTACGGCGCCCGGAGAGCTTTTGCGCGGGCTTGATCCCGAAGGCGTCGGAGACCTGTTGGCCGCGACCGCCGACGTCGCGCTCGTGCTCGACGGCGGCGGGATCGTTCGCGACACAGCGTTCGCCGACGCCGACTTGGCGGGCTCCGTTGGCCGCCAGTGGATCGGCCGCCGCCTCGTCGACACCGTGACGGACGAAACCCGGCCGAAGATCGAGGAGCTCATTCACGATTCGGGTCAACGGACGTCACGATCGCGACAGGTCAATCACCCGACCGGCCATGGTCCCGACTTGCCGATGCGTTACCGTGCGGTCCGCTTCGGCGAGGACGGCCGAATCGTCGTCGTCGGTCGCGATCTGAGGCCGATGGCGGCGCTCCAGCAGCGTCTCGTCGAAGCGCAGCAGGATATGGAGCGCGAATACACTCGGATCCGCAACGCCGAGAAACGCTATCGGCTTCTGTTTCAGCTCGCCTCGGAAGCCGTTCTGATCCTGGATTCGAACACGGCCCGGATCCTCGAAGCGAACCCGGCGGCGTCGCTCCTGCTGGGCCTGGAGCCCAAGAAGCTGATCGGCCGCGGGTTCGAGGACCTGTTCGCCGATGCGAGCCGCCAGGCCACGCGCTCCTTCCTCGCGGCGACGCGCATAGCGCCCCGCGTCGACAAGGTTCACGCCCAGCTCGCGCTCGACAGCAGGAGCGTGTTGATGACGGGCTCGCTGTACCGTCAGGACGGCGCGCCGCATCTCGTGGTCCTTCTGTCGCGAATGGGCGAAGCGTCCGCGGAGACTTCCATCGACGAAGCCAACATTCTGCGCCTCGTGGAAGCGATTCCGGAAGCCTTCGTGGTCATCGCTGCGGACCGGAGGATCTTGACGGCGAACACGGCGTTTCTGGACCTCGTGCAGGCGACCTCGGTGGTCCAGGTGCGGGGCGAATCGATCGAACGATGGATCGGCCGCCCCGGCGTCGAGGTCGACGTTCTCTTCTCGAATCTTCGCGCGCATGGAAACGTTCGATTCTTCTCGACCGTCGCGCGGGGCGAGCTGGGAACGACCGAGGACGTGGAAATCGTGGCTGCGTCCGCCATCGGCGGCTCCGCGCCCATCTTTGGCCTGACGATCCGCGCGACGGGCTGGCGCGGCGGGCGAGAACGGCTGGGAGGCCGGGAGTTGCCTCGAACCGTCGAGCAATTCACCGAGCTCGTGGGCCGCGTGCCGATGAAGAATCTGGTGCGCGAAACGACGGATTTGATCGAGCGCCTCTGCATCGAGGCGGCGCTCGAGCTGACCCGGGAGAACCGCGCTTCCGCCGCGGAGATGCTCGGCCTCAGTCGGCAGGCCTTCTACGTGAAGCTGCGAAGATATGGCCTCGCGGACAGCGACGACGGCGATTCCGGCCGCTGACCCGCCCGGAGTGTCACAGAAAGCTGACACGATTTCGCCCCTCGAAGTGTCAAGTTTTCTTGACAATGCCGCGAGACCCGGTTTACCCTGCCGGCATGCGGAGTCCTCAGCCGGCAACCGTCCTCGAACTGCTCACACCGCTCGCGCGGCTTGCGCCCATGCGAGCGGGCGCGAACGGACTGTTCGCGTCGGAGCGGCCATCGGTCGGACCTGCGCGATGAGAGCCGAACGCGGACTGGGCTGGCTGAGCATCGTTCGGCTCGGGTTGGCGCAGACGGCGCTCGGCGCCATCGTGGTGCTGATGACTTCGACCATCAACCGCGTGATGGTGGTCGAGCTCGCCCTGCCCGCGGTCGTGCCCGGCCTGCTCGTCGCGTCGCATTACGCCGTCCAGATCTTCCGGCCCGCATGGGGCTATGGATCCGACGTCGGGGGACGCCGGACGCCGTGGATCGTCGGCGGCATGGCGACGCTCGCGATCGGCGCGATCGGCGCCGCGGTCGGAACCGCGCTCGCCGCCAATTCCCTGCCGCTCGGGCTTTCCGTCGCTGCGGTCGCCTTCCTGCTCGTCGGGATTGGCGCAGGCGCGGCGGGGACGTCCGTGCTGGCGTTGCTCGCCTCGCGGGTCGCGCCCGGGCGTCGCGCCGCGGCGGCGTCCGTCGTCTGGATGATGATGATCCTCGGCTTTGCGGTCTCCGCGCCGCTCGCCGGCCACTTCCTCGACCCGTTCTCGAACGCCCGCCTCATCGAGGTGACCTCGACTGTGGCCGCGGTCGCCTTCGTAATGTCCGCGCTCGCCGTCTGGGGCGTCGAAGACAAGGCCGAGGCGACGAACGCCGCGCAGGGCGCCGCCCATCGCGCGTCGTCATCCTTCGCGGGGGCGCTCGCCGAGGTCTGGCGGGAGCCGGCGGCGCGCCGCTTCACGACCTTCATCTTTGTTTCGATGCTCGCCTACGGCGCGCAGGAACTCCTGATCGAGCCGTTCGCCGGCCTCGTCTTCGGAATGACTCCGGGGTCGACGACCAAGCTCGCTGGACTTCAGCACAGCGGCGTCCTCGCGGGCATGATCGGCGTCGCGATCGCGGCGACCGCGATCGGCGGCCGGATTCTGGGCTCGCTCCGGCTTTGGACGATGGCGGGCTGCGCCGCGTCGGCCGCCTCGCTCGCCGGAATCGCCGCCATCGGTCTTTTCGCCCTCGGCCCTGACGCCTTTCGAGCCGGCGTTTTCGCCCTCGGCCTGTCGAACGGCGTCTATGCGGTGGCGGCGATCGGCTCGATGATGGGCCTCGCCGGCGCGGGAACCGCCTCGCGGGAAGGAACCCGAATGGGCCTGTGGGGCGCAGCGCAGGCCATCGCCTACGGAACGGGCGGCGTTGCGGCCACCGTCCTCGTCGATCTCGGGCGGGGCCTCGGCGCGACGCCCCTCCTCGCCTACGCGCTCGTGTTCGGCCTCGAGGCCGCGCTCTTCCTGGTCGCGACAGCGCTGGCGCGATCGAGCGCGCCGCGCCCCGTGTATGAAGGTTCGACAGCCCCGGTTCGGCCCGCGCTGTCGGCGCAGTCCTAGGAGGGCGGCGGACGTCATGGACCACGATGAGATCTTCGACGTGATTGTGGTCGGAGGCGGGCCAGCCGGGGCGACGGCCGCGCACGATCTGGCCGAGCGCGGTCACAAGGTCGCGCTCCTCGACAAGGCCGGCCGCATCAAGCCCTGCGGCGGCGCAATTCCGCCGCGCCTCATTCGCGACTTCGACATCCCCGCCAGCCTGCTCAAAGCGCAGGTCAGCGTCGCGACGATGGTGTCGCCGAAGGGCGTCAGCGTCGACATGCCGATCGAGGGCGGATTCGTCGGCATGGTCGACCGGAAGGAGTTCGACGAATGGCTGCGTGATCGCGCGGCGCGATCCGGGGCGCAGCGGTTCACGGGCAGTTTCGAATCCCTCACCCGAGGCTCGGATGGCCTGCCGATCGTGCATTTCGCCCCGAAGGACCCGTCCCTCGACGCGCAAACGCTCAAGGGCCGCATCGTCGTCGGCGCGGACGGCGCGAATTCCGCGGTCGCCCGTCAGGAAGTCCGGGGCTCCAAACGCGGAAAATTCGTGTTCGCCTATCACGAGATCGTCGAGGCGCCCGTCGACGCGGCGACCGGCGCGCCCGACGGACGTTGCGAGATTTATTACCGCGGGACGCTCTCGCCCGACTTTTACGCCTGGATATTTCCTCACGGCGACACGATGAGCGTCGGTTCCGGAAGCGCGCACAAAGGCTTTTCGCTCAAGACGTCGGTGCGGACCCTGCGCGAGGAGACAGGCCTCGGCGATGTCGGCACGCTTCGGCGCGAAGGCGCGCCGATCCCGCTGAAGCCGCTTCCCCGCTGGGATAACGGCCGCGACGTCGTGCTCGCGGGCGATGCGGCGGGCGTGGTCGCGCCGGCTTCCGGCGAGGGCATCTATTACGCGATGCTCGGCGGCCGTCTGGCCGCCGAGGCGGCCGAACTCGCCATCGCCAAGGGCGACGCGCGCGCGCTGAAGCTCGCGCGAAAGCGGTTCATGAAGGAACACGGCCGGGTGTTTTGGATTTTAGGGCTCATGCAGCGCGTCTGGTATGTCAACGACAAGCGGCGTGAGCGATTCGTGAGCATCTGCCGCGACAAGGACGTGCAGCGTCTGACGTGGGAGGCCTACATGAACAAAGCCTTGCCCCGCCGCGACCCGATGGCGCACGTCAGGATCTTCTTCAAAGATCTCGCCCACCTCCTGAGGATCGTTCCGCCATGATCGACGCCCTCGCAGAAAACTGGCCGGTCATCGCCGTCGCGCTGGCGTCGGTGATGGTATGCGCCGTCGCCGGCGGCCTCATGACGGATGTCGGGTCCTGGTACGAGAACCTCAATTTCCCGCGCCTGCGGCCCCCGAACTGGCTCTTCGGCCCGGCCTGGACGGTCATCTACCTGTTCATCGCCGCGAGCGGCGTGGTCGCCTGGGTCGCCGCAGACGCGCAGCAACGGGTGCTGATCGCCACCCTGTTCGCGGTGAACGCCATGCTGAACGTCCTCTGGAGCCCGCTCTTTTTCAAGCTTCGGCGACCAGACTGGGCGCTTTACGAGCTTGCGCCGTTCTGGCTTTCGGTCTTGGCGCTGGTAGTTGTCCTGTTTAGCGTCACGCCGCTCGCCGGCTGGCTGATCCTGCCCTATCTCGCTTGGGTCACCTTCGCGGCTTGGCTCAACTGGCGCGTCGTCGTTCTGAACTGGCCATTCCCAATTCCGTCGTCCGGCGCTTCGGCGGCGGCGAGAAAGTCGGTCGGCAATGGCCGCGTATCTTGACAGCGGCCGTCTGATCGACGGGATCATCGCGCTGGTGACGCTCGAGGCGCTGCTGCTCGCCGCGCTGCGGGTGTTCTTCGGCTGGGGTCCGGCCTCTATGTCCTCGATCGCCAACTGCATGGCGGGAGCCGGACTCCTGCTTGCGCTGCGCGCGGCGATGGCCGACGCGCCGTTCGCCGTCATCGGGGCCTGCCTGTTGGCGGCGCTGATCGCCCATCTCGCCGACCTCGCGATGCGCTGGCGCGCGTCGAACCGTATCGACGGCGTACCCGCAAACCTCAAATCGCCTTCCGCCGAGCTGGCTCCGGAGAGTTCCTGTGTCTGACAGTCGCACACCGCTTCTCGATCAAGTCACCGTTCCCGAGGATATGCGCCGCCTGGATAAGTCCGATCTCCAGGCGTTGGCCGACGAGGTGCGCCAGGAGATGATCGGCGCGGTGTCGAGCACTGGAGGACATCTCGGCGCCGGCCTCGGGGTGGTCGAGTTGACCGTCGCGCTGCACTATGTCTTCGACACGCCGCGCGACCGGCTGATTTGGGACGTCGGTCATCAAGTCTATCCTCACAAGATCCTGACCGGTCGCCGCGCGCGAATTCGGACTCTCCGTCAAGGCGGCGGCCTGTCGGGGTTCACAAAGCGCGACGAAAGCGAATACGACCCTTTCGGCGCCGGGCACTCCTCCACTTCGGTTTCCGCAGCCCTGGGCATGGCGGTTGCAAGAGACATGTCCGGCAAGCCGCATAACGTCGTCGCCGTGATCGGCGACGGGTCCATGTCGGCGGGCATGGCCTACGAGGCCATGAACAACGCCGGGGCGATGGACTCACGGCTCATCGTCGTGCTCAACGACAACGACATGTCGATCGCGCCTCCGGTCGGCGCGCTTTCGGCATACCTTTCGCGGCTGCTCTCGGGCAAGACCTACCGGGGCCTGCGCGAAAGCGGCAAGCAGATCGCACGCAAGATGCCTCGGGCGATCTTCGAGCACGCCCGGCGCGCTGAAGAGCTGACGCGAGGATTCTTCACCGGCGGCACGCTGTTCGAGCAACTCGGCTTCTACTACGTGGGTCCCATCGACGGGCACAACCTCAACCACCTGTTGCCGGTCCTCGAGAACGTGAAGGCCTCCGAATTCGGCCCGATTCTGGTCCACGTCGTCACGCGCAAGGGAAAGGGTTACGCCCCAGCCGAAGCGGCGCCGGACAAACTGCACGGGGTGAGCGCTTTCGACGTCGTGAGCGGAACGCAGTTCAAGCCCAAGACCAACGCGCCGGCCTACACAAAAGTCTTCGGAGACAGTTTGGTCCAGGAAGCGCGCAAGGACTCGCGGATCGTGGCGGTCACAGCGGCCATGCCCGCGGGAACCGGCGTCGATATTTTCGCCAACCACTTCCCCGACCGCGCCTTCGACGTCGGGATCGCCGAGCAGCACGCAGTAACGTTCGCCGCAGGCATGGCCGCGGAAGGCTACAAACCCTTCTGTGCGATCTACTCGACATTCCTTCAGCGCGCCTACGATCAGGTCGTGCACGATGTCGCCCTTCAAAGACTCCCTGTCCGCTTCGCCATCGACCGCGCCGGGCTCGTCGGCGCCGACGGGCCGACGCATGCGGGCGCTTATGACGTCGCGTTTCTCGGCTGCGTGCCCAACATGGTGTTGATGGCGGCGTCGGACGAAGCGGAACTCGTTCACATGGTGGCGACCGCGGCCGCTTATGACGAGGGCCCGATCGCGTTTCGATATCCGCGCGGCGAAGGCGTGGGGGTCACTCTTCCCGAGTTCGGACAGCCGCTCGAAATCGGGCGCGGGCGGATCGTGCGCGAGGGGTCTCGCATCGCCCTTCTATCCCTGGGAACAAGGCTGTCGGAATGCCTCAAGGCGGCGGAGGACCTGAGCAGCCGAGGCTTGTCGACGACCGTCGTCGACGCGCGCTTCGCCAAGCCCCTCGACACCGCGCTCATCGATCGCCTGGCCAAGGAGCACGAAGTTCTCCTCACCGTCGAGGAGGGTTCGATTGGCGGGTTCGGATCGCAGGTTCTGGCCTACCTTTCGAATGCGGGCGCGCTGGACCGCGGACTTCGCGTTCGCGCGCTGACTCTGGCCGATCGGTTTTTCGACCAGGACAAGCCAGAGTCCCAATACGTGACTGCCGGTTTGAGCGCTCGCGCAATCGTCGCGAAAGTTTTGGAGATTCTTCCGGCGGTGCCAGAGGGTCGACGAATGATCGCAGTATGACAATTGCGCGGGTGCGTCAAATTGTCTTTACAGTCTGATTCTCCCGTCAATCGTGCTTTACAAAGGCCCCGAAGTCGCGTTCAATCCGCTCAGATGAACGATTTCCAAGCCGCTACGGTTTGGGGGGTGAGCGCATGTCGATTGATGGGGGAATCTATAGGCATGCCTCGGATGTTTGCCGCGCCGTTGGTCGCGTCAGAAAGTTAACCCGCTACCCGCAGACCTCTGCTGAAGCAGTTTCGCGCCTCGAGCGGGTCGTCGATGTCGACATCGGGCCGAGGCTCGTGCTTTTCCATCACGAGCGTCAGCCGGTTTTGCCGCCCGCAGTCGGTCCGAACCGCGACGACATCCAGCGACTCGCGATTCTCGTCATCGGAACGGATGAAGCGGAGACGGTCGCTCATTTTGAGAGGGTCCGCGCTCAGGGGCACTCCTATACGACCTTGTTGGCGCATTTTCTGGCCCCCGCAGCGCATCTCCTCGGAGAGCTTTGGCGGCAGGACGTTTGTGACTTCTTCGAGGTGACGATCGGCGTCGGTCGCCTTCAGGCGTTCATGGATCGCCTGACGGCGCCAGAGCCGATATCGGCGGCGGAAGTTCAGCGCAGGGCTTTGATGATTGCCCTGCCGGGCGAGACCCACCTCCTCGGGGTGCGAATGGTCGCCAAGTTTCTCGAGGTGACCGGCTGGGACGTATCGGTTGAAGAGCAACTTCCGGCAGAGGATAACGCGAGGACAGTTGCGTCGGAGTGGATTGGCGTCGTCGGCCTGTCCTTGAGCCTCGCTTCTCGAGCGGAACTGGCAGCCAGAACCGTCTCCGCCATTCGAGGCGCGTCGATGAATCCGCACATTGCGATCATGGCCGGCGGATCGGCGATAAACGAGAACCCCGAGCTTGCGCTGCAAATCGGGGCGGACGCGGTCGGTTTCGACGCGCCCACGGCCGCAATCGTCGCTTCGCACCTCCTCACGCGCCAGGCCGCGATGCGTTGAAGACCCGGCTCACGCGCCGGATTCGGCGCCCGAGCCGGCTGTCGATCGCTCGAAGCCGCTGAAGCCGCGACGGCGTCGTCGCAGAGCCTGCCGTGTCCGTCGCGCACTTTCGAGCCGCACGCCGAATTCCCGCCAGCCACATCCCTGGCCTGGAAAGAATCGCCCGCTGGCGTTGCTCGCTCAGCCAAATTGCGGTCTTGAGCGAGCGCCCGATCCGAGCGCCGAGGGTCCAGCCCTCGACAACGGTCGGCGAGCCGAGCGACCTCCGATTGCTCAAGATGTCGCGCGACTCGGAGGGCTTCGCCAGCAAGGCGGGGCCGGAACGACCCTGCCCTACCGACCTCTCCATCGGCTGTCGAGGCTCGATCGCACCAGCTGCTCGAGAACTTCGACTGTCCGCGACACGGAGACGCCAACCGCCTCGAGCAGCGCCGGAACCTCGGAAATTTCCGTTCCTTCGGTAATCTCGAGAGCCGCCAGTTGCGCGTTCTCCACGACATTGGACATCAAGCGCTGGACCTCGACTTCTCTCCCGGTATCCACGGTCAGGAATCGCCTTTGGCTGCGAAGAATATTTTCCCGAAAGCGCCGCCGGGCCGCATGCGCTGCCTTGCTGTCCGTGAGGTCGGCGAACAACAGCACAAATCCCAGCACGCGGTCCGAGGCCACAAAAACCGGATCCGCCCTCACGAGCACCGGAATCGTTCCGCCGCGCGATGTGACGACCGCCGCTTCGCCTCGCCACGGCCGGTTTTCGCCGACCAGAGCCTCGAGCCGCGACTTGGCCTGTTGCGGGTCGTCGAAAAAGCGCGGCAGATCGTGGATATTGCGCAGCGCGCTGGGCTTGACGCCCAGCCATTTCATGAAGCCCGCGTTGCTTTGAATCACCTGGCCGCGAGCGTCGGCGACCAGAACCTGCTGGTCCGAGCCACGGACCTGCCGCGACACCTGATCGAGTTGATCCTGCGCGATCAGGATCCGGACAGCGCGAAACTGAACGACGACGTCGCAGATGCTCGAACGAATCAATCGGGCCGCTCTGATGTCGCTGGCCGTCCAGGGATCCGAGGTGCCCTTCACGATCTGATGCCATCGGGCGAACGATCGGCGCGGCGAGAGCTCCGACGGATCGTCGGAATCCGACACGGGCTTGGACGGATCGCCGCCCCATGTCACCGTGCGCACGCGTTCGTTTCGAAACCAGATCAGCATCTCGTCGCTCTGGTTCGAGAACGTGACAGCCAAGAGCCCGCTCGCGATCCCGGCGAGCGGGCCGAACGCCGGCTCCAGAGAGCCGAGGCTCGCGGTCGCGAAGAGGCCGGGCTCGAGCTGCGGACACAACCACTCCGCGATCTCGCGGATATCGACGGTCGACGGCACGTCGCCCGTCGTCAGGATCTCGCCCTCGAACAGCAGCGCCGCGCCGCTCGCGCCGAGCGGCAGCAGCAACGGGCGGCTGCGGTCGAAGAGCGCGCGCCGCCAATCGCCGTCGCGCGCAATCCACTCGGTCATCCGCTGTTCGAGACGGCGGGCGGCGAGTTCGCCCTGCCCTCTCGTGAAGCTTTCGAGCGCAGCGATCCGGGTTCCGACCACCTCGGCCAGGAGTTCGCAGACGGATCGAAGTTCGAAGTTCAGGAAACGCGGGGAATAGTGATGACAGGAAACCAGACCCCACAGCTTCCCGCCGACCATCAGGGAGACAACCAGCGTCGCCGCCACGCCCATATTCTTGAGATACTGAATGTGGATCGGGGAGACGCTGCGCAGGAAACACATCGACATGTCCAGATCGCGGCCCGAGATCGGCGACAGGCGCGGTACGAGCGGCGCAGGTTCGTAATCGACGTCCGCGAGCAGCCTTACGCGATTGCGCTCGTAGAGGCGGCGCGCCATTTGCGGGATATCAGAGGCGGGATACCGGTTGCCGAGAAACGCCTCGAGATCCGGCTTTCGGGTTTCGGAAAATACCTCCCCATGTCCATCTTCGTCGAAGCGGTAAACCATTACCCGATCGTATCCAGTGATCTTGCGAAAGACGCTCGCCGCCTCATCGCACAGCGACTGCAGGCTCGCCGCCGCGACCATTTCGGGAACGAACCGTTCGAGATCGACGGACACATCCGCGCCCTCCACGGCGCGTTCGAATTCGACGACGAGTTCGCCGTCCGCCGCGCGATGGACGAGCGCGATGCAGGACAGATTCCTAGCTCCGACCAAGCAGGGCGTCGCAACCGGAATGCTCCCGACATTGACCGTCAGGCCGTCGAGAAGGCGCTCGACGATCGAGCCTCCGAGCGCGCCGAACGAAAGTCCCCGGAGCCTTCGGTCGAGGCCGAAGAAATCCGTCGCGTTCTCGCTCTCCTGAACGATGACGTGATCGGGCTCGCGGATGACGATCAGAGCGCCGTAAGGCTGGATCGATCCCGCAAGATGGATCTGCTCCCGCTCGCAATTCGAGAGGTCGGCCGTCCCGAAAGCCGGCGGCAACTGCTGTTGGACTGTCAAGAACCAGATCTCCGGCGGCGACCGATGTCCCTAGTTATCCTGCAGCCTGTATTTTTTCAGCTTGGTATGCAAGCTCTGCCGGCTGATCCCGAGTGTCTTGGCGGCGGACGTTCGATTTCCGCCGGACCGGGCGAGGGCATCGACAAGCCTCTGCCGCTCCACCGCTTCGACGGACGTGCGAACGGCCGTCTCGAGCGACGTTCCGGAGGGGCTGCCGAAGAGCGTCGTGAACGGAGCGGCGTGCTCACGGGACCCCACATGCGACACCACGTCGCGGACAATGAGCGCGAAGTAGCTCGGTCGGTCGTCCTGATCGCCCACCGCCGAAATCTCGACATCGGCGCATGCGCCGAGGTCGCCCTCCAGCGTCGTCCTCAGGGAGCGCACGAGGCCGTGCTGCTCGACGAGATTCAGGAGCACGCGCAACCCTGTCCCCGGTCGTGTAAACCAGACTTTCGCGTTCTTGCCGATGATGGCGCTCTCCACGCCCACCTGAACGAGGTCGAGAAAGGTATGATTCGCGAGTCGGACCACGCCGTCGCGATCGAGGACGACGAATCCCTCGGGCAGACGACGTATGAACGCATCGAGCGAAAATGGCGCGCACTCCCGGTCCACGGAGCGGGCGCTTGGCTCGGGTTCGGCGAGCAGCGCCATCTGGAACAAATAAAACGCGCCCGCCTCGCTCGTCAGCGTCGAAGCGCGCAAGCTCCACAATCCGTTCTCCACGAGATGTAGAGCGATGCTCGGCGCCCGACCTCTCATACGCACCGTCTCGAGCAGAGCGTCCAGGGTCCTGCGGTCGCGATCCGTCAGATCCGGGAGGAACTCGGCGCCGGGAAAGAGACGCAGAGACTTCGTGGCCGCCGCATTGGCCTCGACGACCCGCAAGTTGCCGACGCGCACGAGCACGACCGCTTCCTGCGACGCGTCGAGCAGCGCCCGATACCGCGTCTCGATCTCTCGAAGCTTCCAGTAATCCTGTTCGCGCTCCTTCTGGACCAGCGCAAGCCGCGACTTGAGGTCGGCGACGGCCTGAACGCTTTTCCCGATCGCGATGAAGCCGTCCTTCCGGCCAAGCTTGACCGTCGTGTACTCGAGCACGAGCTCGCGACCGCTCGGAAGCCGCTGATTGACCGTGAAGCAGGACGATTCGCCTTCGCGGCGGGCGAATTCCACAGCGTTCGCAACCTGTTCGACAGCCTCCGAGGCAACGGTGTCCGCCCACCGCAGACCCCGCCAGTCTTCCAGCGTCTCGTCGGCGAGCGCTTCTGCGGACACGGCAGTTCTTATCACACCCTCGCCGTCCACGGCGAGCGTGATGTCCGGGGCAAAATGCGTGGGCTCGTTCATTGACCGCCCAACTGTGACTCGCCCGCCAAAACGCGCAATCGGTGTAGCCGATTCAAAGCCCGGCATCCCTCGCGCCAACCCGTCCCCTTGAACGCCGCCCTTACCGGAACGCATGCAAGCGGTAACGAAATCCTTACATGGGAGTCCAGCCCTGTAGTGTCAAGCCGCCGACATCGCCTCCGTAAAGAGTCTTTCACCAAAAAGCGAAATATAGTACCTAAACCAGTACGTGTAAGCTTCAGGTTGCCCCACGACGCCCGCGGACAAGTCCTCGTACGATCGCCACGCGACCTCCGCAACCTCCTCCGTGTCGGGCGTGACGGCGCCGTCGTAATCGCCGACGAAGAGATGCACGACCTCGTCCTCGATGAGGTCGCCGCCGACCGGCGCGCGAGAGTGCGTGCGCGCCACGAATTTGAGCGGACAAACGATCCCGAGTTCTTCCCGCAACCGGCGTCTGGCGGTCAGGTCCGCACGTTCCCCCGGTCGGGGATGCGTGCAGCAGGCGTTCGTCCACAGCCCGCCGGAATGGTATTTCCCAAGCGCGCGGCGCTGCAGCAGCATGCGGCCCGTGCTGTCGACGATGCATACCGAAATTGCGCGATGCCGCCGTCCGTGCTGATGCGCAAGAAGTTTCGGCGCGAGGCCCGTCTCGCGGTCCATCTCGTCGACCAGAATCACGAGGTCGTCGTTGGCGTTCATCGGCGAATTCCTGACACGGCGAATCGGCAGCAGGCGTCGCCCCGGGCGCTGCAATGGGTTTCGACCGCCTTCGCGCGCGGCGATACGAGGGCCTGATAGAGTCGCTCGAAGACCGCCGCGTGCCAGACGCACATCGGCGCGGCGGACGTCTCCCCGGCGCACAGCGGGTTGGACCAGATCTCGAAAGTCGGATCTTTGCCGGGTTTGCAGACGAATCGCCCAGACCCGACGAAGGTCCAGGCGTGGGCCGTGATCGCTCGGGCGAGCGCGCGCGAGGATAGGGCCGCCGGCAGCACTTTGAGGATCGCACGGGCCCAGACCGGAATCCGGTTCGCCACGATATAATCGCCCGTTCGCGATCCCGCCTCGGCAAGGATCGCAAGGGCGCTTTGCGGTTCGAGAATTGAGCGTGTCGCCCGATGCAGCGCCGCGACCGGCCGCTCGTCGACCATATCCGCAGGCGCCTGGGCGGCCCAGTCCTCGACGCCCGCCGTCACGACGATCCGGCGGACCGTCTCCGGATCCACCGCAAGCGGCAGGGCTCGCAGCAATTGGATCGCCGCATTCGGCCCAATGCGGCCAGCCGCGCTCGCGGAAGAGCGCGCCTTGTCCGCGCCGTCGTCAAACGTGGAAGGATGCGCCAACGACATTGTCATCAGCCATCTGCTGGTCGCCGCCGCCGCAGGCCTTCACGTCGGCCAAGCTCGTGGGCTCCAGATCCTCGTCGGCCATCTGTTCGTCGCCGCCGCCGCAGGCTTTGATGTCTGCAAGCCCCTTCGCCTTGCGCGAGCGGTCCGCGTTCGCCTCCCAGTCGGACATCTGAGCCGGCGCGATCGCCCGCTCCTTGTCGAAATGGAAATCGACTTTCTTGCGCGACTGCGGTCCCCAGTAGCCGACCTTGCCGAGATCGTAGAACTTGCGCTCGAAGCCCGCCTTGAGGAAAGCGTACAGGCAGCCGAGCAGATAGCGCCGCCGCATGCCGCTCCCCGCCCAGGGGTACGAAAACAACGCCTTCTGAGAGTAGAATCGGCGATAGTTGTTCATGACCCGGTCGAGCAACTCGCCGCGCTCCATCGCCGCCGGCTTCATGATCGGGGTGACGAAATTGTACTTCTCGAAGTCGAACACCTCGACCTTGTCGCTCATGTCCTGATAGAGCTTCGAGAACGGCCAGGGCGTGTACATCGACCAATTCGCGAGGTCAGGCTTCCATTCCTGCGCCATGCGATAGGTCTCTTCCAGCGTCTCGGCGGTCTCGTTCTCCATGCCGACGATGAACTGCGCTTCGACCACGATGCCCGCTTCGCGCAGAAGCCGGATCGCCTTCTTGTTGTCGGAGATTTTCGTCTCCTTGTTGAAGAGGTCGAGCTTGAGTTGCGCCGCCGCCTCGGTGCCGAGCGACACGTGCAGCAGCCCGGCCTTGCGATAGAGCGGAAGAAGCTCCTCGTCGCGCAGGATGTCGGTGACGCGGGTGTTGATGCCCCACTGGACCTTGGCCGGCAGGCCGCGCGCAATCAACTCCTCGCAGAACTGGATGAATTTCTTGCGGTTGATCGTCGGCTCCTCGTCGGCGAGGATGAAGAAGCGGACGTCATACTTCTGGTAAAGCGTCTCGATCTCGTCGACGACCTTCTTCGGGTCGCGAATGCGATAGTCGCGCCAGAACTTCCACTGCGAGCAGAAGGAACAGGTGAACGGGCAACCGCGCGCCATGTTGGGAATCGCGACACGGCAATTGAGCGGAATGTACTTATACT
>CAIZGR010000814.1 GCA_903932535.1 uncultured Hyphomicrobiales bacterium | reverse complement strand
TGACGCCGGAAAAGCTCGCGGGGATCCTGCAAGCGACCAAGCGCGGCGACATAAGGCCCTATCTCGAACTGGCCGAGGAAATGGAGGAGCGCGACCTCCATTATCTGGCCGTGCTGTCGACGCGCCGGCGCCAGGTGGCGCGGATCAAGCCTTCCATCGACGAGGACAAGGCCAGGGGCGCGGACAAAAGAATCGTCGACGCGGTGCGCGACCTGGTCGAGGCGCCCGAATTCCGCCAGCTGATGAAGAACATGGTCGACGCCTTCGGCAAGGGCTTTTCGGTCTCGGAGATCGTCTGGACCGAGCAGGACGGCCTGTGGCGCCCGGCGGCCTATGTCTGGCGCGATCCCAAATATTTCACCTTCGATTATATTTCGCGCAGCGAGGTGCGGCTGGCGGAGATGGCGTCGATCGACGGCGTCGCGCTGCCGCCGGCGAAATTCGTCATTCACAATCCGGCGATCAAGAGCGGCATTCCCATTCGCGGCGGCTTCGCCTGGCTCGCCTGCTGGGCGTGGATCTTCAAGCAATACGCGCTGAAGGACTGGGTGAGCTTTCTCGATATTTTCGGGATGCCGATCCGGCTCGGCAAATATCACCCTTCGGCCACCGCCGACGAGCGGCGCAAGCTGTTGCAGGCGGTCTCGCGCATCGCGGTCGACGCGGCGGCGATCATCCCCGAGTCGATGGTGATCGAGCTGCTGGAGGCCAAGTCGAGCGCCGGGGGCGGCGGCAACCCCTTCGCCACGCTCGGCGATTATCTCGACAAGCAGATGTCCAAGGCGATTCTCGGCCAGACGATGACGACGGACGGGCAGGCCGGCGGGCTCGCCCAGGCGAAGGTCCACGACGAGGTCCGGATCGACATTCTGGAGGACGACGCCGACGAGATCGCGGTGACCGTCAACCGCGACCTGATCAAATGGTTCGTGAAGCTAAATTTCGGCGACAACGCGCGGGCGCCGCTGGTGCGCTTTCCGGTGGCCGAGCCGCAGGACATCGCCATCCAGGCCACCGCGCTGGCGCAGCTGGTGCCGCTGGGCCTCAAGGTCAGCCAGCAGGAAGTTCTGGACAAGATCGGCTTCACCCGGCCCGAGGCCGGCGACGAGCTGCTGTCGCCGCCGCCGGGCGCGGCGCCGGGGAAAGCCCGGGTCGATCCGGACACGTCGCAGGCGGTGCGGACGGCGGCGACGGCCCGCCAGCATGTAAGGGGCTGCCAGTGCGGCCGCGGCGCCGGCGGGACGGCGTTCAACGCGGAGGGCGTCGGCGCGGCGGTCTATGACGATGCGATTGTAGAGAGCCAGGAGCTGGTGGATGAGGCGCTTTCCGACTGGCGCGAGATTACCGATCCGCTGCTGGCGCAACTGCTGCGGCTTGCGGACGGGGCGTCCTCGCTGGAGGAGGTGCTGAGCCGGGCCAACGCCGCCGGTCTCGACATGGCGCCGCTGGTCGCCAAACTCGCGACGGCCACGGCAATTTCGCGCGGGCTCGGCGATGTGAAGGACTGAGCCCTTGGCCGACGCCGCAAAAAAAGTCCGGCCGCAATTCCCCGTCCCCGACGAGGTCAAAAGCTATTTTTCGGACAAGGGGCTAAAGCCGGCCTTCTCGTGGCAGGACGTCTGGGGCGAGGAACACGCCTTCGCCTTCACCGTCGCCAAGGCGGTCGATCTGGAGCTTCTGACCGCCTTCGCATCCACCCTCCAGCAGTCGATCGACGCCGGCGAAGGGCTCGAAAGCTGGAAGGCCCGCGTGCTGCCCGAACTGGCGCGGCTCGGCTGGGACCGTCCGCGCCTGGTCGCCGATCCGACCGGCGCCGGGAAGGACAAGGAAGTGAACTTCGCGGCGCCGCGCCGGCTGGAGACGATCTTCTGGTCGAACGTCCGCACCGCGCGCGCCGCCGGCCAATGGGAGCGCATCCAGCGCACCAAGGAAGGCCTACCGTTCCTGCTCTACGTGCGGACGACATCGGCCGAGCCGCGCGAAGAGCATCTCGGCTGGGTCGGTCTGATCCTGCCGGTCGATCATCCATTCTGGGAGACGCATTTCCCGCCCAACGGCTGGGGCTGCAAATGTTCGGTGCGCCAGCTCACGGCGCGCGAGGCGGCGCGGCTGCTTAAAGAGCCGGGCTATACCGACATCCCGCCCGAGGAAGGCTTTTCCGACTTCGAGAACAGGCGCACCGGCGAGGTGGTCAAAGTCCCGTTCGGCGTCGATCCGGGCTGGGGGACCAATCCCGGCCTGTCGCGGGCGCGGACGCTGGTCGACAATCTGTCGATGCGGCTCGACCAGGCCGGCGAGGAGGCCGGGCGAAAAGCGGTTCAGGAATGGCTGGCGTCGCCCGCGCCGCGCATCGTCGCCGGGCTGCCGGAGAGCGTGAAGCTGCCCGTCGCGCTGGCGCCGCGACTGGCGAAGCCCGGCGGCTCGTCGATCGTCACGGTGGACTCGACCCTGCTGCGCGAGAAGAAAATCGCCGTCGCCGACCTGCCGCATGTGCAGGCGACGCTCGACGGCGGCGCCGGCGGCAAGACCATTGCGCATGACGGCTGGCTGGCGAAAATCGTCCGGCTGGCGCGCGGCGTTCTGGCGCTGGTCGGCTTCCATCGGACCGACCAGAATTGATCTTTACAGGGAAGGCCGCTGAGGCTTATTCATCGGCGGTCGGCTGCCACTGGACCGGCGACGGGACGAATCGGCCTCCACGGCTTCAAATTTCGCTTCAAATTCGATCCTGAAGCGTCGAGCGACCTCCCACCCGGCGCCGGGGACAAAATCTTCCGTCATTGACAGTGTCAGCATTCGTTTCGCCCGCGCGAAGTTGAAATGTCGCGGCATGACGAAAATCGCCGCCCCCGATCTTGCGCTTTGCGCCGCCGACGCCCTGCCGGGGTTCGGCGCGGGCTTCATCATCGCTCTCAACAGCGCCGCCGACGAGCCGGACCGGGTCCAGCTGCTGCCGCGCGGGCCGGTGCTTTCGGGTCTCGACGGCCGCAGCTGGACGCTCGACGATCCGTCGAAACTCGTCGAAGCATTCAATGCCCGCGCGCTGCAATTGCCGATCGACGTCGAACACGCGCAATTCATCAAGGCCCCCAAGGGCGAAGCGGCGCCGGCCGCCGGATGGATCGAGGCGCTGGAAATCCGCGACGGCGAGGTCTTCGGCCGCGTGACCTGGACCGCCAAAGGCGCGGAAGCCGTCAATTCGCGCGAATACCGCTATCTCTCGCCCGCCTTCAATCATGACGCCCAGAGGCGCGTGACGGAGTTGCTCGGCGCGGGCCTGGTCAATCGACCGAATTTCCAAATGGCCGCTCTCAATCAAGAGGCTCCAATGTTCAAAGAACTGTTCAAGAAACTCGGCCTGCCGGAAACGGCGACCGAGGCCGACGCCATCGCCAAGGTTGGCGAATTGCAGACCGCGGTGAATTCGCAACAGGTCAGCCTCGCCACTTTCGTTCCGCGCGAGGATTACAATCTCGCCGTCAACCGCGCCACCGAGCTGGAAAACCAGATCAAGGCGGCGGCCAAGAGCGCGCATGACGCCGAGTCCTCGGCCGCCATCGAAGCGGCCTTGAAGGCCGGCAAGATTTCCCCCGCGACCAGGGATTTTTACGTCGCGACCTGCGCGTCGGCCGAGGGGCTGGCGCAGTTCAAAAAATTCGTCGAGGCGCAGCCGAGCGTGTTCGCGCCCTCCGGCCTCGACCAGCGCTCGCCCGACGACGCGCAGGGCGGCGTCGCGCTCAACGCCGACGAGCGGAAGATCGCGGAGGGCATGGGCATCGACCTCAAAGCCTACGCCCAGATCGCCGCCGCCTCGCAGGCGCGGGCCTGAAGCCTCAAATCCAGGGAGATTGACCCGTGACCGCTCTGACTTACCCCAAGGTCTATTCCAAGCTCGCCGACAACAAGAAGCGCGTGTTTCCGATCGCGACGGGCGTCGTCGTCTGGGAGGGCGGCCTTGGCGCCATCGTCGCCGGCTCCGGCGCGGGCGCCGCCGTCGCGCCGGCCAGCGTCGCCGCCAATCTCAAGATCGTCGGCGTCGCCGCCGGCACCTACGACAACCGAATCGCGCCCTCGACGCCGCTCACCGGCGAATTCGAGCGGGGCGTGTTCCTGCTCAACAACGATGCGACCGACCCGGTCGATATCAGCTGGATCGGCCAGCCGGTCTATGCCTCCGACGACAATACCGTTTCCAAGACCAGCGCCTCCGGGACCAAGTCACAGGCGGGGACGCTCTTCGCGCTCGATCCCTCGGGCGCCGTCTGGGTCGAAATCGTCTAACGCGCTCGCGCGCTCCTTGGAGTCCTTTACATGGCCGGCACCGTCATCACTCCCTCCGTCCTGAACTCGTTGTTCACGGCGTTCAACTTCAAATTCCAGGACGCCTTCAAGGGCGTCGAGCCCACCTGGAAGAAGGTGGCGATGGAGACCACCTCCGTCACGACCTCGGAAACCTATGGCTGGCTCGGCCAGGTGCCGCGTTTCCGCGAATGGATCGGCGAGCGCGCGATCAGGGCCCTCGACAGCTTTGGCTACACCATCGCCAACCGGACCTTCGAAAACACCATCGGCATCAAGCGCGAGCAGATCGAGGACGATCAGTGGGGCCTGTTCTCGCCGCTGTTCGCCGAACTCGGGCGGGCCACCGCGATTTTCCCCGACGAGCTGGTCTACGGGCTGCTCCAAAAGGGCGCGACCACCAAGTGCTATGACGGCAACAACTTCTTCGACACCCATGCGGTCAAGGACGCCAACGGCAACCTGACCGGCGTGGCGAACTGCAACCTGACCGGCTCCGGGCCGATCTGGTATCTGTTCGACACCAAGAAGCTGGTCAAGCCGGTCATCCTGCAGAAGCGCCGCGAATTCCAGTTCGTCGCCAAGACCAATCCGAACGAGTCCGACGCCGTCTTCCTGAAGAACGAATATCTCTATGGCGTCGATGGACGGCTGAATGTCGGCTTCGGCTTGTGGCAGACGGCCTATGCGTCGAACCTGCCGCTCAACCGCGCCAATCTGCGCGCGGCGATCAACGCCATGGTCACGTTGCCGCTCGATTATGGCCGTCCGGCCGGGATCGTGCCCGACCTGCTGGTCACTGGCGCCAGCCTGCGTCAGGTGGCGCGCGACCTGATCCTGTCCGACCTGCTCGCCGTCGACGGCGCGCCCGGCGAAGCGGTGCTGTCCGGCGCGGTCGGCATGATGACGAACACCGACAAGAACGTCGTCGACTTGTTCTGGACGCCTTACCTGCCCTGATCGCCCGCGTGAAGGCGCTCCGCTCCACGCGGGGCGCCCGTCTCCCCACGACAAAGGATTGCAAGATGGCCAAGACCGAACCCAAGCCCGAGACCGCGCTGACGGGCGTCTACGTGGTGCGCGGACCCGAGGATGGCCGTTTTCGCGGCGGCCTGCTGTTCGGGCCAATCCCGCAAGAGGTGAATTTCGACGAGATCGGCGCCGAGCGCGCCACCGCCATCGTCATGGACCCGGAGCTTTCGGTGATCCCGAAGTCCATCGCCGTCGCCGCCAGGCTGGTCGAACCGGCCAAGCCCGCCGAACCCGCCGCGCCGGAAAAACCGGCCGCGTAAGAGCTTCGCGCGGAGTTAGACCCGCGTGACTTCCGGGGCGAAAGCCCCGGCTCTTTTGGAGTTGTTTCATGGCCGTCTCGCCGCCCTTCGCCGTCCCCGCCGATGTCCAGGAGCGTTTCCCGAGCGAGGCCGCCGCTCTGTGCGCCGACGAGCAGACGCGCCTGCCGGACTGGACGCGCTTCGACGCGGCTCTCGCCGACGCATCGCTGGAAATGCGCGCCATTCTCGCGGCGCGCTATTCGGCGGCCCAGCTCGCCGCCGTCGACGACGATTCCAGCGCGGTGCTGGAAATTCTCGCCATCGACATGGCGATGTACCGCGTCGCGCTGTCGTTCTCGCGCACCACCGACCAGATCAAGGCCCGCTACGACTCCGCCGTGAAACGGCTGGAAGGGATCGCGGCGGGCCGGGGCGCGCTCAATCCCGCGACGCCGGCGCCCGCCGCCGGCGGCGATCTCTCCGGGTCGACGCCCCATGAAGCC
>CAIZGR010000813.1 GCA_903932535.1 uncultured Hyphomicrobiales bacterium | reverse complement strand
TTTCGCGCCTCGCGCCGGCCGGCCGCCGAGACGCGCGCGGCGCGGAGAATAGTCTTCGGGCAAGGCGCGGGAGAGGCGGCGGTTTTCTGGCCTTGTCGGGAGGAGCGATCAGCGGCCGGCTCCTTCGGCGACAACGTCCTGACGCGTCGCCATGCGCACGACATGGCCTCCCGCGCCGGGGCGCGGCTTCAGTTGCAGGTGCGGCAGGAAGCGCTCGACCAATGCGGCGCGGTCGAGATCCTCGATCTCGACAAAATCCAGCGCGCGCGCCCGCTCGTGCAGCTCCAGGGTTTCGAGATGACAGCGGAACGGCTCGCCGCTTTGCGCCACGCGCGCCGCCATCGCATGGTGGAAGTCGCGCACGCCCTCGTCCGAGATCGTGCGCGGCGGGTTGGCGTAGTCGAATACGACCTCAGCGCCGCCGGGAAACCGCGCGAACGCATCGAGCGTTGAATATACGGCCTCTTCCGTCAGATAGGGCGTGACGCCGAGCCACAGGACGAAGGTCCGCCGGGCGACGCCGAGACCTCCGGCTGTGAGAGCTTCCCTCATGTCGCCGTGCTCGAAATCATGAGCCACATAGCAGACATGCGGGGGCTCGGCGAGGCCCGCAGCAGCAAGGCGCGCGCGCTTGTCGCGCTGGGTCGCCGGGTGATCGAGCTCGAAGACGCGAAGGTCGCCTATCGGCTCGAGCCGATAGGCGAAGGTGTCGAGCCCCGCGCCGAGCACGAGGATCTGCCGTACGCCGGCTTCGATCGCGCGACGCGCGGAATCCTCGGCGAAGCGACTGCGCATGGCGACGAACAAGCGTAGGCCGCGCCGCTCCGGGCGGCCCTTCGCGACCGCGATCGCCTCCTCCGCGTCGCGGCCCAGAATTCGGATAGCGAGCGAGTCGGCGAATACGAGTCCGCCCTCGAGCGCCTGATGCGCCGCCCGGTGTCCGGCCGCGACGAGCGCCGTCAGGCTTGCTTCACCGTTTTGCATGGGCCTCGCTCTCGCCCTTCGCCACGCTCGGAAAAGCGGCGCGCGGCCTCCGAGACGTCGCAGCCGAAGCGCTGACCGTCATGCGAGCGTTTCGAGCACGGTCGTCACCGCCATCCGCCATTCCGCTTCGTCGCGAGCAGCCTTGGCGAACGAGAGGCGGCTGGCTTGCGCGCCGGCCGCGAGGTCGAGACCTTCCGCGTCGAGGCCGGCCGCGCGCCATATCTGCCGTCCGCCGGGCTTGCGCCCGGCGAGGCGTGCGAGCGCGTCGTCGCCGAGCGCGTTGACCCAGTCGATCAGGCGCGGCTCCGCCTCGGCGAAGGCCGCTTCGGCCTCGCGGGCGATCAAGATGTCGTCCGGCGTCAGCGGGTCGGCGCGGCCGAAGCCGCCGTTGAAGTGGACGGTTTCGACCGCCAGCCGGAAGAAGGCGAAGTCGGCGAAATCGACATAGAGCTTCGCCTTGGGGTTGCGCTGGAGGTAGCGCGCCCGGACCCGCGGCTCGCCGGCCTTTTCGACGCGGCCGTTCAGCGTCACGCGCGGATGGTTGAGCGGGTCGCCGCGGCCGGGCTCCTCGCTCAGAAGCAGCGAGGCGCGCGGGTCGGCGGCGAGCTGTTGGGTGTGGCGGGCGAGCGTCGACATCAAAAAGAGCGGCGCCCCGTCGAAATCGCTGGCGACGCCGATCAGCGTGGTCAGCGGCGCGCCCGACCCGGGCTCGAGCGTCGCCAGCGCCGCGGTGCGCGCAAGCCGCATGAGCCGCTTGGCGTCGGCGACGGCCTCGGCATGCGCGGCCTGGGCATCGGGAGGAGTGTTCACGAGGGGGCGACCTTTGGACCGGAGACGGGCGGGAAGAGAACACCGCCGGCCGGGGCCGGGTCAAGGGCGCCGGGCTCAGGCAGCCGGCCGGAGACCGCCAAGCCGGCGTAAGATATTGAAAACATTGGTCAACGGACTCGACTCGCGCCTGACTTCACGGTTGAGCGGTTGAAAACGAACGCACAATTTGCGAGAACCGCGGTCTGCGCCTCGGCGTGGGCCGGCGACCCCGCCTTGCAGGGGCGTCGCCGGCGCGCCAAAATTGCGCCGCAAGCCTCTGAAAAGTCTCAAAACTGGCGCGAATATGGCGAGACGTGGCCCCGGGGCGGAAGGCGCGCGTTCCGAAGGGCGCCCCCGGCGATCCTCGCCCGGCCGGGCCTTGTCATTTCGGGCAGCCTTCCCCATCTCTAGGATCGACGCGACCATTTCCCAAAAATGGAACACATTTCAGCCGCGAACGGTTATGATGGTGCGGCCGCTCTCCGGCGCGCGGGCGGCGGCGCGATTCGAATGCAACGGAAGCCACATGCCCACGATCGCCCTGGTCGACGACGACCGTAATATCCTGACCTCGGTGTCGCTCTCGCTCGAAGCGGAGGGGTACCGGATACAGACCTACACCGACGGGGCGACCGCGCTCGAAGGGCTGAAGGCCAATCCGCCCGACCTCGCGATTTTCGACATCAAGATGCCGCGGATGGACGGGATGGAGCTGCTCCGCCGCCTCCGGCAGAAGTCTGACCTGCCCGTCATCTTCCTGACCTCAAAGGACGAGGAGATCGACGAGTTGTTCGGCCTCAAGATGGGCGCCGACGATTTCATCCGGAAGCCGTTCTCGCAGCGCCTGCTGGTCGAGCGGGTGAAGGCGATCCTGCGCCGCTCGAGTCCCAAGGACGCCGGCGCGCAGAAAGAGACCGAGGCCAAGATTCTCGAGCGCGGCCGCTTGAAGATGGACCCTGAGCGCCACACCTGCACCTGGGACGGCACGCCGGTCACTCTGACCGTGACCGAATTCCTGATCCTGCAGGCGCTCGCCACACGGCCGGGCGTGGTCAAGAGCCGCAACGCGCTCATGGACGCGGCCTATGACGATCAGGTGTACGTCGACGACCGCACGATCGACAGCCACATCAAGCGCCTGCGCAAGAAGTTCAAGGTCGTCGAACCGGAATTCGAAATGATCGAAACCCTTTACGGCGTCGGCTACCGCTTCAAGGAAGGCTAGGCGCCTCGGGCGAGGCCATGAGCGCAGGAGTCGGTCGCCAGCAGATCATGGACGGGGCGTCGCAGCGAAGCCGGCGCAACTGGGCGCGCGCGCGGGCGCGCTTCGCTTGGCGTCTGCTGACCGCCCGCTTTTCTTCGTCGCTGACCCGCCGCATCGTGGTCCTGAACTTGGGCGGCCTCGTCGTGCTGATGATCGGCTTCCTGCTCTTGAACCAGTTCCGCGCCGACATCATCGCGGCCAGGGAGCAGAGCCTGACCACGCAGGCCGACATCATCGCGGCGGCGGTCGCCGCGTCCGCCGGGGTCGCCACCGATTCGATCACGATCGACCCTGACAAGCTTCTGCAGCTCGCGCCCGGCCAGACCGCTGCGCCCTCGCAGAGCGACGAGGAGGCGATCCAGTTCTCCATCAATCCCGAGCGCGTCGGGCCGGTCCTTCACCGCCTCGTCACGCCCACGCATACCCGCGCGCGCATCTACGACAGCGACGGCCGGCTCTTGCTGGACTCCCGTTCGATTTCGGCGCACGGGGCGGTGGTGCGCTCCGATCTGCCCGACGCCGCCGAGCGTCGCGGCCTCTACGACCGGTTCGCCGGCGCCATCCGGAATTTTTTCGCCACCCCCTCCGCGCCCCGGCCGGAGAACCCCTGGCTCGTCGAGGGAAAGACGGTCCCGGAGGTCGCCGCGGCGTTGCAGGGAAGGACCGAAGCCGCCGCCCGCATCAACAACGAAGGCGAGACGATCGTGTCGGTGGCGGTGCCGATCCAGTACATGATGGCCACGCGCGGGGCGCTCCAGCTTTCCACCCAAGGCGGCGACATCGACCGCGTGATCGCCTCGGAGCGCTGGGCGATTTTCCGTTTCTTCGTGGTGCTCGCGTCCGTCATGCTCGTTTTGTCCCTGTCGCTCGCCAACACGATCGCCGAGCCGGTGCGGCGGCTCGCGACGGCGGCCGAGCGGGTCCGCCGCGGCATTCGGTCGCGCCAGCAGATCCCCGACTTCACCGCGCGCAGCGACGAGATCGGCCATCTGTCGCGGGCGCTGCGGGAAATGACCACGGCGCTCTACAGCCGCCTCGACGCGATCGAGACCTTCGCGGCCGACGTCGCGCATGAGCTGAAGAACCCGCTGACGTCGCTGCGCAGCGCCCTCGAGACGCTGCCGCGGGTGCAGACCGGCCAGTCGCGCGATCGGCTGATCGCGATCATGCAGCACGACGTGCGGCGCCTCGACCGCCTGATCTCCGACATTTCCGACGCCTCGCGGCTCGATGCGGAGTTGGCGCGCGGCGAATCGAGCCCCGTCGACGTCGCCGCGCTCGTGCGAACGGTCGTTTCGATGGCGCAGGAGTCGCCGCGCGCCAACGGAACGCGAATCGCGCTTTCGATCGAGAGGAAGCGCGGGCGCCATCCAGGATCTGCCTTCCTCGTTCTGGGGCACGATTCGCGCCTCGGGCAGGTTGTGACGAACCTGATCGACAACGCCTGCTCGTTCTCCGAGCCGGGGGGGACCGTCCGGGTCTCGCTGGCGACGGCGACGGCGTCGCCGGAAAACGTGGCGCCGGACGAGCGGGTCGTCCTCACTGTCGACGACGACGGCCCCGGAATCCCTCCGCATGCGCTCGAGCGGATCTTCGAGCGCTTCTACACCGATCGTCCGAATCAGGGATTTGGACAAAATTCCGGCCTCGGGCTTTCGATCTCGCGACAGATCGTCGAGGCGCACGGCGGAAGGATCTGGGCGGCGAACCGGGAGGCTGAACCGGAGGCGGATGCGAATTGCGGCGATCAGAAGGAGCCTGCGCGCCACGGCGCGGGGGCTCGGTTCGTCGTCGAACTGCCGGCCTATTGCCCATGAGGGCGGCGGCGAGCCCCGGCGTCGGCATTCACGCCACGGCTGTGATCTACGGCGAAAGCGGCGTCGTCATGCTCGGCGAGTCGGGATCGGGCAAGAGCGCGCTCGCCCTGGCGCTGCTGGCGCGCGCCAAGGCGACGGGGCGCTTCGGCGCGCTGATCGGCGACGATCGGGTCTGGGTCAGCGCCTCCGGCGGCAGGCTCCTCGCGTCCGGCGCGCCTCATATGGCCGGGCTGATCGAACGCCGCGCCGACGGGGTGCAATCGGCGCCGAGCGAACCTGTGGCGGTGATCAGGCTGGTCGTAGACCTGAGCGGCCCGAATCGCAGATGGCCGCGCTGGCCCAGCCACCCCGACGAATCGATCGCAGGGGTAGGCGTGCCGCGTTTGGCGCTGGATTCCGCCGCGAGCGCGGTCGATAATGCCGTGTCCGTCGATGCGCGGTTGGCGCTCATCGCCGTGCAGAAAGGCGGGGAAATAGGAATTTCGCTTGAACAAAGCGCCGCAGTGCACAAAAATAGGAACTTGCGACTTCGCGGGCGGGTTCAAGAGTGACGGAAGCCCGAGCCGGACGAGTGATGGACAATTGATGATCGGAATGGTCCTGGTGACCCATGGCCAGCTCGCCACTGGCTTTCGGGCGGCGCTCGAGCACGTCGTGGGACCGCAGTCTCAGCTCGAGACGATCACGATCGGTCCCGACGACGACATGGAGCAGCGCCGCTCCGATATCGTCGACGCCGCCGCCCGCGTTCAGGACGGCGCCGGCGTCGTGATCCTGACGGACATGTTCGGCGGGACGCCGTCGAACTTGGCCATTTCCGTCATGGACGGGGGCCGGATCGAAGTGATCTGCGGCGTGAACCTGCCCATGTTGATAAAACTCGCCACGATGCGGGAGACGACCGATCTCGACCACGCGGTCATCGAAGCGCGCGAGGCGGGACGGAAGTACATCACCGTCGCCAGCAAGGTGCTCGCCGGCAAATGACGAACCTCGAGTCCGACCAGCCGGCGCCCGAAGCTTCAGAGGCGATTTCGCGGGAGATGCGAATCGTGAACCGCAAGGGCCTGCACGCCCGCGCGACCGCGAAGTTCGTGCAATGCGTCGACCGATTCGACGCGGAGATCACGGTGACCCGCTGCGGCGAGACCGTCGGCGGCGATTCGATCATGGGGATCCTGACGCTCGGCGCAGGCCTCGGCTCCAGCATCACCGTATCCGCATCCGGGGCGCAGGCGAACGAAGCGATCGAGGCGCTCGCTGCGTTGGTGGCTGCGCGTTTCGGCGAGGACGAATGACGCGCCGGCCGCGTTATACCAATCCTCGGATTGGCTGATTCACATTTTGGACAGCTGGATTCCCAAGAGCTCTGGATTGTGCGATTCCTGGTCTCGAAACGCGAATCGGGGCCGGGATTTTCACATGGGCG
>CAIZGR010000812.1 GCA_903932535.1 uncultured Hyphomicrobiales bacterium | reverse complement strand
GGCGGCAGGTCCCAATCAGCCCCCCAGGGACCTGCCGCCGCACCCATCTCTGGCATTCCCGCGCATCGTTGTTATAAAGATTTTTATGCGAATCCTGATCATTGAAGACGACCGCGACGCCGCGGCTTATCTGCTGAAAGCCTTTCGCGAGGCTGGCTACGTGGTCGACGTCGCCAACGACGGCGTGACCGGCTACGATATGGCGCTCGAAGGCGGCTACGACGTCGCGATCGTCGATCGGATGTTGCCGAAGATGGACGGTCTGACGCTGATCGGCGCTCTGCGCGGCCAGAAGAACGAAACGCCGGTGCTGATCCTCTCCGCGCTCGGGCAGGTCGACGACCGGGTCAAGGGTCTGAGGGCCGGCGGCGACGACTACCTCGCCAAGCCCTACGCCTTCTCCGAATTGCTCGCCCGGGTCGAGGCGCTGTCGCGCCGCCGGCCCGCCGGCGCCCCGGAGGAAACGGTGTACCGGGTCGGCGACCTCACGCTCGACCGGCTTTCCCACAAGGTCACCCGGCGCGGCGAGGAGATCGTTCTGCAGCCGCGCGAATTCCGCCTGCTCGAATATCTGATGCAGAACGCCGGCAAGGTCGTCACCCGCACCATGCTGCTCGAGCACGTCTGGGATTACCATTTCGATCCGCAGACCAACGTGATCGACGTTCACGTCTCGCGGCTCAGGGCCAAGATCGACCGGGACTTCGACGCGCCGCTGCTCAGCACCGTGCGCGGCGCCGGATACATGATTCGTGACGGCTCTCGCTAAGCTCTTCCGCGCCACAGCCTTTCGTCTTGCGCTGGCGATCCTCGCGGTGAGCGCGGTCGGCGCGGGCGTCGTGCTCACGATCATCGCCTGGCAGGTCGTGTCGGTCGTCGACGAGGAGATCGCGCGCACGATCGACGCCGAGGCCAAGGGCCTCACCGACGCTTTCAACCACGAAGGCCTGGTCGGCCTCTATTCCTCGATCGAGGCGCGCAAGCGCCAGCCGGGCTCCGCGCTCTATCTGCTGACCGACCCGGCCGGCGAAGCGCTCGCCGGCAACGTCGAGCAGATCCCGCTCGAGGTTCTGGAACGGCATGGCTTCATCGTCGTCAACTACCGCACCAACGGCCCGGGGGACCGGGTCCGACAGGCGCTCGTCCGCATCTACAAGCTGCCTCCCGGGTTTCTGCTCCTGGTCGGCCACGATCTCGGCGACCGCGCCCGGATCGAGGGCGTGATGGTCCGCGCGCTGGCGATCTCGCTGGTCTTTTTCGCCGCGCTCGCCGCCCTCGGCGCGCTGTTCGTCGCCCGCAACGTGCTGAGACGGATCGACGACATCAACACGTCGGCCCAGGGCGTCATGGCGGGCGACCTCACCGGCCGTTTGCCGGTCTCCGGCTCCGGCGACGAGCTCGACCGCCTCGCCGAGAGCCTGAACGGCATGCTCGAGCGCATCGGCGTGCTGATGCAGGGGCTGCGCGAGGTCTCCGACAACATCGCGCACGATCTGCGCACGCCGCTGACCCGCCTGCGCAACCACGCCGAGGCGGCGCTTTCCTTCGGCGACGACGCCCCTGCCTACCGGACGGCGCTGGAGAAGACGATCGAAGAGTCCGACGCCTTGATCAAGATCTTCAACGCGCTGCTCCTCATTGCGCGCGCAGAGGCCGGCGGCGGCGTCGACGCACAAAGCGCTTTCGAGCTGGGCGAAGCGGCCCACGCGGTCGCCGAGCTCTACGAGCCGATCGCCGAGGAGGAGGGCGTGGCGCTCTCGGTCGACATCGAGAGCCCGATCTACGTGCGGGGCAACCGCGAGCTGATCGGTCAGACCATCGCCAATCTGGTCGACAACGCCTTGAAATACGGCGCACGGAGCGCTGGCGAGGCAAGCCGGGTCAGGCCGGAGATCGTCATCGGCGCGCGCCGAACGGGCGACGCCGTCGATCTGACGATCGCCGATCGCGGCCCGGGCATACCTCCTGAAGACCGCCAACGCGTGCTCGGGCGATTCGTCCGTCTCGAGGGGTCGCGTTCGCGGCCGGGTTCGGGCCTCGGGCTTTCGCTCGCCGCCGCGGTCGCGCGCATGCACGGCGGCAGGGTCGATCTCGAGGACAATGGGCCGGGCCTGCGCGTGCGCGTGACCCTGCCGGCCGAACCTGCGCCGCCTACGCTGCCGGCGCCGGCGCTGGGAGACCTACGTGAACCGATCGCTGGCTGAACGTCTCGCCGCCGCCCCGCGGCTCTCGGCGCCCGCCGCTGCGCGCCGCCGCCTCGACGCCTTCGCCGGCGCGCCAGAGGCGGAAGCCCTCGCGCCGCTGCTCGCCGCCGGAAAGACGCGCGACATCCTGCTCGGCCTCGCCGACCACTCGCCGTATCTGTGGGGGCTCGCGACCGAAGATCCGCCCCGGCTGGTCCGCCTGCTGGCGCAGGCGCCGAAGGCGGCGCTCGACGCGCTGGTCGCGGGCTTGGGCGCGCGCTTCACGGAAGAGGCCGAGCTGATGCGCGCGCTGCGCCAGGCCAAGCGCTGCTCGGCGCTGCTCATCGCGCTCGCCGACATCGGCGGGGTCTGGGACGTGATCGAGACGACCGAGGCGCTGACCCTGTTCGCCGACGCGGCGGTCGGCGCCGCGCTCGCTTTCCTGCTGCGCCAGGCCGCGCTCGCGGGCCGGCTCGCGCTCGATCCCGACGCGCCCGACATCCAGTTCGGCTGCGGCATGGCCGTGCTGGCGCTCGGCAAGCACGGCGCGCGCGAGCTGAACTATTCCAGCGACATCGACCTGATCGTGCTCTACGACGCCGCCGCCGCAGCGATCCCCGAGGGCGCCGCGCCGGCGCCGCTGTTCGTGCGGATCACCAAGGCGCTCGCCCGCCTGCTTCAGGAGCGGACGTCCGACGGCTACGGGCTGCGGGTCGACCTGAGGCTCAGGCCCGATCCGGCCTCGACGCCGGTGGCGCTCTCGACTCTCAGCGCCTACGCCTATTACGAGACGGTCGGACAGAACTGGGAGCGCGCCGCGATGATCAAGGCGCGCGCGGCGGCGGGCGACCTCGATCTCGGCCAGCGCTTCCTCGCCGATCTCGCCCCGTTCATCTGGCGCAAGTATTTCGATTACGCCGCCATCGCCGACATCCACGCGATGAAACGCCAGATCCACGCCGTGCGCGGGCATGAAAAGGTTGTCGTGGCGGGGCACGACGTCAAGCTCGGGCGCGGCGGCATCCGCGAGGTCGAGTTCTTCGTCCAGACGCAGCAGCTCATCTTCGGCGGCCGGCGGCCCCGGATGCGCGGCTCGCGCACGCTCGACATGCTGCGCGAGCTCTACGCCGACAAATGGGTGACGGCGGAGGCCGTGCAGGACCTGTCCGAGGCCTATCTGTTCCTCCGCCGGATCGAGCACCGGCTGCAGATGGTCGACGACGAGCAGACGCAGCGCCTGCCGTTCGAGCGCGACGCGCTTTCCCGCTTCGCCCGGTTCTGCGGTTACACGCGGCTGGAGGCCTTCGCCCGCGACCTGACCTTCCATATGACCCGGGTCGAGACGCATTACGCGCGGCTGTTCGAGAACGCGCCGACGCTGAGCGCCGCCGCCGGCAATCTCGTCTTCACCGGCGTCGCCGACGACCCGGAAACGCTCGCCACCCTCGGCCGCCTCGGCTTTCAGCATGCCGAAACGGCGGCCGAAACGATCCGCGGCTGGCATTTCGGCCGCAGGGCCGCGGTGCGCAGCGCCCGCGCCCGCGAGGTGCTGACCGAGCTGACCCCGGGCCTGCTCCAGGCTTTCGCCGGCTCCGGCGACCCGGACGCCGCGCTCGCGGCCTTCGACGGCGCCATGGCCCGGATGAACGCCTCGGTCGAACTGCTGTCGATCCTGCGCTCAAACGACAAGGTGCGGGAACTGTTCGGCGACGTGCTGGGCGCCGCGCCGCGGCTCGCCGAGGTGATCGCGACCCGCCCGCATGTGCTCGACGCGGCGATCGACCCGGACCGGACGACCGATTTCGAGGACAGTTTCACCGAGGAGGCGACGCGCCTGCGCGCTGAGACCTACGTCGAGCAGGCGCGCAATTTCGAGGACGCGCTCGACCGGGCGCGCGATTTCGCCGCCGAGGAGATGTTCCTGATCGGCCTCCATCTCCTGTCGGGCCGGCTCGATCCCGACCGGGCCGGGCAGGCCTACAGCGCGCTCGCCGCCGCGCTGGTCGGGACGATGCTGAAGCGGGTGGGGGCCGATTTCGCCGCCGACCACGGCGAAGTCCGCGGCGGCCGGGTCGCGGTGCTGGCGATGGGCAAGCTCGGCTCGCGCGAGATGACGGCGGCCTCGGACCTCGACCTCATCGTCATTTACGACTTCCCCGCGGATGCGGCCGAATCGGACGGCGCGAGGCCGCTCGGGCCCGGGGTCTATTACGCCCGCTTCACCCAGCGCCTGCTCGCGGCGCTGACCGCGCCGACCCGCAGGGGAACGCTCTACGACGTCGACATGCGGCTGAGACCTTCCGGCCGCAAAGGGCCGCTCGCCACCCAGTTCTCCGCCTTCGCCCGCTATCAGCGCGACGAGGCCGAAACCTGGGAGCACATGGCGCTCACCCGCGCGCGGGTGATCGCGGGCGACGCGAGCCTCGCGCACGACGTGGCGAAGGCGATCCGCGCCACGCTGACCCGCGAGCGCGAACCGGCCAAGGTCGCCCGCGAGGTCGCGGCCATGCGGGCGCTCATCGCGCAGGAGAAGGGCGACCGCGACCTCTGGGACCTCAAGCTGG
>CAIZGR010000811.1 GCA_903932535.1 uncultured Hyphomicrobiales bacterium | reverse complement strand
CCAGACGCACGAGATCAAGGAAATCACGCGCTATACGCTGTATTGGAACAAGTCGGAGCTTTATTACTACGACTTCTTCGCCAGCAAGTGGCGCGTCAACGGCGTCGATCAGTTGGCCGATATCAACGCGATTTTGAGGATTTAATTGCGCTTAGGGGTTGAGTTCCTGAGCGCGGGTGAGTCCGCGCTCATTGACGGGCGGCGCGGGGGGAGTCGGTCGCTCGGCCCGCAACGCCTGCTGCTCGGCCTGTTTGTGAGATGCGTCGATCCCGCCGGCGGTGGCTAAAATCGTAATGAAAATTCCGATGATCGTTCCGATCCCCGGCGCGATGGCGCTGAAAATCAGGGTGATGACCACGCCGCCAAGGAAACCCGCGAGAGTGTTGAAAAATGTTCTCATCGAAGCCGTCCCTTAAGTAACTCCTGAAAAACCGGATAATAAGCGCATGGCAAAAAACAATCAAACGGACTCGCCGCAATTTCTCGACGCACGTCCGCGCTTTCGCGTCGTGACGCTGGAATGGCCGTTGTCGTTTGGCGGCAAGGAATATCGCGAGGTTCATGTCGTGAGGCTGACGGCGGCGGAGGTTTCGGCTTTTCAGGAAGGCCTGAAGGCGCTCCCGGCCGACGCCGAGGTGCGCTGGCCAATCTATCGCGACGCCGAAGGCGCCCCGATCCCGGACGCCGTTCTGGACGGCCTCGACGACGACGATTCTCTGGAGCTCGATAAAGCGGTGCGCGATTTTTTGCCCCGCAGGTTCCGGGCCGCCCCGGCTATCGCTTCGGCCCCGCCGAGTGGCGAGCCTACCGGATCCTTGTCCGCCGCGTAGCCGGGTGGAGCATGGCCGAAATCATGGCCATGCCGTGGGATGAATTCCTCGCCGAACTGGCCGAGGCGCGGCGATTTGAAGGGGCCGATTGATGGGCAATCTGAGTTCGACGATTACCATCGCCGCCATCGATAATGTCTCCAAGCCGGCGCGGACGATCAGCCAGGCTCTGAAGGATATGGAGTCCAACGCCAAGGCCGTCGCCAAGGGCATGGCGGGGACGGGGGCGACGGATCGATTCGTTCAGTCGCTGTCGAAACTCAAGACGACCAGGGCCGATATCGAACAGGTCGCCAACGCGTGGCGCGATTACGCCAAGGCGGAGGGGCTCGCGGCCAATGCGTCGCAATGGACCAAGGCGCAATCTTCTCAAGTCCGGGCATGGGAGGCCAACCAAATCCGGGCCATTCGCGCGGTCAGGCGCGAAGAGCAGCAGTATTTCACTTCGCAGCAGCGAGCGAGCGCGGTGCGTGGCCGACCCGGCGAATTCGTCGGCGGGGTAGCGGGCGGAATCGCGAGCGCCATCGCGGCGCACAAGGTCTTTGAAGCCGGCAAGCAGGCGGTCGAGGCCGGCGCCGAGCGCCAGCACGTTCGCGTCGGCGCGATGAACGCGGGCATCGGGCCGGAGGAATTGCAGAGGGTCGAGGCGTCGGCGATTCAGGCGAAGAAAAATGCGCCCAATCTCAGCGTGTCTGAGATCATGGAGCTGCACAAGGAAGCGCGCTCCGCCGTCCAGCATCCTGACGAGGTGTTCGATCTCATCCCCGATCTAGCCAAGGCCGCCTCGATCCTGAAAGGTATGGGCGCTGAAAACGCCAACATCGCCGACATCGTCAAGGGCGGCGAGTCGCTTGGCCTGATGAACGACCCGGCGCGGTTCCACAAATATCTCGAAGGTCAAGTCAAGGCGATGGCAGTGATGGGGAAGACCATCACCACGGAGCAGATTTACGAGGCGGCTAAATATTCAAAGTCGGCGGGCTCGACGCTGTCGGACGAATTCCTAAATACGACGATGCCAAGTCTGATTCAGGAAATGCACGGGCAGTCGGCGGGCGATGCGCTGGCGATGCTGACCAAGAATTTTCGTGGCGGTCTGGCGCACAAGCACCTTGCCGTGACCAAGATGAACGAACTGGGGCTGCTCGCCGAGCCGGACAAGATCGTGAATGCCAAGAAATCCGGCCAGATCATGGGCTATACCGGAAAGGTCAAGGGCGACGATCTGCTCGTCTCCAATCCCCGTAAATGGTTTCAGGATGTTTTCAACCCGGCTGCGGAGGCCGCCGGCTACAAGACCCTGGCCGACAAGATTGGCCTGCTGAATATGGTATTACCGCAGACGGCCGCCAATCTCGGCCGCATCTTCCTGCAGCAGGAAGAGACGCTGAAGCAGCACGCGCGCAATTATGAAGCCGCGCCGGGGCTCGACAAATCGGTCGAGAATCAGCGCGGCGACGCCAAGGTCGGCGTCGGGGCTTTGAGCAAGGCGGTGGACGACCTTGAGGCGTCGCTGACCGGGCCGATGATGCCTGCCATCGCCGTCGGCCTTTCCGGCTTGGCGAACGGTATTCAGGGACTGGCGGCCGCCGCCCAGGAAGCGCCGAATATCAGCGCGACGGTCGCGGAACTGACGGGGCTCGCCGGCGCCGCGTTAGCGCTCAAAGCCGCGCCTTTCGCCGCATCGATGGTCGGGCTCGAAGGGGTCGCCACATCGCTCGGCTTATTCTCCGCCGCACTGATTCCGGTGGTCGCTATTCTCGTAGCTGGCGCTCTGGCGCTCAACGCGACCAACGCGATAGAAGACGCGCGCAAGAGCGGCAAAGACCCGGACAAGACATATCTGTCCGATGCGCTGCTGGGCTTATCGAGTTTCCTGCAAGGCAAAGGCTGGAAGCGCGACGACAAGTACGAAGACAAGTTCGACGCCAAACAATACGAGTGGAACAGCTTCAAGGCGTGGCGCGACCGGGAAGAGGCAAAGCCGAAAACATGGAGGCCCGGCGATTCCGATGCGCCGACGCCGCCGCGCCGGCCGACCAATTTTGGCTTTGAGGGCGGCCAGGGTTCGGCCGCGCCGAAGGTTGACGGTTCGCAGGTTGACGCGCTCAAGCAAAAAGCAGTCGAGGCGAAAGCCTCCGTCGATACGCTCAACACCACCGTGACGCCGAATGTCGATAAAGCCTCAATCGACGCGGCGAACGGCGCGGTTTCGCAGTTGCTCGCCAATCT
>CAIZGR010000810.1 GCA_903932535.1 uncultured Hyphomicrobiales bacterium | reverse complement strand
TCAGGGGGACTTGAAACCGCCGCCCGCCATCGCCGCCTTCCGCTCGGGGCTTCGCCCCTCCCTTCAGGCGGCGATCGCGGACGCCCCAACCGGCCAAGATAATTGTCGGTGAACCGGCCAACTTAATTGTCGCCGCGCAGCGGCGCGGCTGCAACGGGGGCCGCTTCGCGCCGGGCCTGGACAGGCTCGGGCGTCGGGACATGAGACCGGGCCGATGCGCCCGTAAACCCGCCGGCGCGCGATGGGGCTTGAGCCGCGCGCGCCTCGTCGGTACGAGAGGACTGCGCGCTTCCTTTGGAGGCGCGGCATGTCCGCTTCGGCTTGACGTTCGATGAATGGTCAGCTTCGGGCGCGCGGTCAGCGATAGCGATACACGATTGAGATGTCTGCGATGGAAACGTAATCCCGATGACGATCCGCGAATCGCCGAACGAACGAAATCGGAGCGGGCGATCGAGTCCGCGGAGGCGGCGACGAAACTGACGGCGGCGCGACCAAACGAGGAACTGCGGAGATGAGTTTCTTCCGTACTACGGTAACCCAATTTCTTGCGACCGCGCGTGGCGAAACCCGATTGGCGCTCGCGGACGCTCCCGAATTCTTCTCACGCTTATTGACCGTCTTCGGGTGGGCCTTTCTGGCGATCCTGATGGGCTCTATTGTCGGATTTGCCGCGGTCGCCCTGCCTCCCATGGGATTAGCCGGCATCATTGCGGTATTTGTCGTCATATTGCTGTGGGTGCTTCCCGAAGGGCCCGTACCGTCCGACAAACTCATAAGGCGCCTGCTTTACGTTGTGGTGTTCGTCGATTTGTCGATCCCGAGCTGGTACGCCGTACAATATCCCGGCACGCCGTGGATTTCCGCCAGGCGCTTATTCACGTTCGCTTTGATCGTGCTATTTTCCGTGGCGTTTTCAGCGTCGGCGAACGTCAGAAAAATTATCACAAACGTTATAAGATGCAACCAGTATCTTTTCATGTGTATCGGCGGCTATATCGTTTTGATCGTTGCATCGATAATAACGTCGATTAGTCCGATTGCTTCTTTGAATGGATTTTCGCAAGCGGTACTCGAATGGTACATTCCTTTGATTGTTGTCATGTATGTCATGAGAACCAACGATGATGTCAATAGACTGATTAAGACGATCTGTTTCTGCTCTTTGATCGTCTCTTCCATGGGAATACTTGAAGCTGTTCTACTTAAACACACGTACGTATCGATATTACCGCGCTTTATGTACGATAGCTTGATTCAAAGTAATCCGGAAATGGCGGGGGTATTCGAAACCTTTTCAATACGTAATGGTCAATATCGCGCGATATCTCTTTACACATCGGCCCTGTCTTTTGCTGAGTTTCAGGCAATGACGGCCCCGCTCGGCGCGATATACTTGTTACATGGGCGCAGCTTGTTAAGCCGAGCCTTCGGAGCGATCGTTATCGCCGTCGATTTGGTCGGAATATATACTTCTGGTTCCCGCGGTGGCTACTTATCTTTTTTGGTCGCCGGCGCCAGCTTTATAACCTTGTTTGTTATTCGGAGCAGGATAAATCAGCATCGAAGTTTGGCTGCTCCCATATTTGGCGTCTTGGGAGCCGCAGGCCTAGCTCTTGTGATCGGTGCAATCTTGTTCGTAGGCCGAGTTCATAGCGTCGTATTTGCCAGCGGACAAGGCGCAGCCAGCACAGAGACGCGCTTCGTCGAATGGTCGCTGGCATGGCCCCATATTCTGTCAAATCCGGTAACCGGAAACGGGTTTGATCTCGGTGGCGCGATCGTCGGATACCGATCCGCTCCCCTTGGCCCGCTAACGCTCGACAGCAGCGTGATCTCCCTCCTCGTCGAGACGGGTGTGCCGTCGCTCCTATTCTACTTTGCGGCGGCTGCCATCGCCGCCTGGACTGGTACTCGGCAATATCTTCGGGATCGGACTTTCGGCGGCGTTCTGTCCGGCGGATTGGCTTCATCCATCATCGCCTTCACGTCGTATCGGCTTTTTCTTTCCCAGCGCGAGAATCAAACGCTTTTCTTTATTCTGGTCTCTTGCGTCGCGGTCCTGCATAGTTTCTACGTCCGCTCCCTCGAAGCGAAGCGTCCAGCTACCGGCTCGTGATCGGGGCGCAATCGCGTGCGTTCGACGAATAGTTTTCCTGCCGGACGAGCGCCGAAAAGAACGACTGTTCGCATGATCTGCGCGGGAAAGGGGATGATGACCGAGTGAAGCAGGCGGCGTAACAGGGTGGGTGGCCAAGATTGCCCGAACCTCCGAAAAGGCAAGGAGGAACTGGTCGGATGTCACAACGGCCGCAGCGAGAGCGCGCAAAGCTGGACGGAATTGCCGGTCGACGTGAAAGGGCGCGGTCTCGAGGGGGCCGACGATCTCACGATCGGCGCAGTGTCCAAACCGTCGATCCGGGCGATGGTGTTCGTGGTATTCGCGGGCCGCGCCTTTTCTGACCTGCGCGCCCGCCGTTTGGCGGTCGCCGCCGCACAACGCTCTCCCGCTCCAACAATCCAAACCCACCCGTTTGCACGGCTCTCTTGCGCGCCACGCCGGGCGCCGCTCGTGGAAAGCCGCAGAATCCGTCACAATTCGGCGCAAGCGAGCTTGACGCGCGTCTGCGGGTCCGGAACCCCGCCGAAGTACTTATCCAGGCATTGCTGAAATAATGCCGTTTCTGGAGCCGCATTCGCGAACAGCGTCATCGACGAGCGGAACTTCATTGCGTCGACCGCGCCGAAAATCTCATGAGCGCTGCTGACCTGGGTCAGCAACGCCAGCTCGGCGCATTCGACGAGCCTCGGCCCGAGGACCGGGTGCGCGACGTAGGCCTTCGCCTCGTCGAGCGACGAAATGGCGAAGCAGACGGACGTCGGGCTGAGGCCGAGCCCGGCGATCTGCGGAAAGACGAACCACATCCAGTGCGACTGCTTCCGACCGGCCGCAAGCTCGCTGACGACCTGCGGGTAGACGGGCGCCTGCGCCTCGACGAAGCGCTGGAGGTCGAACGGGTCGGTCACGGCCCGGGCCGGATCACGAGCTTTTGGGATAGTCCGCGCCGCGGGCGATCGCCTCGACGGCGGCGTGCTCCTTGCGCAACGTTTCGATTTCCGCCGCCATGACGTCCCAGGCGAAGTTGCCGAGCGGCAACCGCAGCGGGGAGTCCTTCCGCTCGACCGTCGCGATGATCGCTTCGGCGGCGCGGACCGGATCGCCGGGCTGATTGCCGCTGTAGCCCTGGATCTGGTTGCGACGCGCGACGGCGGTCTCGGCATAGGCCGGATTGGGCGTTTTCGGCGTCTTCAGCGACCGGCCGCCCCAGTCCGTGCGGAACGGGCCCGGCTCGACGATGACGACCTTGATCCCGAGCGGCGCGACCTCCTTGGACAGCGCTTCCGACAGGCCCTCGAGGGCGAACTTGGTCGCCGCGTAATAGCCGGAGCCCGGATTGCCGATGAAACCGCCCATCGAAGAGACGTTGACGATCGCGCCAGACTTCTGCGCCCGCATGAGCGGCAGGACGGCCCGGGTCATGGCGGCGAGGCCGAAGAAATTCGTCTCGAACATGGCGCGGATGTCCGCGTCCTCGCCTTCCTCGACCGCCGCCAGATAGCCGTAGCCGGCGTTGTTGACGAGCACGTCGACGCGGCCGAATTTTTCCGCCGTGGCCTCGACGACCGCGGCGATGTCCGCCGCCTTGTCGACGTCGAGCTTCAGCGCCAGGGCGCTGGCGTCGTGGCCCGCGACGAGGTCGGCGACCTTGGCCGGATCGCGCGCGGTCGCGGCGACGCGGTAGCCGCGTGCGATCAGGCGCTTCGCCAACTCCCGCCCGAAGCCGGTCGAGCAGCCGGTGACGAGCCAGACGGGTTTGTCGTTGGAAAAGTCGGCCATGGCGACCTCGCGAGCGGTTATGAGGAATTGCGCTATTTTGGCACGCCAGGACGGCTGAGCACAATGCGGGCGCGTTGCGGTATTGAATACATGATCCTATCTCCCATACGTCAGGAAGCCGACCTCGACCCTCCAGATCCGCAACAAGCGCGTCGCCGAGTTGGCGACCAAACTCGCGGCCATGAGAAAGAACTCGAAGACCGACGCCGTCCGGCAGGCGCTCGAGAACGAGGTCGCCCGCATCGAGAGCGCAAGACCGCTCGCAGAAAGGCTGCGACCGCTTCTGGACAGGATCGGCAGCAGGCCGGCAACCGGATTGGAGGCGGACAAGGCTTTCTATGACGATCTGAGCGGGGACCTGTGATCGTCATCGACGCGTCGGCATTTCGTCGCGGTTCTCTCTCACGAGCCCGAGTGCGGCGCCTTGATCGCCGCGCTCGAGGCGCTCGAGGCTTTTTCGCGATTCGGCGAGGGAACCGGACATCCCGCGCAATTGAACCTCGGCGACTGTCTCGCCTACGCCCAGGCAAGGACGTTGCGCGCGTCCTTGCTGTTCAAGGGTGAAGATTTCTCGCAGACCGACATCCCGAGGGCGTTATGACGATCCCTCGCCGACGCGCGGCTCCACCGCTCCGTCGATTTGACAGCCGGCCCCCGCCTCTCCATATCCCGCGCCCGAACCGACACGTGGGACCGCCTTGCGCGGCCCGCCGAGGACGCCGCATGAAAGTCGTGATCGTCGAGTCGCCCGCCAAGGCGAAGACCATCAACAAATATCTGGGCAGCGACTACGGGGTCTACGCCTCCTACGGCCACGTGCGCGACCTCGCGGCCAAGGACGGCTCGGTCGACCCGGACGACGACTTCGCCATGCGCTGGGAGGTCGACGCCAAATCCGCCAAGCGCATGAGCGACATCGGCGCCGCGGTCAAGGACGCCGAGCGGGTGATCCTGGCGACCGACCCGGACCGCGAGGGCGAGGCGATCTCCTGGCATATCCACGAGATTCTCAAGAACAAGAAGCTGCTCAAGGACAAGCGCGTCGACCGGGTCGTGTTCAACGCCGTCACCAAGGACGCGGTGCAGGAGGCGATGCGCAATCCGCGCGAGATCGACGAGGCTCTGGTCGACGCCTACCGGGCGCGCCGGGCGCTCGACTATCTCGTCGGGTTCACGCTCTCCCCGGTGCTGTGGCGCAAGCTCCCCGGCGCGCGCTCGGCCGGGCGCGTCCAGTCGGTGGCGCTGCGGCTCGTGTGCGACCGCGAGCTCGAGATCGAGAAATTCGTGCCGCGCGAGTACTGGTCGATCGTCGCGCATCTGAAGACCGAGGCCCAGGCGCCGTTCTCGGCGCGCCTCGTGGGCGCGGACGGCCAAAAGATCAGCCGGCTCGACATCGGCTCCGGCGAAGAGGCGCGGGCGTTCGAGGCGGCGCTCGAGCAGGCGAGATTCGCGGTCGACTCGATCGAATCGAAGCCGGTCAAGCGCCACCCCTATCCGCCGTTCACGACCTCCACGCTGCAGCAGGAGGCCTCGCGCAAGCTCGGCATGGCGCCGGCCCGCACGATGCAGATCGCCCAGCGGCTCTACGAAGGCGTCGACGTCGGCGACGGCCCGGTCGGCCTCATCACTTATATGCGCACCGACGGCGTCGACCTCGCCCCTGAGGCGGTGGCGGCGGCGCGCAAGGTGATCGGCAAGGACTTCGGCGACAACTACGTCCCCGGCGCCCCGCGCAAATACACCGCCAAGGCCAAGAACGCGCAGGAGGCGCATGAGGCGATCCGCCCGACCGACATGACGCGCCGGCCGCGCGAGGCCGCCCGCCATCTCGAGCCCGAGCAGGCCAAGCTCTACGAGCTGATCTGGACGCGCACGATCGCCTGCCAGATGGAGAGCGCAGAGCTCGAGCGCACCACCGTCGACATCCTCGCCGAGGCCGCCGCGCGAAAGCTCGACTTCCGCGCGACCGGCCAGGTCGTCCGCTTCCCCGGCTTTCTCGCGCTCTATCAGGAAGGCCGCGACGACGAGGAGGACGAGGACTCCGCCCGCCTGCCCGCCATGCGCGAGGGCGAGCGGCTCGAGAAGGAGCGGATCGACACGAGCCAGCACTTCACCGAGCCGCCGCCGCGCTACACCGAGGCGACGCTGATCAAGCGCATGGAGGAGCTCGGCATCGGCCGCCCCTCGACCTACGCCTCGACTCTGGCGACCTTGCGCGACCGCGACTATGTGCGATTGGAGAAGAAGCGGCTGATCCCGGACGACAAGGGCCGGCTGGTGACGGCCTTCCTCCAGTCGTTCTTCCCCAAATACGTCGAATACGATTTCACCGCCGGGCTCGAGGAGCAGCTCGACCAGGTCTCGAACCACGAGATCGACTGGAAGGAGCTGCTTCGCGCCTTCTGGAAGGATTTTTCCGGGGCGGTCGCCGACATCAAGGACCTGCGCACCACGCAGGTGCTCGACAGCCTCAACGACCTTCTGGGGCCGCACATCTTTCCCGGCAAGGGCGACGGCGCCGATCCGCGGCTCTGCCCCTCCTGCGCCAAGGGGCAGTTGTCGCTGAAGCTCGGCAAGTTCGGGGCCTTCATCGGCTGCGCGAACTATCCCGAATGCAAGTACACCCGCGTGCTGTCGCCGGCCGGCGCCGAGACCGGCGAAGGCGAGAGGCCGGGCGTGCGGGTGCTCGGCCAGGACCCCGACACGGGCGACGAGATCACCCTGCGCAACGGCCGCTTCGGCGAATACGTGCAGCAGGGCGAAGGCGAGAAGCCGAAGCGCTCCTCCCTGCCGAAGGGCATGAAGCCCGACGACCTGACGCTCGAGAAGGCGCTCAAGCTTCTGTCGATGCCGCGCGAGATCGCAAAGCATCCGACGAGCGGCGAGCCGATCGTGGCCGGCATCGGCCGCTACGGCTCCTATGTGCAGCACGGCAAGACCTATGCCAATCTCGGCCGCGACGACGACGTGCTGGAGATCGGCGCCAACCGGGCGATCGACCTCATCGTCGCCAAGGAGAGCGGCGCGGGCTCCTCGCGCTTCGGCGGCGGCGGCGCGGGGCGGGCGCTCGGCGACCATCCCGACGGCGGGCCGGTCAGCGTCAAGCAGGGCCGGTTCGGCGCCTATGTCAACCACGGCAAGATCAACGCGACCCTGCCGAAAGGAACGGACCCGGCGAGCGTGACGCTGGAAGACGCGCTGGCGATGCTCAAGGCGAAGGCCGCAGGCGGCGGCGTCTCCGGGCGGATGCTCGGCGACCATCCCGACGGCGGGCCGGTGACGGTGCGCGAAGGCCGCTTCGGTCCCTACGTCAACTGGGGCAAGGTCAACGCGACCATTCCGAAGTCGACTGCGCCGGATTCGATTTCGCTGAACGACGCGCTGGAGCTGCTGGCCGAGCGCGAGGGCAAGCCCGTGGCGACGCCGCGCAAGGCGCCGGCGAAGAAGTCCGAGACGAAGGCGGCGCCGGCCGAGGCGGCCGCCGCGAAGCCTGCGGCGCCGGCCAAGGCGAAAGCGGCGGCGGCGAAGAAGCCCGCGGCCAAGGCGCCGCCCAAGGCCGGGGCGAAGAAGAAGAGCGCCGATTTGTAGGGCGACCGCGCCTACAGGGGGCCTCGTCCATGACACCATCCTTCGCCGCGACGCTCGGGGCAGCCGTCGTCCTCGCCCTGACGACGCCGTCCGCCGCCGCGTCGTCGCCCGACGCATGGGACGCGTTCCGCGCCGACGTGCGCGCCAAGTGTCTGGCGGCGGCGAAGGGGGAGCTGACCAGGATCCGCGTCCGCGTCGATCTCTTCGGCAGCAATTCCTACGGTCTCGCGCTGGTCAGCGGCGCAAGACGCGACGCCCCCGGCGTATCGGTCACGCGCATTTGCGTGGTCCCGAAGGGGATGCACAAGAGCGGCAAGGCGGAACTCGGCGACGACACCGATTCCTACAAGTGACCGCGCTCGGGCGCCGAGCGCTTGTCATTCCCTGAAGGCGCGTCCCGCGTTTTTCGCATTTGCGAACAGAGGCGCCGCGCTCGCGTCGATTCGCGCGGACTCGACATCGAGCCCGGAAAGGTCGGCGCCGTCGAGCCGCGCGCCGCGCAGGTCGGCCCCTGCCGCTTCGGCCTCGCGAAGCGACGCGCCGGCGAGGTTCGCGCCCGAAAGCTTCGCGAATTCGAGGTCCGCGCGGTCGAAGTTCGCCCGGCCGAGGTCGGCGCCCGTGAGGTCGGCGGACTTCAGCACCGCACGCATGAGGCCCATCGACTGATTCTTCTCGTCCGCGCTCCCGTCGGCGCCGGCGAGCTTCGCGCCCACGAGCCTGGCCATCGACAGGTCGCCCGCGATGCGCGCCCCGGAGAGGTTCGCCTTCGAGAGATCGGCCCCCATCAACTGGGTCCCGAACAGATGCGCGCCCTCGAGGCGCGCGCCCGAGAAATCGGCCTTCAGCGCCCAGGCCTGATCGAGGTTGGCGCCGGCCAGATTGGCGCCGGCGAGGCGCGCGCCGTTGAGCCGCGCCGCGCGCAGGTTGACTCCGGAAAGGTCGAGGCCCGAGAGATCGAGGCCGGAAAGCCGTTTCCCCGAGAAATCCGCGCCCTTGCCCTTGGCGAGAACCGCTTCGACATCGGCCCGCGACATCTCGGGCATGGTCATGTCGGGGGAATTCATGTCGAGGCCGCGCAACATGTCCTGCGCTCGCGCCGGCTGCCCCTGGATTGCGGCCAAGGCCGCGAGCAACGCCGCAGCGGCGAACCTGAGCGTTCCGCCCATGCTTCCTCCCCGTTCTTGGACGCCGTTGTCGACGGCTTGTTCGCGGTCGCGATTTTCGGCGCGGCGTCAATGGTCTATCAGAAAAGCGAAACTCCGCCTACGCGAAAGGAATCGAGAGGGAATCGCCCGGCATCCGCTCATCCGGCCCTTCGGGCCACCTTCCGCCCAAGGGGAAGGGAGTCTAAACGAGATCCGCCGCCAGCGACTCGCGCGTCGCCGTCGAGACGGCGATCTCCGCCTTGTAACGCGGGTGGTCCACGCCGACGCGGATCGGGGCGCCGTCCTTGACCGCGGCTGCCATCTCCGGCGTCAGCTCGAAGCGCAGGAAATGCACCGCGGAGGTTTTCTGCGCCGTCGTCCGGTCGAGGTCCTCGTTGGCGAAGGGCGTCACCCGGGCGAGGTCGCCGACCTGCACATAGGTCGCCGTCTCGACCCCCACGAGCCCGGCGAGCGCCGTCTTGCGCGCCTCGGCGTCCGGATATTCGAACATCAGGGTCGCCTTCCAGTTCGACCCGTCGGGGATCAGGGCGTTGTAGACGTCGAGCTCCTCCTGGATCGCCTCGGGCTCGAAAATGCGTTCGAGCCGCAGCATCTCCTGCACTTGGTACTGCATGGTGAGCCGATCCTCGAAATGAATCGAGGCGTGGGCGCCGAGCGCCACGACCCGGAGCTTCTTGTGGGCCATGACCTTCGCGCGGAACGCTGTCCGCATCTCGGCGTAGGTCTCCAGATTGCAGAGGTTTTGGCGGGTCAGCATGGGTCAGATCCCGTAGGCCTTGCGCAGGAGCGAGATCGGGTGCTCGGGCTCGGCGCCGTTGCGGCGGGCGTGGGCGATGTGATGGCCGGCCATGACGCAGTCCGAGCCGAAATGGTCGGGTTTCGCCGCGTCGACCCGGGAGACCACCGGCCTGACGATCTTCATCGCGAACGCCGCAGTTTTCGCCTTGATCGCGTATGCGCCGTCGTGGCCCGAGCAGCGCTCGATGAGGTCGACTTCCGTGCCGGGGACGAGCGACAGGGCCTCTTTCGTCTTCGGTCCGATGTTCTGCACCCGCTGGTGGCAGGCGGCGTGGAGGGCGACCTTGCCGAGCGTGGTCTTGAAGTCGGTCGCGAGCTTGCCGGCCCTCGCGCGCAGGATCAGGTATTCGAACGGATCGTAGAACGCCGCCCTCACTTTCAAGACGTCGGCGTCGCCGGGGAACATCAGCGGCAGCTCCTGCTTGAACATGAGGACGCAGGAGGGAACGAGCGCCGTCAGATCCCAGCCCTGGTCGACGAGCTTCGCCAACAGCGGGATGTTGATCTCCTTGTGAAGGCGCACGGTTTCGAGGTCGCCGAGCTCCAGCCGCGGCATGCCGCAGCATTTCTCGCGCGGCGTCGGCGTCACCGGAACGCCGTTGTGCTCGTAGACCGCGACCAGATCCTCGGCCGTCTCCGGCTCGTTGCGGTTCATGTAGCAGGTGGCGAAGAGGGCGATTTTTCCGGTCGTGCGCCCGGCCGGCTCGCCCTGCGTCTCGGGCGGCAGGATTTCGAGCCGCTTGCGCAAGGGGCGCGAGGCGTATTTCGGCAGCCAGGCGTCGGCGTCGATCCCGGCGAGCGCCTCGAGCGCCTTGCGCGCAGGACGGATGGAATTGATGAGGTTGACGACCGGGGCCGCGACCGGATTGGCGAGCGCCGCGCCCATGGCGTCGGTGTCGGTCAGCATCCGGTCGCGAAAGGTCGCGCCCTTCTTCCGATAGCGGATCGCCTTGGCGCGCAGCATCAGATGGGGAAAATCGAGGTTCCAGCCATGCGGCGGCACATAGGGGCACTTCGTCATGAAGCAGAGGTCGCACAGGTAGCAGTGCTCGACGACCTTGCCGTAGTCCTCCTTGCGGATTCCGTGGACCTCCGTCGATTCCGAGGAATCGACCAGATCGAACAGGGTGGGAAACGACTGGCACAGGCTGACGCAGCGGCGGCAGCCGTGACAGATGTCGAACACGCGCTCCATCTCTTCGAGGAGCGCGGTCTCGTCGTAGAATTCGGGGTTCCGCCAATCGATCGGATGGCGGATCGGCGCCTTGTGATTGCCGTCGCTGACCGAAGCGGTCATGGCTCTTCACCCTCGATGAATGCCCGCGCGCGAAAGCTTGCCTTTCCCTTCCGCCGCAGCGGGAGGGCGAGGGCGCGCATGGCCGGGCGCGCTCATCCTAGTTCGCGAGTTCGTTCAGCGCCTTCTGAAAGCGGTTGGCGTGCGAGCGCTCGGCTTTGGCCAGCGTCTCGAACCAGTCGGCGATCTCGTCGAAGCCTTCCGCGCGCGCGTCCCTGGCCATTCCCGGATACATGTCCGTATATTCGTGCGTCTCGCCGGCGACCGCGCTTACGAGATTGGCCTTGGTCGGACCGATCGGCAGGCCGGTCGCCGGATCGCCCACGGCTTCGAGATATTCGAGATGGCCGAGCGCGTGTC
>CAIZGR010000809.1 GCA_903932535.1 uncultured Hyphomicrobiales bacterium | reverse complement strand
TCCGGTCGCGCCGAACAGGTAGGTTCCATCGGGGCGGGAGATGTATTCGAGGATTTCACGGTCTTTTTGCGCGCCGTAAACGCGAACCAGATGGACGGCGCCATCATGATTTATCACCTGAATTGATTTTGCCTGTAGCCGCGCTATGGCGAGCCCGAGGTCAATCGGATCGGCTTTCAATTCTTGCGCGAGTGCGTGACGGTCAACGCCGTCTTTCGACTTGCGAAGCTTTGAAAGAAGGGCATCCGCCAGGTTGTCGATTGGATCGGCGGAATCGGGCTTTGGTTCGGGTTTTTCGATTTCCGGCTTTGGGATAGATGCGGACCCCATCAGCCCCCTCGCGGACAGGCTCTTGACCCGCTCCTGAAACGTGCTGCGCCGGATGTTGAGATGTTCGGCGCCTTGCGTGAAATTGATCGTCCCGTCGTGGCGGCGGAATTTCTCGACGGCTTCGAGAGTTTCACGCTCTTGCTGGTCAGTAAGCGGCGTTCCCATCGCGTCCCCCTTCCGAGGTTTTAGGCTATGCCCAGGTCGCGCTATTCAGTTTTCGGACTGGCGATTACTTGGATCGTGGTGGAAAAAAGCGCGGTCGATTCGCTCCCACAGCCGTTGGAAATTTGTTTCGACCCGCGCATCCTGCTGGTCCATCCGGGCGATCAGGCGGTTTTCCATCTGGTCGAGGTGCGCGCGCGGCATGAATTTCTCGACCGCCTCGGCCTTGTAGCTGGCGAGATCGGCGCCGACCGCGTCGGCCTTGGTCTGCGCCGAATCGACACGCTTCCCCAGTTCCTCTGCCGCGTTGGAGTGGCGGCCGTTGAGATGAATCCAGCTCGCTATGGTCCCGCACACGGCGAGAATGGCCGCGAGGCCGCTTGAATCCGCCCAGGACCACCCGCCGTCAACCGCCATGATTTCATTCCCTTCGGCGCGACTAACGCGCGCTCTGTGCTTCGTCTCCGGTTTTACGCGACAACTCGACCGCCTCTTCCATTTTCCGCGCGGCGGCGCGGGCGAAATCCAGCGCGCCGGCGCTGTCCCGCTGCATCCGCTGGCGCGCTTCCTGCTGCATCGCCTTGGCGTTGGCGATTTTTTGCCCGATATCCGGGCCGATTCCGAGAACCTTCGCCATCGCCTCGCCTCCAAATGATTTAGGGGACGGTCTCCAGCGCGATCCCGCCCCGCCGGACGCAGGCCGAGGCGTCGGCCGCGCGGAAGATTACCGTCCGCGCGCCGTGATCGACGATGCAGGCGACCGGCGCTTTCGAGGGCGCCGGGGCGAGCATCAGCAAGATCGCGGCAAGGAGGGTCACTTCGCGGGCGCGGCGGCCGGCGCGGGGATCGTCGCCGCATTGGCCAGCGCGGCGTTCGAGATCGAGACGATGACGCCGCCGATCTGGGCGCAAAGCTGCGGCGTCAGGTTGGCGATCGTCGCCGTGGTGCCGGTGCGAACGACCTGCTTGCCCGCGACCTGGTTGGCGAGGGCCTCATCGGCGAGAACGGTCTGTTCCGCCGCCGACGCGATGGTGCATGCGGCGGTGACGTTGGCGGGCGTCAGGTAGGACATCGCCTGACATTGCGAGGCGAGCGAAACGGCGGCGAGGCAAAGCGCCGCGAAAGAACTGCGGATCATGGGATTTTCCTTCGATGATTTGAACTTTCCGGAATTTCCGGAAAGTTGGATTTCAGACGCCGATCGGCGTATTGCCGCCGGCCACGTTCGGGTTGATCCCGTCGCCCTTGTAGGGCAGGCCGGGGTCGACCTTGAGGACGCC
>CAIZGR010000808.1 GCA_903932535.1 uncultured Hyphomicrobiales bacterium | reverse complement strand
CGCCTTCAACTTCGCTTCCTGGTCGTCCGTCAGGCGCGCGCTGGAGCCGCCGCTGTCGAACCGCGTCAACCCCTCGAGCCCGTCCTCCACGAACAGCCGATGCCAGCGCCGCACGGTTTCGTCATCGACAAACAGCGCCGCCGTCGCCGCCTTCCTGCGCGGCCTCGCTTCAAATGCGGAGCAGTTGACCCGCCTGCAGAAATGGCGCGCCATCCTGTCGCGCGCCTTCCAGGCCTTCCTCAACGGCCGCCTCCTCCGCCCGCCGCCCCGCCTCGCGCTAAGCTGATGCAACCCAAGCGGGAAAAAAACGCAGAAACAAAAACGTCAGAGCGGCCAACTGCCGTTTCTAGGTTCAGTACAATTGCGCTTTTTTGTTCCGAAATTCTGTTCCATATCTGGCCGTCTGAATTGACCATCGAAACCGGACGGTGTTTGTGGTATAAAGGTGGCATGAACCGACAGGAAATTCTTGACCGGCTGCGCGAAAACGAACGCGCCTTGCGCGAGCGCGGAGTAGCCCATGCCGCCTTGTTCGGCTCGCGGGCGCGAGGCGACAATCGTCCCGACAGCGATACCGACATCATGATTGACATCGATCCTGATGTAGAAATGTCAGTCTACGATTACGTGGGCTTGAAACGCTATATCGCCAGCTTGTTCCGTGGCCGCGTTGACGTGGTGAACCGCGACGCCTTAAAATCCTATGTCCGTCCCGCCGCGACCGCTGATGCCGTCTATGCCTTCTAAACCGTCGAATCCGAGGGCTCACCTTTTTCATATCCGCGACAACATCACGCTCGCACGCAGCTTCGTCGAGGGCTTCGACTACGAACGCTTCCGCGACAATCAGCTTGTCTTTTACGGGGTGACGCGCGCGCCCGAGATTATCTCCGAAGCGTCGAAGCGACTGCCCGCCGTAATGAAGGCGCGGCGCCCCGAAATCCCCTGGAAGGACGTGGCCGGAGCTGGAAGCGTCTACCGGCACGATTACGAGGACGTGCGGCAGCGCGATGTTTGGACGACCGTGCAAAAGCACCTTCCGCCCCTGCTGGCCGTCGTGGAGCAGGAGTTTCGCGACCTCGGGTAGTTGCCGCGATCTACGCTGCGACCGCGTTTCGACCGACGTCCAAGACCTCGGCAACCCGCTCGCGCAGTTGAAGGCGGCGGGCTGCGAAAAGATATTCCGCGACAAGCTCGCCGGCGCGCACGCCGCGCGCCCATGAGCTTAAAACCCTGTTGCGGACGGTGACGCAGGGCGGCGTGGTTCTCGTCGCCGCCGTTGACCGCCTCTCGCGCGACACGACGGATTTGCTCGTCATCGCCCGCGATCTCGAAAAGGCGGGCGATGACTTCCGCTCGCTTGCCGAGCGACCGATCGACACGACCTCGGATTTCAAGGCGCTGATTCTTGCGATCTTCGGCGTTGCCGCGAAGCTCGAACGACGCCGGATCGTCGACCGCACCGCGCGAGGCCGCGCCGGCGCCAGGGCGAAGGGCGTGAAATTCGGGCGCAAGCCGAAGCTCTCAGATACCGCCACGCCTCGTCATCAAGCATAGGCGTTGAGTGGTAATCCACATAAGCGCGGTGCGCGGTTAGACGGCAACGCGTTCGCCCGTCGGTTTGTGATTTCGCGGCGCGCGCTTCGCGCGTGCGGTCAAACTAGCGAGATCGGCAAGCGTGACGGGCTTGCGGTCGGGAAATTCAACGACCAGACGCAGCTTGCCGCCCATCGCCTCGATGTACGAGCGAAGCGTCGAGAGAAGAAAGTCGCTGCGCTTCTCGATCCGCGACACGCCGTCTTGTGAAATGTGCAGCGCTTCGGCCATGCGCTCTTGCGTCAGGGCATGCGCCTTGCGCAGATCGCGCAGCGTCATTTCCTCTTCGATGAGCCGCGCCGCTTCCGCCTCGACTTCGCGCTGTTGATCGTCGGGAAGCCCTGCCATCATGTCGTTCAACGTTCTCGCCATGTTTCAGCCTCCTTTCGCGCCTCGCCCCGCCCCGCTACCGCGCGACGATCGCCGCCGCGTCCTTCTCCGCCGCCTCCCGCATCGCCGCCCAGACCGCTTCGACGTCGCCGGCCTCGGTCGCCAGCGCGCCGACCGAAACCCGCGCCATCCAGCGTCCGCCGACGATCGCGGGCGTCAGATAGGCCGCGCCCGAGCGGTTGATCGCCTCGACCCAGGCGTTGGTGTGCGCATCCAGAGCCTCGCCGTCGAGCGCGGCGCCGTCCGGTCCGAGCGGTTCGTGGCGCACGCACACCGTTTGCAGAGGAACCGGCGCGACGACGCGCCATCCGGCGGTCGCGGCGACCGTCTCGGCGAGACGCCGCGCGTTGGCGATGTCGCGCCTGAGCCGCGTCTGCAACCCGGTCACGCCCTGCTCGCGGATCACGAACCAGAGTTTCAGCGCCCGGAAGCGCCGCCCGAGCGGGACGCCCCAGTCGCGGAAGTTCTTGACCTGCCCGTCCGCTGCGGAGCGCAGGTAGCTCGGATTGGTCGACATGACGCGCACGAGGTGATCGGGATCGCGAACGTAGTAGAGCGAGCAGTCGAACGGGACGCCGAGCCACTTGTGGGCGTTGACCACGAGGCTGTCGGCGCCTTCGATCCCCTCCCACATCCACCGGCATTCGGGCAGGATCATCGCGCTACCCGCCATCGCGGCGTCCACGTGCAGCCAGAGGCCGTGCCGCCGCGCCACGTCCGCGATGGCGGCGACGGGATCGACCGCCGTCGTCGCGGTCGTGCCCACGGTGGCGACGACCGCGCAGGGCAGGTCGCCCGTCGCGAGGTCTTCCGTCACCATGTCGGCGAGCGCGTCGGCGCGCATGGCGAACGCCTCGTCGCAGGGGACGAGGCGGATGGCGTCGCGGCCGAGTCCGGCGAGCAGCGCGCCTTTTTCGACCGAACTGTGCGCTTGCGCCGAGACGTAGACGCGCAACCTGCGACGCTCGCCCTGGAGACCGCCGCGCGCGAGCGAAAATCCGGTCGCGCGCTCGCGTGCGCACACCAGCGCCACCAGCGTGCTCGTCGACGCGGTGTCCTGGATCACGCCGCTGAAACCCGCGGACAGCCCGAGCATCCGCCGCAGCCAGTCCGTGACCGCCTCCTCGACCTCGGTGAGGGCGGGGCTCGACTGCCACGAGAGCCCGAGCACGCCGAGGCCCGTGCTGACGAGGTCGCCGAGGACGCCGGCGGGCAGCGCGTTGGCGGGGAAATAGCCGAAGAACCGCGGATGCCGCCAGAGCGACAGGCCCGGAACGACGAGCCGGTCGAGGTCGGCGAGCACCGCGTCGAAAGGCTCGGGCTCGGCTGGCGGCTCGGCCGGAATCGCGTCGCGGATCTCGCCCGGCCGGGTCCTCGCCATCACCGGCCGTTCGGCGAGCCCCTCCTGATAGTCGGCCAGCCAGTCGATCAACCGGTGGCCCTGGCGGCGGAACTCTTCTGGCGTCAAATCGGTCGTCCTCGGGCTGCGGGCCGTCCTCGTCCGGGTCGGAGCAGGCCGGGTGGAGAGGCGGACATCGGGCGGACTGCTTCGGCGCCGCCGGGGCGAATGTCAACGGGCTTTGCGCGCTTCGCGGCGCGACGAGACAGGGCGAGGGATTGCCGGCTGGCCAAACGCGCTCGGCTCGAGCATGATCGAGCGCCTTGTCGGAGGATCAGCCTTGTCCACGCAAAAAGAGCCGCATCGGCCGCTCGATCTCGATCCTGCGCGCGTGCTGCGCGCGGACCGGCCGCACTACGCCATCATCGACATCGGCTCGAATTCGGTGCGGCTCATGGTCTACGACGAGCTCGGGCGGGCGCCCTTGCCGCGCTTCAACGAGAAGTCGCTCGCCCGTCTCGCCGAAGGGCTGGCCGAGACCGGCGCCATCGCGCCCGACGGCTTCCGCCGCACCGTCGAAGCGGCGCGCCGCTTCCGCGCCATCGCCGAGGCGATGGGGGTCGGCAAGCTCGACGTCACCGCGACCGAGGCGATCAGGCGGGCCTCGAACGGTCCCGATCTCGTGGCCGCCATCGCCGCGGAGGCGGGCCTTCAGGTGCGCATCCTCTCGGGCGCGGAGGAGGCGCGCTACGCCGCGCTCGGCGTCATTTCCGGCTTCTTCCGCCCGGTCGGCGCGGTCGGCGACATGGGCGGCGGCAGTCTCGAGATCGCCGAGGCGATCGACGACCACGTCGGGGAGGCGAGCGTCAGCCTGCCGCTCGGCGCGCTGCCGGTGGAGGCGCTGCTCGCGCAGGGCTACGAGATCGCCAAACGGCGGGTGGACGAGATCTTGCGCGCCGGGGTCAAGGCGTCGTTCGCGCGGCCGGTCTTCTATCCGGTCGGCGGCGGCTGGCGCGCGCTCGCCAAGGCGCATATCGAGGCGGTCGGCGCGCCGGTGAGAGCGGTGCACGGCTATGCTGTCGAGACCTCCGTCATCAGGGCCTTCGCCAAGTCGATCGTGCGCGCGGGCGCGGCCAAGCTGGTCGGGGCGCCCGGCGTCTCGACGCGGCGCGCCCGCACGCTTCCGGCTGCGGCGCTGACGCTCGACCGGGTGCTGAAACGGCTCGCGCCCGACAAGGTGATCTTCTCGGCGCTCGGCCTGCGCGAGGGGCTCCTCTACTCGCAGCTCGAGGAGTCCGAGCGCTATCTCGATCCGCTGGTCGAGGGCGCGCAGTTCATCGGCCTGCCGTTCGCCCGCGTGCCCGCGTTCGCGCCGGCGCTGGCGGCCTGGACGGCGGACCTCTTCCCGCGCGAGACGCCCGGCGAAAAGCGCCTGCGGGTCGCGGTCTGCGCGCTCTCCGACATCGCCTGGCGCGACGCGGTCGATCTGAGGGCCGAAGAGAGCTTCCGGCGGCTGCTGCAATTTCCCTTCATCGGCGTCGACCACCCCGAGCGGGTTTTTCTGGCCGCCGCCGTCCACGCCCGTTACGCCGGCCGGGCCGACGCGCCCTGGCTTCAGCCGGCGATCGGCCTGCTCGATCCGGCGCTCCAGCGCCGCGCCCAGATTCTCGGGCGCGCGATCCTGCTCGGCTACCGGTTCTCGGGCGCCGTCCCGGCCATGCTCATGAGCGCCAGCCTGCGGCTCGACCCCGAGTGCGTGCGGCTCGAGGTGTCGCCGGCCGCGCGCGCCCCCGACAGCGAGGTCGTGGTCGACCGCCTGCGCTGGCTCGCAGCCGCCGTCGGGGCGAAGCGCACCGAGATCGTGGTGCGGGAAGAGAAGGAGCGCTTGCGATGACGGACGAACCCGCGATCGAAGTCGGCTTCCTGGTGTTTCCGAACGTCCAGCAGCTCGACCTGACGGGTCCCTGGGAGGTGCTGGCGTCGTGGCCGAATGCGCGCGCGCGGCTCGTCTGGAAGACGCTCGACCCGGTCCGCTCGTCGACCGGGCTGACGCTGACGCCCGACACGACGTTCGCGGCCTCGCCCCAGCTCGACGTGATCTGCGTGCCGGGCGGGGCGGGGATCGATCCGCTCCTCGCCGACGGCGAGACGCTCGCCTTTCTGCGCGCGCAGGCGGAGGGCGCGCGCTTCGTCACGTCGGTCTGCACCGGCGCGCTCGTCCTCGGCGCGGCTGGGCTCTTGATCGGCAAGCGGGCGACGACGCACTGGGCCTCGCACCCTCTGCTCGCCGCCCTCGGCGCCGTTCCGGTTCGCGACCGGTTCGTGCGCGACGGCAAGCTGATGACGGGCGGCGGCGTGACCGCCGGAATCGACTTCGGCCTTGCGCTGCTCGCCGAGCTGGCCGGGCGGACGACGGCCGAGGCGGTTCAGCTCCATCTCGAATACGCGCCTGCGCCGCCGTTCGACGCGGGCGATCCCGATGCGGCGCCCGTTCCGGTCAGGGAGGCGGTCGAGAGGCGGCTCGCCCCGATCCTCGCCGAGCGCGCGCGGCTCGTCGCCGACGCGGCGAAGAGGCTCGGCCTCGGCGGCTGAGCGTCGAAGGGCGGATCGACACGCCTCTTGCGTCCGTCCGCCGCCTCGCGCAAATAAGCGCAAATCCCCTTCACCGGAGCGACCATGCCGATCTACGCCTACCGCTGCCGCGACTGCGGCAAGGAGTTTTCCACGCTCGTGATGTCCGGCGAGACGCCGGTTTGCGAGTCTTGCGCCAGCGTCGAGCTCGAGCAGCAGCTCTCCCTGATCGCGACGCCCAACAAGGGCGGCGAGTCGGCCGCCCCGGCGATGGCCGGGTCGTGCGACATGATGGGCGGGTGCGGCTGCGCCGGCGCCTGCCCCGCCTTCGCCGACGCCTGAGCAGATAGCGCTCGAGTGGCGCCGCGCATTTGTAGCCGCGCTCGCTGAGCGCGGCGACGCGGTCGACGACAGCGACTACAACGCGAACGGACGCCGCCCCTCCGATTGGCTTGCAATCGCGCCGTTCAGCGAGCATCGTATGGGAAAGTAACCGGGAGCGCGCCGTGCCGGACGCCCTTTCTCCCGCCGGAGACGCGGACAGCGCCAAAATCATCGCTGTTGTCTCGTCGATCCCGTTGGCGGTCGGCATCGGCCGTTATGACATTGCGGAGGCGGCTTTCGCGCCGGAGATCGTGATCGACACCACGAGCCTGTGGGGCGGAGCGCCGCAACCCGTCACGCCTGCGGCGCTAATGGACGGCTGGCGCGGCTTCGTGCCGGGCTTCGATGCGACGCGGCATGAGCTGAGCGGCGTCGAGGCGCGCATCGACGGCGACACGGCGGAGGCGATGGGCGCTACTGTATCGGCGAGGCGCTGTGGCGGCCGATCGGCGTCTATCGCTGGAGGCTCGGCAGGATCGCCGGGCGCTGGAAAGTGAAGGCCATGACGTTCGACTTGACGCAGGAGATCGGCGACCGCGGCCTCGTCGCCGTTGCGGCCGATCGCGCGAGAGGAGGCTGAAGATGGCGGGTGAAGTCATGAGGCGTGTCGCGCTCGTCACCGGCGCCAATCGCGGCATCGGCCTCGAGGTCTGCCGCCGGCTCGGGGCGCGCGGCTGGCGGGTGTTCCTCGGCGCGCGCGATTACGAGAAGGGCGCCGCCGCGGCGCGCCGGATTGGCGGCGACGTCAGCCCGGTCGCGCTCGACGTCGACAATCCGGAGGCGCCGTTCGGGCTCGCAGCGGCGATCGGGCCGGTGGACGTCCTGATCAACAACGCCGGCGTTCATTACGATACCGGGCAGACGGCGCTCGGGGCCGATTGGCGCATCGTGCGCGAGGCGTTCGAAACCAACCTGTTCGGCGCTTGGCGGATGGCGCAGGCCTTCGCTCCGGAGATGCGCGCGCGCGGCTGGGGCCGGATCGTCAACGTTTCGTCCGGCGCCGGATCGCTCGCCGAAATGGGCGCCGGGACGCCGGCCTATGCGACCTCGAAGGCGGCGCTCAACGCGCTGACCCGCGTGCTTGCCGGCGAACTCTCGGGGAGCGGCGTGCTCGTGAACGCGGTGTGTCCGGGCTGGGTGGCGACCGACATGGGCGGCGCCGGAGGACGACCGGTGGCGGAGGGCGCGGCCAGTGTCCTGTGGGCGGTCGACCTGCCCGGCGACGGGCCGACCGGCGGCTTCTTTCGCGACGGGCGGCCCGTCGCTTGGTGACAGGTGCGGGCGGCGTCTCGCCGCCCGAAGTCCGCTGCAGGGGCGTCGCTCGTTGAGCGCGCCGGCCGGGTCGCCGCCGACCCGGCGCTACAGCCGTCAGCGGGTGCCGACCGGCTTGTACTCCCGGAACGGCGCGCCGGTGTAGAGCTGCCGAGGCCGGCCGATCTTCTGCTCCGGATCGTCGATCATTTCCTTCCACTGGGCGATCCAGCCGACGGTGCGGGCGACGGCGAACAGCACGGTGAACATCGAGACCGGGAAACCCATCGCCTTCAGCGTGATGCCGGAATAGAAGTCGATGTTCGGATAGAGTTTCTTCTCGATGAAATAGTCGTCCGAGAGCGCGATGCGCTCGAGCTCGACCGCAACCTCGAGCAGCGGATCGTCCTTGACGCCGAGCTCGCTGAGCACCTCGTGCGCCGTCTTCGCCATGATCTTGGCGCGCGGATCGTAGTTCTTGTAGACGCGGTGGCCGAAGCCCATCAGGCGGAACGGGTCGTTCTTGTCCTTGGCGCGGGCGACATATTTCGGAATGTTCTCGACCGTGCCGATCTCGCCCAGCATCTTGAGCGCGGCCTCGTTGGCGCCGCCGTGCGCGGGGCCCCAGAGGCAGGCGATGCCGGCGGCGATGCAGCCGAACGGATTGGCGCCCGACGAGCCGGCGAGGCGGACCGTCGAGGTCGAGGCGTTCTGCTCATGGTCGGCGTGAAGGACGAAGATGCGGTCGAGCGCGCGCGCCAGGACCGGATTGACTTTGTATTCCTCGGCCGGAACCGAGAAGCACATGCGCAGGAAGTTCGAGCAGTAGTCGAGGTCGTTCTTCGGATAGACGAACGGCTGGCCGATCGAATACTTGTAGGCCATCGCCGCGATCGTCGGCATCTTGGCGATCATGCGGATCGAGGCGATCTGCCGCTGCAGCGGATCGTTGATGTCGATCGAGTCGTGATAGAACGCGGCGAGCGCGCCGACGCAAGCCACCATGATCGACATCGGGTGCGCGTCGCGGCGGAACCCGTTGAAGAACCGGGTCATCTGCTCGTGCACCATCGTGTGGCGCGTGACGCGATAATCGAACTCGGCCTTTTGCGCAGCGGTCGGCAAGTCGCCGTAGAGCAGCAGGTAGCAGGTCTCGAGGAAGTCGCCGTGCTCGGCGAGCTCGTCGATCGGGTAGCCGCGATAGAGCAGGACGCCCTTGTCGCCGTCGATGTAGGTGATCTCCGATTCCGTGCTCGCCGTCGAGGTGAAGCCCGGATCGTAGGTGAACAGGCCCGTCTTGGCGTACAGCTTGCCGATGTCGATGACCGACGGGCCGACCGTGCCGTGCTTGACCGGCACCTCGACGGTTTTGTCGCCGACGTGAATAGTGGCGGTGCTCTCTGTCATCGCGGGCCTCCTGTCGGCTCTCAGCTCTGTGCGCTGCAATAGCGTTATCGCAGGGCTTCCTGCGGAACAAGTCAAACCAAAGCAGCAGCGCCGCGGGCTGCTATTCGGGATTCTCGTAACTGAACGTCTGCGCCGCCTCGTCATAAGCGAAGAGCTCGCCGTAGCGGCCGAGGTTGATCAGGGTGCGCAGCGTTCGATCGGCGTAGTCCTCGGACATGTAGTCCTCGAGTTCCTCGCGGAAACGGCTCGCCGGCGCCCGATGGGACGGGCGCTCGTCGAGAACCCGCTTGATGTGCGAGGCGAGCGGCACGTTGGCGAGCGCCTGCTCGCCCATCAGCTTCTTGCGCTGGTCGACGTCCATGTCGACAAAACGCTGCCCGATCGGCGTGAGCTTGATGTCGGCCTCTTCGAAATCGGCGAGCTTCAGGATCTGCAGCGTTTCGCCGAGGGGGAAGAGGTCGTCGATCTCGAAGCCGAGCGAATCGGCGAGATGGGGAAGATCGGCCTTGCCGTTGTAGGGCGGGGCGGCGATCTCCTCGAGCATGCCGGCGAGCGAGTTGGTCGAGACGTCGGGCAGGGAGAGGGCGAGGGCCGCCGCCGCCGGCTCGCGCGACCCGACCCGGGCGGTCTCGGCGCGCTGGGTCATCAGCGCGTAGATGTCGTCGACGAGCGCGCGGAACGGCGGATCGAGCCGGTCGCGCGGATGCGGAATGGTATTCGGAATTTCAGATGCGATGCGGCCGGGATTGGACGACAGAACCAGGATTCGGTCGCTCATCAGCACCGCCTCCTCGATGTTGTGCGTGACCATCAGAATCGACTTGATCGGGATTCGCCCCTCCTGCCACAGGTCGAGGAGGTCGGTGCGCAGGGTCTCGGCGGTCAGCACGTCGAGCGCCGAGAAGGGCTCGTCCATCAGCAGGATCTTCGGCTGCATGACGAGCGCGCGGGCGAAGCCGACTCGCTGTCGCATGCCGCCCGAAAGCTCCTTGGGGTAGGCCGATTCGAAGCCGTCCAGACCGATGGTGTCGATCGCCTTCAGCGCCCGCTGGCGCGTCTCCTCGAGCGGCACGCCGTTGGCGCGCGGGCCGATCTCGACGTTGTCGAGCACGTTGAGCCAGGGGAACAGCGCGAAGCTCTGGAACACCATCGCGACGTCCTCCGCCGGCCCCTCGACCGGCTTGCCGGAAATGGTGACCTTGCCGGTGGTCGGGCGGCTGAGACCGGCGATGATGCGCAGGAGCGTCGACTTGCCCGAGCCGGAGCGGCCGAGCAGGGCGACGATCTCGCCCGTCTTCAGGCTCATCGACACGTTGTCGAGCACGAGCTTGCGCGATTCGCCGGAGCCCGTGGCGTAGGTCTGGTTCACGTTCTCGACGCTCAGCAGCGTCGTCGTCGCGGGGTCCAACATGAGAAACTCCTCGAAGGGTCGCAAACAGTCCGCGGACGCCGCCGGCGCCCTAGAGGCGCAGGCGGCGCTCGGCGTAGGCGTAGAGCTGACGCCAGAACAGGCGGTTGAACAGGGTGACGAACAGCGACATCATCGCGACGCCGAGCACGATCTTGGGGAAGTCGCCCTTGTCGGTCGCCTCGGCGATGTAGGCGCCGACGCCCTGGGCCTCGACCGTATGGTCCTTCCACTTGACCCATTCGGCGACGATCGAGGCGTTCCACGAGCCGCCCGAGGCGGTGATCGCGCCGGTCAGATAATAGGGCGCGACGCCCGGCAGGATGACCTTGACCCACCAGCGCCAGCCCTTGATGCGGAAGTTCTTCGCCGCCTCCACGAGATCGTTGGGGAAGGCCGCGGCGCCGCCGATCACGTTGAACACGATGTACCATTGCGTGCCGAAGATGATCAGGAAGCTGAGCCAGATGTTGGGGTTGAGGTTGTAATAGAGGATCAGGCTGACAGTCGCGCCGAACAGCAGGTTGACCGGGAAGGCCGCGAGGAACTGCGCCACCGGCTGGACCCTCTCCGCCCACTTCGGCCTGAGGCCGACCCACACGGCGATCGGCACCCAGATCGCGGACGCCAGGATGATCAGCAGGAAGACGCGCACGAGGGTGTAGAACGTCAGGACGAAGACGTGGCCAACCTCGTCCCAGCCGACCTCGGTGGCGATGTATTGGACCGTGATCCATCCCGCATACAGG
>CAIZGR010000807.1 GCA_903932535.1 uncultured Hyphomicrobiales bacterium | reverse complement strand
GACCGGAGGCGCGATAAAACGCTAGTGGGGGTCACGAATTATAGGGTTGACCGGGTTGATTCTGCCGTCAACCGCGCACGCCCGGGGTTGACGGCATGCTTTCGCAGACCGCGTTCGCCAAGGTGGTCGGGGTGTCGAAGCAAGCGGTGTCGAAGGCGATCCGGGCCGGGCGCGTCCCGGTCTACGACGCCACCGGACTCCGTGTCGCGCCGACCGCCCCCGGCCCGAAGTTCATCCGGCCCGACGAGGGCGCGCAGGCGTTCCGCCTTTCCCGCGCCCGCCTCGACGACGCCGCGGTCGCGGAGATGGCGGCCGAGCTCGACCGCGAGCTCGCGCTCGATCCGACCGACTCCGCCCCGGCGAACGCCGTCGCCCTTCCGACCCTCGTCGGCGCGAAGACGGCCAAGGAGGAGCTCCAGGCCGATCTCCTGCGCCTGCGCCTCCAGCGCGAGCGCGGCGAGCTCGTCTCCCGCCAGGCGCAGCTCGACGCCTTCGAGACGGCCGGCCGCACGGTCGGCCGGCTCCTGGTGACGATGCCGACCTGGGCCGAGCAACTGAACGGCGTCGCCCGGTCGGGCGGCGTTCCGGCGCTGGCCGCCTGGCTGCGGGCCAAGTCCGCGGAACTCTGCATGCAGACCGCCGACCTCATGACGGCGAGCGAGACGCCCGAGGCCGATGACAGCGACGCCGACGCCGACTGACGAACGCGCCCTGCTGCTGGCGGCCTTCGCCCGCGGCGTCCGCCCGGCGCCGATCGTCTCCCCCGCCGACTGGGGGCGCGACAATTTCGTGGTTCCGGTCGGCCCGCAGCGGGGCCAGCCGCTCGACCTCTCGCTCACGCCCTACGTGATCGAGCCGCTCGACATGCTGAGGGTCGATTCGCCCTGGACCGAGATCGCGGTGAAGAAATCGGGCCAGACGGGCTTCTCGACGGTCGGCCTGGTCTGGCTCTTCTGTCTGATCGCGACGGCGCCGGACGACATGATGATCGTCCAGCCGAGTCTGGCCGCCGCCAAGGATTTCAACAGCGAGCGGCTCGACCCGGCGATCAAGGCGACGAAGGCCGTCGCCGAAAAGGTCCGCCCGCAGCGCTCGCGCTCGGAAGACGGGTCGAAGACGCTCGAAAAGAAATTCGCCGGCGGCCGTCTGGTGCTCACCGGCGCCAATTCCGCCACCGACCTGTCGGCAAAGACGATCCGGTTCGCCCTCGCCGACGAGGTCGACCGCTGGCCCGCCGACATCGACGGCCAGGGCGACCCGATGGAGCTTTTGAACGCCCGCCAGATCTCGTTCACCCGGGCGGGCCTGCAGAAGAAGCTGATCGTCTCGACGCCGACCAACCGCGGCGCGAGCCGCATCGACCGCGCCCACGCCGCCGGCGACCAGCGCAAGTGGTTCATGCCGTGCCCGCATTGCGGGGCGGAGATCGCCTACGAGTTCGCCCAGCTCCGCGGCGAGCGCGTCGCGCCCTTCGAGGCGCACTACGTGGCCCAGTGCTGCGGCGCGCTCATCGAGAGCTGGCGCCAGCGCGACATGGTGCTGGCCGGGCGCTGGAAGCCGACCCAGACGGGGCCCGGCCGCCAGCCGAGCTATTTCATCAACGCCCTCTCGTCGCTGCTGACGAGCTGGGACG
>CAIZGR010000806.1 GCA_903932535.1 uncultured Hyphomicrobiales bacterium | reverse complement strand
TGTCGCGGCGATCGTCCCGCTGGCGACGACCGAGGCGCGCGCGGTCGACGACGCCTTGCAGCGTCTGCCGCCGGTCTCGCTCTACGTCACGTCCGCCGAGGCGGCGGCGTTCGCGTTTCGCGCCAGGTCCGAAGCCGTCCGGGCGAAGCTGGCCGACGGGACGGTCGCGTGAGGCCGCCGCGAACCTATCGCGCCGCGCGGCGCGACGGCGCCCGCCGCGCGCTGCAGCTCGCCAAGGCCGCCGGCGAAAAGACCGACTGGCGCGCGGTCTGGCGCGACGCGCGCGACGCAGGAACACGTTCCGCCCCTCGTGCTGAGGCGCCGCGCAGCGGCCTGGAAGGACAGGCCGACGAACCCGACCCCAAGGACCCCGCGCCATGACGCTCGTCCTCGCCGGGGCCTGCGCCTTCGTCGCGCTCGTCGCCCTCCCCTTCGCCGCCGTGAACGTCGCGGTGCGGCTGTTCGCGCGCCTGTTCGGCGACCCGGACGACGACGAGGCGTGGGGTTCGCCGGAAGACCCGTTCCAAGGTTGAAGGGAGAGTTTGCTGTGGGCGTCAATCATCAAGCGATCGAGCGCATCAACCGCCGCGAATTCGAGCGTCAGGTGCAGGCGCGCCGCATGCGCGTCCGCCTCGCTGCCGTGCGCCAGGGCCTCGGCCCGCGCGTGACGCTCGTCGCCGTGCTCTATGCGACCGCGCTGGCGTTCGATGTCGACGCCGAACAATTGAAGGGCCCGCGCCGCCGCGTCGGCGACGTGCGCCCGCGTTTCGCCTTCGCCTGGCTGGCGCGCAACCGCCTCGGCGCGTCGCTTCCCCGCATCGGCTGCGCCCTCAACCGCGACCACACCTCCGCGCGTCACCAAATCCTGCGCGCCGAGACGCTGCGCGCGACCGATCCCGATTTCGCCGAACGCCTCGCCCGCGCCGAATTCGAACTCTGGCCGGGGACGCGGGCGTGAGCCGCTTCGCCGCCAAGACCGAAGTCCCGGTCGAGAAGAGCCGGATGGAGATCGAGACGACCGTGCGCCGATACGGCGCGGACGGTTTCCAGTCGGGCTGGAACGAGGAAAAGGCCAGCGTGCAATTTCGCTGCAAGGGCCGCGTGGTGCGGTTCGTGATGACGTTGCCGCGCCGCGACGACAAGGCGTTCACCACGTTCACGCGCGGCGACGGGTTTGTCACGCATCGCCGCACGCCCGCCAGCGCTGCGGCGTTGTGGGAGCAGGCTTGCCGGCAGAAATGGCGCGCGCTGCTGTTGCTGGTGAAGGCCAATCTGGAGGCCGTCGACGCCGGCATCGAGACGTTTGAGGAGGCGTTCTTCGCCAACATCGTCATGCCCGACGGCCGCACGGTCTACGAAAGCCACCGCGCCGCCGTCGCGCTGGCTTACGAAAAAAGCGTCGAAACGCCGTTGCTGGGGAGATGAGCGTGGGCGACAAAACAAACATCGAATGGGCCGACGCGACCTGGAACCCGATCGTCGGCTGCTCCGTCGTCTCACCTGGCTGCACCAACTGCTACGCGATGCGCCAGGCGCGCCGCATCGAGGCGATGGGCGGCGCGACGCATTACGCCGGAACGACGAAAGTCGTGAACGGCAAGCCGGTGTGGACCGGCAAGCTGGCGCTCGCCCCCGAGGCCGTGCTGACCAAGCCGCTGCGCTGGCGCCGCCCGCGCCGCATCTTCGTCAATTCGATGGGCGACCTGTTTCACGAGGACACGCCCGACGCCTGGATCGACCGCGTCTTCGCCGTGATGGCGCTGGCGCCGCAACATCAGTTTCAAGTGTTGACGAAACGGTCCAAGCGGATGCGGGATTATTGCAATAACCCCGAGACGCCAAGGCGCATCACCGAAGCCGCCGAGGAGGTCGCGGCCCGCGTTTACAAGCACCATTGGCTCGGGGCGCTTGCGAACGCCGGAATTGGTTTCGCCAAGCAGTTGATCCTATGGCCCCTGCCCAACGTCTGGCTCGGCGTCAGCGCCGAGGATCAATGGCGCGCCGATGAGGTCGTCCCCGATCTGCTCGCCACGCCTGCGGCGGTGCGGTTCGTCAGCGCCGAGCCGTTGCTTGGGCCGGTCGATTTCACGCACATCAAACATGCGATGGGTCTTACGAGGGACGCCTTGCGGGGCGTCTGGCATGCGTTCCCCATTGACGCTGGTCCGCCCGCGACGATCAACACGAACCCGCCAAGGCATAGCCTGGACTGGATCATCGCCGGCGGTGAATCCGGCCCCGGCGCGCGGCCGACGCATCCGAACTGGGTGAGGTCGATCCGCGATCAATGCGCGGCGGCCGGCGTGGCGTTCTTTTTCAAGCAATGGGGCGAGTTCGCGCCGTTGACCGAGCCGGCATATCCCGAGCACGGCGTGCATTCGTTCGTCCACGTCGGAAAAAAGCGCGCCGGCCGGCGCCTCGACGGCGTCGAACACAACGTTTTCCCGGAGCCGCGCGCATGACGAGACCGTCGCCCCGAACGGCGCCCGCCGTCGATCCCGCGATCCCGCTGCTGGCGCTGGCGGTCCTCGACCCTTTCTTCGTGCTGCGCGGCGCGCTGCTGACCGTCGCCCTCGCCCGCCTCGCCGCCGACCCCGGTCCCGTCCCGATCGCCC
>CAIZGR010000805.1 GCA_903932535.1 uncultured Hyphomicrobiales bacterium | reverse complement strand
GATCTGTGGCTTCCGAAACCTACGCCCGCGGCGTCCGGCACTTTCTCGAGGACGAGATGGGCCTCCCCTGCCAGTTCGCGATCCCGCGGCGGCCGGGCGAGAAGACCGACAACGCCGCCGTGCGGGAGGCGATCCGCGCCAGGACGCCGCTCATCCTGTTCGGCAGCTACAACGAGCGCCTCTATCTGGCGGAAGCGGGCGCGCGGGCGATGTACATCCCCGCCTCCTTCCCGGGCGCGATCGTGCGGCGGCACACCGGCACGCCCTTCATGGGCTACGCGGGCGCGACCTACGTCGTGCAGGAAGTCTGCAACGCGCTGTTCGACGCGCTCTTCAACATTCTCCCGCTCGGGACCGACCTCGACCGCATCGAGGCGACGCCGGCGCGCCTTCATCGCGAGCTCCGCTGGGACGACGCCGCGAGGGCGCGGCTCGACGAGGCCGTAGAGGCGGCTCCCGTGCTGGTGCGCATCTCGGCGGCCAAGCGCATGCGCGACGCCGCGGAGCGGGCGGCGCGCGAGGCGGGAGAGGATCGCGTGAGTCTGGCGCGGGTCGAACGCGCCCGCCTTCAGTTCGCGGACGGACGCGCATGACGGCGGCGCAGCGAAAACAAGGGCGGAGGAGAGCAGAAATGCAGAACGGGAGCCATACCGACCACTCTTGGCGCGATCTCCCGACGGATGGCCGCATCCTGTGGTGCGCGCTCGTTCCCCTCTTCGCGCTGGCCGAGGGAACCCATCGCGTCATCGCCGGCCTCAAGCACGAGGAGGCAGGGTCCGGCCGCCGCGACTGGCTGACCGAAGCCAAGACGCATGCGTCGATCGCAACCTCCTACGCGCTGATGGCGAGGTCGTTGCTGCACTGATCCGAGCGACTTTGTCGCCCGGTACGCCTGTCGTGACGGAGGTCTCGACGATGTCGCCGTGAAGGGCGTGCACGGCAATCAAGTTGGAGGTTATAGGATGCCCACCGACGATAGATCCTCATTATCCGGACTGACAGAAGCCGAGGCGCAGGAGTTCCATACCCTGTTCACCACCAGCTTCATCGGCTTCATCGTCATCGCGATCGTCGCCCACATTCTCGTGTGGATGTGGCGCCCCTGGATTCCAGGAGCCAAGGGCTACGCCATGCTCGACGGCGCCACGGCCGCGGCGCATCACCTCATCTCGCTCGTCAGCTAAGATCAGCTAAAGGAGAATCTCAATGTATCGTCTTTGGCTGCTTTTCGATCCCCGCCGGGCGCTCGTCGGGCTCTTCGCGTTCCTGTTCGTGCTCGCGCTCGTCATTCACTTCATCCTGCTCAGCACCGATCGCTTCAACTGGCTGGAAGGCCACGCGGCGAAGGTCGGCCAGATCGACTCGGCGCCGCTCACGATGATTGTGACTGACATCGGGTGAGGCGAACTTCGTGGGCGGGCGCGCTCCTGCGCCCGCCGACAGGTCACACCCTGAAGCGGGCGTGACGGCTCTGAGATCCGCCGCGACCTGCCTTCGGCGAGGTCGCAGGCGGACGCACGAACGCGGAGAACCGACCGTGGCGATGCTCAACTTTGAAAAACGATACCGCGTGCGTGGAGGCACGTTGACCGGGGGCGACCTTTTCGATTTTTGGTTCGGCCCGTTCTACGTCGGCTTCTTCGGCGTGACAACGCTCATCTTCACCCTCCTCGGCGTGGCGATGATCGTCTACGGCGCGGCGATCGGCCCGACATGGAACGTCTGGCAGATCAATATCGCGCCCCCCGACCTCAAATACGGACTTGCGCTGGCCCCGCTGAAGGAGGGCGGGCTCTGGCAGATCATCACGGTCTGCGCCATCGGCGCCTTCGTCTCCTGGGCGCTGCGCCAGGCTGAAATCGCGCGCAAGCTCGGCATGGCCTATCATGTGCCGATCGCCTTCAGCTTTGCGATTTTCGCCTACATCTCGCTGGTCGTGATCCGGCCCGTGCTGATGGGCGCGTGGGGGTTTGGCTTCCCTTACGGCATCATCAGTCACCTCGACTGGGTGTCCAACACCGGCTACCAGTACCTGCACTTCCACTACAATCCCGCGCACATGATCGCCATCACGTTCTTCTTCACGAACGCTCTGGCGCTGTCGATGCACGGCGGCCTGATCCTCTCGGCGTCGAATCCCCCCAAAGGCGACCGGCTCCGCGAGACCGAATACGAAGACACGTTCTTCCGCGACGCCATCGGCTACTCGGTCGGCACGCTCGGCATTCATCGGCTGGGCATGTTCCTCGCAGTGTCCGCCGCTTTCTGGAGCGCGGTCTGCATTCTCCTGAGCGGCCCGTTCTGGACACACGGCTGGCCCGAGTGGTGGAACTGGTGGCTCAATCTCCCGATCTGGCGCTAGGCAGAGGAGCAACCAATGTCCGCCTTTGAGAACATCTACACACAGGTCCAAGTGTGGCCTGAAAAACCGGAACTCGGCGTCGCAGGCGTACCCGTCGAACGCGAAAAGGGTGCGCTTTTCAACTACTTGGCCGGCGTCGTCGGCAACGCGCAGATCGGGCCGATCTATCTCGGCACGCTCGGCGTCCTGTCGGCGCTCTGTGGTTTCATCGCCATCGAGATCATCGGTCTGAATATGTGGGCGTCGGTCCACTGGAGCCCGATCGAATTCGTGCGCCAGCTGCCGTGGCTCGCGCTCGAGCCGCCGAAGCCGGAATGCGGCCTCTGCGTCCTCGCCCCTCTCAATGAGGGCGGCTGGTGGCAGATGGCCGGCTTCTTCCTGACGATGTCGATCCTGCTGTGGTGGTGGCGCATGTATCGCCGCGCGAAAGTGCTCGGACTCGGCACCCACGTTGCCTGGGCCTTCGCGTCGGCGATCTGGCTGTTCCTGGTGCTCGGCTTCATCCGCCCGCTGCTGATGGGGCATTGGAGCGAGGCGGTGCCCTTCGGCATCTTCCCGCACCTCGACTGGACGGCCGCGTTTTCGATCCGCTACGGGAACCTGTTCTACAACCCGTTCCACATGCTCTCGATCGCGTTCCTGTATGGCTCGGCGGTGCTGTTCGCCATGCACGGCGCGACCATCCTCGCGGTTGGCCGTTACGGCGGCGAGCGCGAGGTCGAGCAGATGATCGACCGCGGCACGGCGGCGGAGCGCGCGGCCCTCTTCTGGAGGTGGACCATGGGCTTCAACGCCACCATGGAGTCGATCCATCGCTGGGCGTGGTGGTTTGCGGTGCTCGTTCCCTTCACAGGGGGCATCGGCATCCTTCTGACCGGCACAGTCGTCGACAATTGGTATCTCTGGGGAATTCAGCACGGTATTGCGCCAGCCTATCCGCACCTTTGGCCGCCGGTGATTGACCCAGCAGCTACGGGAGCCGTGCAATGAAACTCGCCGCCGCATTCTTAGGCGTCGTGATCGCATCCTTGTTGACGATCGCGATGCTCTTCACCGCGGGCTGGGTACGCCCGCCGATCCTGAGCACCCAAGTGGGGTTCCGCGGGTTGGCCATGAATCAGCTCACCACGCCTGCGGCCCGCAGCAAGCTCGAGCTCGCCAACGCCCTGCCGGAAGCGGTTCCGCCCGCGGAGCCGGGCGGACCCTTGGCCGTCGACACGTATAAGAACGTCAAGGTTCTGACCGATCTCACGACCGTGCAGTTCAACACCCTGATGGCGGCGATCACGACCTGGGTCGCCCCCAACGAGGGCTGCGGCTACTGCCACAACACCGACAATCTGGCGGACGACGGCATCTATGCCAAAACCGTCGCCCGCCGGATGATCCAGATGACCCGGCACGTCAACAAGGACTGGAAGGCGCACGTCGCGAATACCGGCGTCGTCTGCTGGACCTGCCACCGCGGCAATCCTGTTCCGGCCAACGTCTGGACCAACGGCATGGGCTGGCCCCAGGCCGGAGGCTTCGCCACGACCAACTACGGCATGGGCCATCCGGACGCCGCCAACGGCTCCACCGCCATGACCCAGGATCCGTACACGGCGCTCAATGACAAGTCCGTCATTCGGGTGCAGGCGACGAAGGCCCTTCCCGCCAACAGCAACGGCGCGTCGATCTTCGCGACGGAGCAGACGTACTCGCTCATGATCGCGATGTCGCAGGGGCTCGGGGTCAACTGCGTCTTCTGCCACAACTCCCGTGAATTCGGGCAGTGGCCGGAGAGCACGCCGCAACGTCTCACCGCTTGGCATGGCATCCAAATGGTGCGCGATCTCAACGGCGCCTACCTCGATCCGCTCAAGACCGTGCTGCCGGCGAGCCGCCTCGGCCCGCTCGGCGACGCTCCGAAGCTCAATTGCGCCACCTGCCATCAGGGCGCAAACAAGCCGCTTCTCGGCGTGAGCTTGGCGAAGGACTACCCTGAGCTCGGCGGAACGCCGGCGAAATAAAAGCCAAAACGCACCCCAACTCGACGCGGCCCCGGTCGCGTCGAGTTTGTTCGCTTGCAATCGGCGGCGAGCCCCTTAAAGAACAATTCGCTTCATCGCTCGGTCAGCGCCGATGCTGTGCGCTTGATCTCACTGGAGGGCGGACCCATCAGCAGATTCACACAGACCGCGGACGACAAGCCGACGGTCGCCGGTTATCTCAGCGGCGATGCTGAAATCCCCGCCTATCTCGAAAAAATCTACTGGTGGACCTACGTGCGCCCTTGGGCGATCCGGTTCTTCGAGCGGCAGTGGCTCGTGAACGCGATCCTGTTCGGCAACTACGTCAAGTTGCGGGACGGAGCGCTCGACGCCCTGGGCGCGACCCTGCCGGGCAAGACGCTTCAGATCGCCTGCGTCTACGGCGACATGACCAATCGGCTGTACGACCGTGTGCGCGCCGGCGATGGTCGCCTGGACGTGGTGGACGTGCTCCCGGGGCAGATCGAAAATCTGCGCAGAAAGCTGCCGCCGTCCGCGCACGTGAACGGAATGGTCATGGACTCGGCGGCGCTGAAGGCGCCGGACGGCCGCTACGATCGCGCGATCCTCTTCTTTCTTCTGCATGAGCAGCCGGAAGAGTGGAGGCGAAAGACTCTCGCCGAGGCTTTTCGGGTCGTGCGTCCGGGCGGACGCATCGTCATCGTCGACTACGCCCGCCCCAAGTGGTGGAGTCCCTTCCGTTATTTGATGCCGCCGGCGCTCGCGCTCCTCGAGCCGTTCGCGCTCGACCTCTGGCGGTCGGACGTGCAGGCGTTTCTGCGGCCTCCCGCAGGCCTTCGATCGCTCGCGCGCAAGACGGTCTTCGGCGGCTTGTATCAGTGCGTCGTCATCGAGCGCTGACGGGCGCCGTCGATGGGAGGCGGGCCGCGCGTGCATCCGCGGTCCCACGAAGGAGAAAGGCGCGCGTTCGGCGCCTTGGTCCAACGCCTGACCGATAACGCGAACGGTGGCGACAGCGACCTGCGAGCGGCGACCCCGGCCATATGGACGGGCCGCGGCTCGGCCGTGTGATCGATTGCGTCGAAGGCCCGGAGAGCCGGGGTCAGCGCCACGGCGGCCGCCGCAGGCGGCCGGTCCTCATGCCGAGAAGCGAAGCGTCCCCTCTCGAAGCAGGCTCCAGCGTGGAGCGACGTTCGCGCCGCGTGGACCACCCTCGGGCAAGCCGAGGCGCGAGGTCGAAAGGAGCCTCACGCGCCGGGATCGCAGAACCCTTGGTCCCGGAAGCCTTTCCCGATGCGCCCGCGGGTCATGGGCCGGACCTTGCCGCCGTCGGGCGGCGGCGTCGTCGTCATCGCCGGGCGTCTGGCTCCGATCGGCGACGAGGAGCGCGAGATGGGCTTCCGCCTTCAACCTCAATCGCGCCGGTCCATATCCACAGGATCGAGAATCCGTGAAACGAGGAAGATCTTTGCGGCCGCCACGCCCCGGCCTACCGGCTGCGCAGGGCCTCGACCGGTTGCAGGGCCGCCGCCCGCCGGGCCGGATACCAGCCGAAGGCGACGCCGAAGGCCGCAGCCAGCCCGACCGAGACCGCGATCATCTCGGGCGCGATGAAGACCGGCCAGCCGAGGACGCGCGTGACGAGCACCGCCGCAATCACGCCGAGCACGACGCCGAAGACCCCCCCGATCGCGCTCAGCGCCACGGCCTCGATGAGAAACTGGCGCTCGATGTCCCGCGGCCGGGCGCCGATGGCGAGCCTGAGCCCGATCTCCGGCGTGCGCTCGGTCACGCACACGAGCATGATGTTCATGATGCTGATGCCGCCCACGATCAGAGAAAAGAGCGCGACCGAGCCGAGGAGCAGCGCCACTGTGCGCGTCGACGATTCCTGGGCGGCGAGCGCGGCCGAGGCGGTCGTCACCGTGAAGTCGTCGTCGCGGGTTTCGCGATCGTGGCGCTGGCGCAGGAGCGCTTTGACGTCGTCCACCGCGTAGCGCATCCAGTCGCTCGAGCGCGCGCTGGCGAGGATGTAGGCGACGGCGTCGTGGTTGACGCTGTTGGCGCCGCCGATCAGCCGCACCGCGGCGGCCGAGATGGGCACGAACACGACGTCGTCCTGGTTCTGTCCGTCGAACGACACGCCCTTCGGGACCATGACCCCGATCACGGTGAAGGGCGTGTTGAGAATGCGCACGATTTGGCCGATCGGATCGTCCGTTCCAAACAGGCGTTCGGCGGCGGTCGCGCCGATCACGGCGACTTTCGCCGCGGAGGTCTCCTCTTCGCCCGAGAACACGCGCCCCGAGGCGATGGTCCATTGCCGAATGGCGAAATGCTTCGTGGTGGTGCCGTTGACCGTGGTGGACCAGTTTCGATCCTTCGCCACGATCTGAACCGTTCCGAAGTCGGAGGGCGCAGCGTACCGGATGGTGTCGAGTTCGCCGATCGCCCGGGCGTCCGCCTCGGTGAGCGATTTCCGGGCGCCGCTCGCCGAGCTCACGCCGTCCTTGTTGGTCGCGCCCGGATTGACGATGAGCACGTTGGCTCCGAACGAGCCGATCTCCTCGGTGATGCGTTGCTGCGCGCCGGCGCCGATGGCCGCCATGCTGACGACGCAGGCCACGCCGATGACGACGCCGAGCAGCGTGAGGAGCGTGCGCACCGGATTTTCAACCAGCGCCTGCGCCGCGACGCGCAGCATGTCGACGAGCCTCATGACGTCACGACCTCGGGAGAAGAAGGGACCTGCCGGACCGGGGCGCCGTCGGACGTCACGGAGCCGTCCCGCATGTGAATGATGCGCGGCGCGCGCGCGGCGATCTTCTCATCATGGGTCACCATGACGACGGTGCGGCCCTGCCTGTGCAGGGCCTCGATCAGCCCGAGGATTCCCTCGCCCGACTTCGAGTCGAGCGCGCCGGTCGGCTCGTCCGCGAGCAGCAGGACCGGGTCCATGACGAGCGCGCGTGCGATCGCGACGCGCTGCTGCTCGCCGCCGGAGAGGCTCGTGGGAAGGCTGTCGATCCTGGCCGACAATCCCACCGCTTCGAGCGCCGCCTCGGCGCGCCGCCGGCGGTTCCGGCTCGATTCCCGCGCGTAGACCATCGGCAGCTCCACGTTGCGCAGCGCCGTCATGCGCGGAAGGAGATGGTATTGCTGGAAAATGAAGCCGATCCGCCGGTTGCGGAGATGCGCCGCCGCATCGGGACCGAGCGCGGTCGTGTCGCGGCCGTCGAAGAAAAGGCGCCCGGACGACGGCTGGTCGAGAAGGCCGAGCAGATGCATCAGGGTCGACTTCCCCGATCCCGACGCGCCGACGACCGCGACGAACGCCCCCGCCTCGATCTCGAGCGAGGTGGGCTCGAGCGCAAAGAACTTCAGCTCCGCCGAACCGTATCGCCGGCTCAGCTCACGCGCCGAAATCAGCATCAGCTTTCGCCCGCTGGCCGCGGCGGCGCGCCGCCCGGAGGCGGCTCGCCAGTCAGAACCTGTTCGCCGGGCTTCAGGTCTCCCGATATCACCGCCGCGCGCGCCTCGTCCTCGTTGCCCACCGTCACCCGAACCGCGGTCGGCGCGCCTCGCCTCAAGGTCCACACGACGGACCCCTTCGAGTCCGCGGGCGCCGAAGCCGTCGGGGTCCGAGGGTGGAATCGGAGCGCTGCGAGCGGAACGGTGAGCGACGCGACGGCGCGATCCGTCTCGATCTTCGCCACCACCGTCATGCCGGGCAGAAGAGCGTAGTCGTCGTTGGCCGCGGTCAGCAGGGCGATATAGGTCACGACGTTCTGGATGACCTGCGGTTCCTTGCGGATCTGGCTGACCGTCGCCTCGAACCGGCGTCCCGGATACGAATCGACGGTGAACGAGACGGGCTGGCCGACCCGCACCTGCGCAATGTCGCTCTCGTCGACCCGCGAATGGATCTCCATGCGGCGAAGGTCGCCGGCGATCACGAACAGCGTGCGCGTCTCGAGGGTCGAGGCCAGCGTCTGCCCCTCTTCGACGTTGCGTCCGACGACGACGCCGTCGATCGGCGAACGAATGCGGGTGCGCTCGAGATCGATCGACACGTTGTCGAGTTGGGCCTTGCAGCGATGAACCGCCGCCCGGGCGCTGTCGAGCTCGGCCTTGGCGCGCGCGATGTCGGCTTTGGCGCCGTCCGCCTGGCCTCTCAGCACCGCCAGATTCGCTTCGGCCTCGCGCTCGGCCGCAATCGCGACCTCCGACCGCGTCCCGGCGTCGTCGGCCTCGGAGGCGGCGATCACGCCCTTGACGCCGAGCGCGGACTTACGCTGCGCCTCCCGCTGCACGATCTGCGCGGCGAAGCGGGCGACGTCGAGGCGCGCGGCGAGAACGCCGTGCTGGATTTCGACCTGACCGGCGTCGACCTCGGCGCGGGCGAGCTTCGCCTCGGCGACGCGAACGTCCGCTTCCGCGCCTTCGAGCGCGGCGCGGGCGGCCTCGACCTGCACGCGGAACGTGCTGTCGTCGAGGTCGGCCAGAACCTGGCCCTTCCATACGAAATCGTTGAAGTCGGCCCGCAGCTTCACGATCTGCCCGGAAAGCTGCGCCCCGACCTCGACATTGATCGTCGAAGCGACCGAGCCGGTCGCGGTCACCGTCCGCACGATCTCGGCGCTTTCGACCGCGCCGAGATCGTAGCGGGATTTGACCGGTTCGCCCGGCCCGAGGAGGCCGGCCATGTTCGCGATCGGCAGGTGCGGCGCCGCCGTCCATACGACGCCTCCCGTCAACGCCGCCAGGAAAACGCGGCCGATGATCATATCTCCGCCTCCCTCGCCAAACCTGGACTTACGCGTCCCGTCAATGCGGCCACGTCCAGGTCGTCCAGGTGCGTGTGTGATGGGTCTTCCACTTGGACCAATCGTAGTGATAGCCGGGAGCTCTGGTCGTCTGGCCGTTTCCGTTGCCGCTGGAGGCGTTTCCGTTGCCGTGATTGCTGCCGACGTTGTCGTTGCCGTTGTCGTTGCCGCTGTTTCCGTTTCCGTTGTTGTTGCCGATATTATTGTTGCCGTTATTGTTACCGCTGTTTCCGTTTCCGTTGCCGATCCCGATATTGCCGTTTCCGTTTCCGTTTCCGCTACCTGTATCGGTTCCGGCCAAGGCGGCGAGCGGGACGAGCATAGCCAGCCCGGCGCCGAAAAGAAAATGTCTTCGTTTCATCGTCCTCTCCAAGTTGACGTTCGCTTCCTGCAAAAGATGGCGGGCGCGACCTGATCTCAGAGATCGTCCGCGCCCGGCCGTATTCGGCGCGTAATATGTTAGAAGTCGGGTCTTTTACGTCTAATGGTTTCCGCGGCCATTCAAGTTTCCGTTGAATGAGCCGGTGTTGCCATTGCCGTTGTTCTTTCCGCCGTTTCCGTTGCCGTTGACAGCGCCGGTGTTGCCGTTGCCGCTGGACGGGTCTGAGTTGCCGAGCCCGTTGAAGGCGCCAATGTTGTTCTTGCCGCCGTTCGCAAAGCCGGCGTTGCCGTTTTTGTCCGTCGTGTTGCCGTTGCGGTTGCCGTTGTTGACGCCGACGTTGCCGTTGCCGTTGGCGTTGCCGTTGGCGACGCCGGTATTGCCGTTGCCGTTGCCGTTGCCGTCGGCGGTGCCGTTATTGCTGTTGCCATTGCCGTTGCCGCTGAACGCGCTGTCGGCGAGTTGCATCCCGGAATCGCTCTTGTGGACCGCGTGCCGGGCGGCCGGGCCGGGAAGCGGGGCGACGGCGGCGAGCGCGACGGCGCTCAACGACACCCACGCGGTCGCCGCCGCGGCGGCCTTTATCAGGATCGAAGTCGAAGTCATCGTGATTTCCTTTTCGTTGCAATAGG
>CAIZGR010000804.1 GCA_903932535.1 uncultured Hyphomicrobiales bacterium | reverse complement strand
TCGGGGCTTCGCCCCTCCCTTCAGGCGGCGATCGCGGACGCCCCAACCGGCCAAGATAATTGTCGGTGAACCGGCCAACTTAATTGTCGCCGCGCAGCCTCAGCGCCGATCAGGCGCCAGAAGCGGGCGCCGAACTCTTTGACCGAGCCGTCGATCCGTCCACCGATGCGAATGAGCTGCGCGTTCCCGGCGGAAAGGGTCACGAGGCGCTCCGTTTCGAAGGCCACAGGCTTTGGCTGAGATACGGCTCGGCCGTAAACGAGGGGCGACTCGCCTCCGCTGCCCCAATCCTGGTCCGGAACTGCGTCAGCGTCACTGAGGGCGGCGATGTCGAGGCGTCCGAAAGGCCCCTGAACCGCGGCGAGGATGGGCGCTCCGCTTTCTGTCCTCGGCGAGACGCCGACGCGCGCCATATCCGCAACCGTCGCGAGCTGGTGCAGACTCAGTTTTGTCGCCATGTCCAGGGCGCGGTCGACCAGATGCGCGTCGGCGATCGCCAAAGTGACCGCCACGCCGCGCTCTTTCAAACGGCCGAGAAGCGGCTTCGCCGACCAGCCTGCCAAGTCCCAGTCCTGCGGCGCGCCGTGGAACCAGATCGTGACACCGGTCAGCTGGGCGATGCGCAGCCGCGTATCAAGCCATATTGCCAGCGTCGTCCCAAGTGGGCGGGTCTCCGGGCCGAACACCCTATTCGACTCCGGCAAGCTGAACGCCGGCTCCAAACGTTCAGCGAGCTCGAAGCCGCCGCGCCGATCCAGGCTTTGTGAGGTGAAGTTGAGGTCTGGCCGCAGAATGCATGACGGGCAGCCGGTCTGGCAATCGTCAGGGCAATCGAGGCGGCCACGCGCTCTTTCTAGCGCCGTCATCAACCAGTCAATGTCGGCCAGGCGCGCGACCAGTCCTGCGCCGCCAGCAGCGCGATCGTGCAGGCATGCGGATAGGCGCCGCTCCTCGCCCTCTTCAACAGCGACGCCGATCTCACGAGCGTCTGCGCCTAGCCGTTCGCAGAGCGCTTCGCGGAGAGCGGCCGACAATGCGAGCGCCGCCCCCTTCGATGTTCCGCGCGGCAATTGCAGCTCGAAAACGTCGGTTCGCGCCAGATGGGCGAGGCGGACGTTGGCTTGAATGCGCCCTGGCTGCGCCGTGCCGCCGGGGCAATAGCCAGCCACCAACTTCTTGTCGTGAGCGCTGCGCGCGAGCGGGCGGTGTCGCTGAATGGCGTCCGGCATGGGGAGGTTCGTCCCCGACCGCTCGACCTTCTCCGCTTCGGCGCGACCACAGGCGAGACAAAGCGCGTACCCCGCACCGTGAGGGCCGGAGCTCGTCGTGATGACTTCGCCGACGGGATCGGCGCGGAAGCGGCCGGACTCGCCGTTCGGCAGCGAAATCCAGCTTGCGCCGCGTGCGGTGACGCGTGGCATCTCGAAGGGGACGTAGCCAAGCCGCTCGTAGCCTGTGTGGGGTTGTTTGCGCCCCAGGAATCCCGCCGGGCGCAATGCACGCTTGCGCGAGATGGTCGGATTCTCGCAATTCGGACAAGCGTCGGGCGCGGTAACCGCCATGCCGAAAGCGCGGCAACGACCGCATTCCCACAAGGTCTGCAAGTCCTCCAGTCCTGTGGCGTCGACTGCGGCGCTCCAGGCAGGCAGAACGCCCTCCGAAACATGGACGAGACCGTCGACCACCAATTCGGAGCCGGGCGCATACTCGCGGATCGCCATGTCGAGGGTGCGCGAGGCGCCTCCGCGCCGTTCGCCGAACACGAGCGTGGCCTCTGACAAATCGGCGCGTTTCGCTCCCGACAGATGATCGAATGTCACGACATCGACCGGGAACCCGTACGCGGGCGTGAAGCCGCGCCGCGCCAGTTCGCCGAGCAGATACTCCCCGCGCATGCGCTTGGCGCGCAGTTGCAGGGCCGCCCTGGCGTCTTCGTCGGCGACCTCCGCGCGCTCCAACAGTTGCGTGTGCTCCCGGCGCCATCGCGCTCGGAAAGCTTCGAATGCCGCCACGGTTTCCACGAGATGCTCGCCGACAGGGCGCGAAGACAGAGCGGTGCTCAGCGTCAAATGCGCGAGATCGTCGGCGATGGCGTTGCTCTTGCCCCACTCGCCGCTCAACGCTTGGACGAACGCCAAGCCGGGCGCGTCAGCGAGATCGGGCTGCTTCGGATCCTCGCTGACTCCGAGAAATGCGCCGACAGTCTCGCGGACGTCGAATTCTCGACCCCGCAGGAAGAGGCCGAGAAGAAAGGCGCGCACATGCCGCTCGATCACGGCAGGGCTGTCCAGCCTGACGGCCGGCGCGGGAATCTCGGCGTCGAGCAGTCGGTTCGGATTGTCGAACACGGTCCGATCCAGTGGCAGATCACGGCAATAGGTGACAGCGAAAGCCCAGGGCTCTCCTCGCCGTCCAGCGCGGCCGACCCGCTGGCGATAGTTGGATACGGAGGGCGGAACGTTGGCGTTGACGACCAACCGCACGTTCGGAATATCGACGCCCATTTCCATCGTCGTCGAACAGTTGAGCATATTGATCCGGCCTTGGCGGAACTCATCTTCATAAATGGCGAGGGCCGGGCGCTCGATCTGGGCCGAATGCTCCTGCGCGCGGATGAACGGCGCAAACGTTGCCGCGCGATCGTGGATGTCCGTCCATTGCCCGACTCGCCGCAGCGCCGCGACGTCGCCGCTCGACTCCGCCCAGACCGCGACCTGACGCCGTGCCTCGGGGGCGAGGCCGCCGGAATTGGCTGCCGGCAGCCGCGGCAGCGAAATCGAAGACAGCCTCTGGGTCGGATCATATGGGGATCTGCCCGCCGGAGAAAAGCCAAAGACGCGACGAGTCACTGGGCATAACCAACCCTGCTCAATCCGCTGAACGGCAGCCTTTGTGAAATCCAGTCGATAGGCTCCGCTGCCGACGTCGCGCGCGGCTTTGATCGAGACCAAAGCCCAGATCGTGTCCAGGATCTCGCGCGCTTCGTCGCAGGCGATCGGGTTGTCGGGGCTCGCGCGGAGCAACTCGAACACCAACTTGACGAGCCGATGCGGACGTCCAGATTTCGGCCGCGGTGTTGGCCACGGACGCGTTCGGTCGGGACGATCGGCCTCCTTGAGGTCAGAACGGCAAATCGCCCTCAAGCTCGCCGCACGAGGGCTGACCAGATAGACCATCCAGTCCGGCGACACGTCGATGGCGAGGTTGTCGCGGAACACGCTGTCGATCGCAGACAGAACGATCCCGACCCAACCCTCGGCGTCAACCCCCTTGGCCTTTAGCTGCGCGGGCGGCCCCTTCAGCCGCGCAGTCTGCTCCAGGTCGGGAAATGCAAGCCGAACGAGACCGAGGGTCTCCGCGTTGTTCTGCACCTTCGGCCGGCGACCGAGCTCGCGCATTAGGAACATTGACGCCAAGAGCCGCGGCTCCTCAGCCATCTGGTAGCCGCGGTAGCGGTTCCGCCACGCATCGCCAGCGAAGCCGCGCAGTTCGGCATGTTCGGCGAAGTTGGAAACCACCACGTCCCACGGGAGCGGCTTGACTTCGCCATCGAGCTTCATTCTCGTAGCGCGTATCTCGTCTGCGAACGTCTCCTGGACTTCGCTGGGGAAATTCAGATACTGCGCCAGCTTCTTCTGCAGAGCCTGACGCTCCTCCCGGTCCAGCCCGGAATCCTGCTGCACGCTGTGATAAAGGAAGGCTCGCGTGAGGCCACGCTCGGCCTCCTGCTGCAGTTTGGCAGCGAGGCGCGCAGCGCCCTGCCGGCTGTCGGAAAAGGTGAGTGCGCGGCGTCCGCCGCACGGCAAGCCACCTTTTGCCGCCGGCTCGGCGAGACGTTCGAGCAGATGAGGCAGGCCATGACCCATCATGAACGCTGGTCCGAAACGCGCCTCGCCGAGTCTTGCGTCCTCGGCGTCAGGGCAACAAAGCCTGGCTTCCTCCCTTTCAAAGATGGCGAAAGGCAGAGAGCGGGCGCCGTCGGGCGGAGCGTTGTCGAACAGCGCCCCATCGTCGAGGCGCAGATAGCGATCGTGACGATCGCCGCGGGGCGCCGAAACGACTATTCGCGTTTTGACGCTCGGTTCGTCAGCGTCCTGCCTATCACCATCGGGGTCGTTTACCGGTTCGGCGTCTACAGCGAAATCGTCGCCGTCCTCCGCGCCCAATTGACTGAGCGTCGGGAGAACACCGTGAGTCATCGCAGCGGCAAGATGTGGCGTTCCGCAATTGTCGCAAATCCGAATGGCGTGGATCGGGGCGCCGCAGCCGCAAGCGAGCCGCTGCACGAGATGGACGGCGCCGAATGGCCAGGCGGCGGCTTCTCCTGCAAGTTCGGGATCGCGATTCGGACACGCCGGATCGACACACGCCCACAGGCCGCTGAGCGACCGATGAAAGATATGCGTCCGCCAAGGCAACAGGGGTCTGGAATTCTCGCTCTCCCGCGCCTCGGCGGCCCAGTCGAGCAAGTTCTGGGTTGTGCCCAGGGCTTCGGCGTCGGCGCGACCGAGCAGGAGTTCGCTCGCCCGTCGCGCCGTTACGCCGCCCTGCCGCATCTGTCGTTGGAGTGCCTGAAAGCGCGGATGCGGCGCCAGCCTTCGCCATCGGTCGACGGGATCTAGGCTTGCCAGTTGCGCAGCGTCGAATGGGTCGTCTCGGCCGACCGGCGGCAAAATAGGGGTCGAGTCTCGCCCCTGAATCACGCTCACCCTCTTTGTGTCCACACCAGCGAGATCAGCCACGAAGCGCGCGAGTTTGTCGCGCGTTCCCTCACCCTCGCTGATGGTCGCCGACGTCGCGACGAGCCGCGTCTCGTTCGGTTCAACCCCGAACGCTGAGCGCACGCGCCGCAGCAGCAACGACATTTCCGCTGCTTGCGCGCCGATGTATGTGTGCGCCTCGTCGAGCACGATCCACCGAAGACATCCGCGCGACGCCTCGAGCAGGGACTTGTCCCGGGAGCGCAGCAGCAGGTACTCGAGCATCGTGACGTTCGTGACGAGGATGCTCGGCGGGGTCGAGCGCAAAGTGCGCCGATCGCCGAGCTCGGCCGCCGCGAGTCGGGACTTGTCGACCTTTCGTGGCGTCTCCGGCGTCAGCGAATTGTAGAGCGCGAAGCGCAACCGATCTTTCAGGGGCGCCGTCCAGGCCGCCAGGCGCTCGCGCTGGCTCTCGATGAGGGCGTTCAGCGGATAAATGATAATGGCCCGGACGCCGACGAGAGGCCTGGACGTCGGTTCTCGAAGCAGGTCGTTCAGGATGGGGATCAGGAAGCATTCCGTCTTGCCGGACCCCGTTCCTGACGTGACGATGAAGGACTTACCTTCGGCTCCAGCGCGCCAAGCCTCGATCTGATGGCTGAAAGGTCGCTGGTGTCCCGCCAGCCGTTCCTTTTCGGCGCCGTCAAGCGCAGCGACGAGATCGTGATGCAGCAGTCCGCCTGAGAGCTCGCCGAATGTTTTGTCGGCGGGCTCCCAGGCCTTCGCGAATTCGAAGACCGGATCAGCGAGGAAGGACTCCGGCTCGCCGGGCGCTGCCGAGAGCCGCCGCAATAGCGCGGCGTTCAGTCCAGGTGAGGCGGCTCGGGCGCGAGCGACCACCGCCGACGCAGCTTTGCTCGCCAAGGTCGCGAGCGTTTCGGCAAGGGCGGACCCGGTCATCCTCTTTCCTCTATTGCGAGCTGAATCGCAGCAGCAACAGCGCGGTCGAAGAACTCGGAGTCGCACATCCGCAACAGAACGAGAGCCAGCACTTCGCTTGCAATAAGTGCCGGGCGCCGCTCCGTAGCCGCTTCCGCCACCACCAGCGGGGCATCGACGAGGCGCTGACGGTCGGCAGCAAACTCCATGCGGGGCGGCCTGCTTTGTGGACGCAGATCAACGATTCCCACGGGCGTTTCAACTGGTTTCTGCGCCGCCGACTGAGCGAGTTGTTGCAACGTAGGAAGCGGGCGAGGCGTGGCGAATCTCGACAAGACGGCGAGGAACTCGCTGGGCGGCAGATGATCAATCAGCCCGAGAGCGTTCAACGCGTGGCCGATGTGTGCGGCCAGATCGGGACGCAACGCGACGATGGCATGTGATCGCAAAACGAGCTGACTGCTGACCATCTCGCGGACTCGCACTCCGCCGGCCAGCGTGGCCAGAAGCGCGGTCATGTGCTCAATGGCGCCGCGCAAGCCCTCCGTGAATTCAGCAAGCGGGATTGCCGGCCAAAGGAAAGGCGCGGCGTGATCGAGAGTGAGGTGATCGGCGAGGCGGTCCGTACCGACGAGATAGGCTTGTTTGACGAGGGCCCGCGGCGCCGACGCGAGCGCTTGAACCCGATCGAGACAACCGACGTCAGCGCGACGTTGCACCTTGCCGATTGTCGACCATTGCTCTTTCCAGGCGTCGGCGTCGGTCTCTCGCGTCAGCCGCTTCCATTCCTCAGCGTAGCTTGCAATTCGATCCGCGCGCCGACTCCGAGGCAGGGGCCGAGGGCTCCATGCGACCGCTCGTTGGACGCGGCCCCGAACACGTCCCAGGACAATCCACAGGCCGGAATCGCCGCCGAGAAGCTCGCGAAGGTTGAGGTTCCGGGTGACAAGTTCCTTTTCCTGCCCCGAGCCGTTTTCGATCTCGATCGCGTCGATGTGGACGTCGACCTGACCGTCGAAGAGCCTGCCGCGACCGCGGCTTCCGCTATCCGGGCCGTCGCGAGACAAGGCGACGTGAAGCCAGTCGCCGTCCAGTTGCGTTGCATCATGATAGCGACGGACCTGTAGCCGCCGACTCTCCGAGCCATTGACGACCAACGACAAATTGACTTGGGCGTCGGGCCCGCCGAGCGCGAGCATCGACCGGATCTGGGGGGCGAGCAGCGTCAGGGGATACTCGTCGCCGCCCGCGATCGAGACTTCGCCCCCGCCATGAGCGCGCAACAGAAGCTTTGCGTTCGCGCCGGGCGCGACCGCCCGCCAACCCATCAACTCCTCGACGCAGATCGGTTCGTCGCGCTGAAGTCTCTCGCCCCTGGGCGAAAGCAACATTCCCTGTCGCGCCGGCCAGGGCGCGACGAGGTCCAAGGTTTTGCCGCTCCTCGGGTCCGACAGGCGCACCGAAATCATCGCCGGCGGCGCCTTTGGCGCAGGCATCTCGATTTCGGCGACGCCGGTGCTCAAGGCGGCATGCGCGACGTCTTTGCCGACCCGAAGTGCCAAACGCCAACCGTGTTCGAGGCCGCATGCGCTCAGCTCGAGCCCACCGCGTCGCGTCTCGCGGGCTTCAATTCTGGCGCGATCAGGCAGGCAGATGGTCTTGATTCGAGCAAGAGGTTCACCTTGTTCCATCCAGGAAACGAATTCAGCGCCAAGCCCCAGCCCTGGATCGCGCTTGATCTCGCTGTCGCGCAACACTCGGGAATCGCCGGCACCCGGAAATGTGGCGCGCAATGTAGGCCGGCCCAAGAAAACCGAGCCTCCGGAGGGCAATTGCCAGCCCGTAAACGAAGGTCCGATCGCCTCAATCGCGTGCGCTCTCTCGCTCACCTCTGCGCCGGTTGCGACCTCGAAATTCTCTTCGCCGACACGTACCCGGCCGGCGCCGCAAACGGGCAAAACCTTTCCTTCGGGACCGCCTCGGCCTTCTCCTATTGTCACACCTGGCCCCGCGCCGACCTGCGCGTCTGCCGCGGCAAGCAGCCAAAGCCAAGGCGCTCTCGACTTGGGTCGTCCTTGCTGCGGGGCTAGACGACCGCAAGTCTCAATCCCTTGACCATCAACCGCACGCCAGAAACTTGGCGCTTCGTTCGCCAGCGGCAATCCGGGATCGACGATTGACTCGCCCACCGCGACTCCGTCCGCGTAGGCCTTGAGCGAGAACGGCGTGTCGAGCGTCAAGGGGATCACCAGATCGCTCCCGCCCGGACGCGAGAGCGTCCAGCCGCTGTCCTCCCAGGCGCCATAGAAGACGAATGCTGAGCCAGATGGGAGCCCGCTGCCGATAAGTCGCAGGTTCAGGCCGCGGGCATTGGGGAGCGTTGCGCCCTCGAGCCATCCCCGTAACGATATGCGTAGGAAGCTCACCCATTCGCCATTCACGCCGAGCCGCAACTCCCGGCTCGATACGGTTTCGCCGCCCGGGCCGGAGATGCGAACCATCTCGAGCGCGGGAATGACGAGCGCTTCAAGGGCGGCTGCGGACAGGCGAAGCGGCAAGCCACGGCGCCAATCGGGACGATTGGCGTCAAACCAAGCGACCGCGGCGGAACCCGGAAGTCCGTCAGGCAGGGACTGCCGCAACGCCGCCAACGCCAACGCCAGGTCCGCAAGCGTTCGGGCAGCCTCGCTATGGTGAAACACGTCGGGCAGGTAGGCTGCTCGTCGCCCCGCAATTTGCTCGGCGATCCCGGGATCCAAGGCTACGCCGCCTTCACGCTCGATCTCGTTCAATATGCCGAGAACAACGCGTCGATAGACGCCGTTGCCCTGCCGCAGCATCGGATCGGGGACGCCACCTTCGGCGAGCAGAGTGAAGAGGTAGAGCGTTCGACCGTTATCGGACCGCCTGACCCGCCGCTTGAAGCGCCCCAAACCTGTTACGACGAGGTCGCACGCAAGGTCTCGATCCTCGGGCAGGCCCAAACCGTCAAACACCAGCTTCCAGGTCAGTGGGCCTCCCTGGTATGCAGAGCGGATCCGTTCGACTGCCCAGAGGACGAAAGCCTCGGCCGTCACGAAGTCTTGGGCTCGACGACGCAGTCGTAGGCGCAGTTCGTCGGTCAGTTGCGAGATCGACGCCGGATCGTAATCGTAGGCGTAAAGAGGCAAGCCGGACCGAGAGCTGTAAGAAAATTCGTCTCCCAGGGAATTCAATAGAGACATTCGAAAACACGCATGTGTAGGCGGAACGATTGTCTATTGGGACATCGGATGCATCAGATTCGAGAACGAAAATCGATCTGTCAGTGTGCGAGAGCCTGACCCACACTCTGACCAGCGACAAGTCGGAGAAATGGGATTTGAGCGCGTCCAATTGACGCGTGTCACCAAGGTGTCATCCCCTTCGGAATCGCTCCTGAGAGCCTTGGGTCCGTCACCGAGGGGAGCGCACCCGGCTCCGGTCGGACCGACACCTTCTCGGCCTCGCTTTCAATTTCACCCGAGCGCCGCTTTCGCCGCCGTGATTTTCGTCCGAAGCCAGGACCCCGTGACGCGTCGGAACCGCGAAAAGGCGAGATTGCCTCATCTGCTCATTCCGAGAATCCTGTCGACCCCGGATTGAACTTGAGCTGCTTCGTGTTGTCGCGCACCACGCCGACGTCGTCGTCGTTGAAGCCGGACGGCGCCTCGGCTTCGATCTCGAGGGTGAGCTTCACCGTCGCGCCGGGGCTGCGCTGCAACTCCATCACGACGGCGTTAAGGATCGCGTCGAACGCTTTCACCGGACGGTTCATGTCGATCTCGACCGAGCCGTAGAACCGGCGCGGTTTCGAAGGGGCCGGCGCGGTTTTCGTCGGGCCCGCCGATCCCGTCTTCGGGGTCGTTGGAATGGAAGACCCGCCGGCGTCGGGACCTGTCGATCCGCCACCGCCTACCGGCGGATCAGGGGACGGAACGTGCAAGCTGGCCAGCTGCTGCTTCGCGACCTCCGCTCGAACCAGAAGCCCCTGCGGCGACAGGAGTTCTGGCGCAGCCTTCGCATAGATCAGCCGCGCATATTCCCCTGTGCTATTGTCCAACCCCTCCGCGTAGCCGAACGGCGCATCGAACTTGCCGATCGCCTCGCGGATCGACGTCTCGAGCACGACCCTGTCACGGAGCTTCGGCATGTAGGCGTGCGCCGAGAACCACTCCGCGACGTCGCTGATGGCGAGGTGGGGGGCGTCCGACGGCCAGAGGTCTTTCAGCTTCAGCCAGAGGGAAGCTGGCCCCAGCGCGTCCTTGACGATGTCGTCGCCCTTGGCCTTGTCGTAGACGGCGACCGGGATCGCGGCCCGGTCCTTCGTGCTGATCCCGAAATGCTCGAGATCGAAGGCTTTGCCGGGCTCCGTGTCGGCGGTCTTCACGGCGTAGAGCACGTGGCTCCAGGCGGCGCGGACGGCGCGACGTGCGCCCTCGCGATTGTTCTTCGCCTTCTCCTGCGCGTCGGCGGCCTGGCCCTGGGTGAGCTGATGCCGCATCATGCGCTCCTCGCCGACGATCGACGCCCACGCCATCGAGCGGCGCATGGCCTCGCGGGCGGCGGCAAGCAGGGCCTCGTCGGCGGCGACAAAGAGCAGGGTGTTACGATATTTCCGTTGCGACGCCCGACAACGCGTCAGCACGTCCGTCACCGCTTCCGTGGCGAGGCTCTTGGCAATGCCTTTTCCGGCGTGCGGCGTCGATGGGCCGAGGATCGCGAGCGACAGGATCGGCGCCTCGTCGATCGTCGTCGGATCGTCCGTCGGCGGAAACACCCGGTTGAAGCCGCCGCGCGTGCCAGCGTCCTCGCCGAGTATCTTGACGATGGCGTCGTCGACGTCGTGGTCCGGGAACGCCCGCGCCCGATCCTCGGCGAGGCGGTTCAGGGTCGGCTGGGTCGAGAACCAGTAGCGGCCGGCCTCCTCGTAGAGGAAGGCCGCCCGCTCGGTCAGCTCGCGCAGAGCTTCGCCAAAAATGGCCAGCTGGTCGCCGGGCTCCGCGCAGGCGAGCCGCAGCCCCTGGCCGGTCACGCCGAGGTTCGATTGGCCGAGGAGGGGCGCCGTGCAGAGAAACACCGCCCGCGCCGATCGCGTCGCGGCCCTCGCCTGCGAGATCCGCCGCGAAGGATTGATCTCCATCCGGTTCGGCAACGATCCGTCGCCGTCGACCTCGCGGTCGACGACGGCGCCGAACGCCGGATCGAGCGGGTAGAGCATGCTCGCACGCACGCGCTCGTGCGCGATTGGAACCCGCGCGGGCGTCAGCATGGGGTCACGGGTCTCGGAGTGCCACAGCACGCCGACCACATTGGCGAGGAATCGGAGAACGCCGCGCGTCCGTTGAAACTTTTCCAGCGTCGCCCAGTCCTTCGACAGCCGATCGAACAGCTCCGGATGGATGGGATAGGACAGTCGCAGCAGGTCCTCGTACCGTTTTTCTCTCGCTTCAGGCGGGAACTCGGCGGCGTTCTTGCGGTACATGTCGGCGAACGCCTTCACCGTCTCGTCGCGGGCCTTCTCGCCGTCCGCATCGAGCGGCTGGAACAGGCGGCGACGGATGATCTCGTAGGTCTCGTCGCCGGAGGCCGGCAGCCACGGCGACTGAACGCGGCCGAAGACCTTCTCCATCCGGCGCAGGGCGTCCGCGCCCCGCTGGCCGCCGGCCTCCATGTCGCTTTCGGGAAGGGAGCCCACGACCAGCACGCCGGGCGCCATCTTCGCGGCTTCGGTCAGCGACTGGATGAACGACAGGAACGCCTCGAAGCGGACGTCGTCCAGCTGCCGGGCGAACATGGTCAGCTCGTCGAGCAGGATCAGGCTCGGCCCGGCGAGCTTGAAGAGCTCGACGAGCCGTTCGGAGCCCGGGTTCGTGCGCCCCTTCTCGGCTTCCTCGACGAGCTTCAGCCCGTCCTCGCCGGCGAGCCGCCAGGCGAGATAACCCCAGACCGTGTAGACGCGCGGGCCCTTGCCGAGCTTGAGGCTGACGTCCGGCCCGGCGCCGGAGCCGACGAACACGGCGATCTTCGGCTTGGGGAGGCTCGCGACCTTCGCCTTGTCCAGCAGGTCGCCCATACCAGCGAGGGCGCGCGGGTCGCCGCCGTCGCGGACGAAGCGCGCGAGGTGGTAGAGGGCGAGCATCGTATGGGTCTTGCCGCCGCCGAACGCGGTCTGAAGCCCGAGGACCGGATCGCCGCCGAGGCCCGCGAGTCGCTGCGCCGCCGTCGTCAGCACGCGGCGCAGGCCCTCCGTCAGGTAGGTGATCTGGAAGAACTGGGTCGGAGAGGCGTAGTTGCCTTCAGCCCGGCCGGAGTCGACGGCGAACAGGTCGGCGGCGAATTCGGCCTGCTTGGTGCGGTTCTCGATCACGTCCTGATGGGGGAGGGCGACCTCGATCCACGGCCTCAGAGTCCCGCTGACAGACCCGGCGTCCGGAGGCGGCGAGAGGTCGAGCTTCGGCGCGGGGGACGGCGGCGCGGACGCGGCAGGCGTCGAGGTCGGCGCTGAAGCGGTCAGGCCCGTGCCGCGCTGCGCATCATAGGCCTCCTTCAACTTGGTCAGGAAAGGTTGCGGAGCCTTCAGGAGAGCGCCAAGCTGGACGAAGACGTACAGGTAGCTCAGCGCGTCGGCGTCCGAGAGCGGCAAGTCGAGATGCGAGACGGTGTTACGCGCGTCGAACGCCTGTGAAAACAGCCGCCGCGCCTTGTGAGCGATCTTGCGTTCGAACCTGTCGCCGAAAATGTCCTGCCAGTTGTCGAGGACCGTCTTGAGGAGGCCGTACACGTCGAGGGGATCGTTCGGCTCTTGTCCCGCCGCGCGGCTGGCGTAGTGGAGCCAGCGCTGCCCGTGCCGGGCCTTCATGTTGGCTTCGACGAACCCCTGAAGCACCGGCTTCAACGTGAAGTCGAGCGCGTCGCGGACGCGCTTCGTGCCTTCGATGTCCCCGGACATTTCGGTCCCCTTCAGAACTGGAACGTCGCCTGCGCCTCAGCCCCGGGCGCGGACGGCGCGGCGGAGGCGGCGAGGTCTTCGAGCCGCGCCCACTCCTGCGCCAGTTCGTTATACACGAGCGCCTCGTCGTTGAGTCCTCTTCGCGTGGCGATTTCGAACAGGCGGTAGGCGAGTTTTTGGGCGTCCGCAGCGTGCCGCCCCATCTGGGCAACGAGCTTCGCTGCGGCGTCGCCGCCGCCCTCCTTCGCCTGCAGTGTCCGCGCGACCTGCTGCACGCAACGCCAGACGGTCAGGTGTTTTTCGGTGGCGGGCGACCAGTCGAGCGGCAGATCGGCGCGCTTCGTCAGCGCCGCATTGCCGTGCAGGTTGTCGAACACGCGCGACTCGAACAACGCCTTGTCGGGCACGTTCTTGGCGTTGGCGACAACGTTCAGCTCGCCCGACTTCTTGGCCTCGAAGCCATAGCTCGCATACCAGGCGAGCGCGACCTGTGTCTCGGGATCGAAGTTCGCGTCGAGCTCGTTCTCGATCTCCTCCCACACCCGGTTGATGAGCGTCAGCGCTGTCTTGACGCCCATCGGGCTGTCGTCGCTCTCCAAGACCGTAGCGTAACGGGTGAATATGCCCATTCCCGGCCCGATGATTGACTGCTGCATGTCGACCGGCCCGACCCCCGCTCTCTGAATAGCTTCGATCGCTTTGGGCATTTCGCTTTTCAGCGCACGAACAAACTCCGCTCTCGTTACGGCGAGGGCGTTCAAATCCCGTCTTCGGCACACCAAAACGATAGAAGATGCAAGAGCATTGACATTCGCCTTTAGTGCGGCAGTCAACTCCGTCCTAAGGGGCCATGTCCCGTCAACAGAAAACCCCGCATCACAAAGCGCCTGCAAAACTGCCGCCCAGCCAGCAGATGTTAAACCTTCTTCACTTTCATTCTGTTGCCTGAAGGCATAATAGACAATAGAGGGATAATCATCAGAGCTACGAATGTATATATTGCAGAAAACTTTGTACATCTCAGCTATGAAAAATGCCTCAGCCTTCTCGGAAGGCTTGAGTAAATCCCATATTTTACTTTCATACCCACCCGGATTTCTTTCCCGATACGATGTCGCTATCAGCTCGTCATTCTTATTAGTTGTGAGTCTCCGAAATAGATTAGGATAAATTTCTTTAAGTGTCCTTCTATGCCAAACATAAAAATAGTCTGATAAATCCGCGTAAGCGATATTGCTATAGTAAGGAGGGTCTGTATTCCAGACGGCAATTTCATTCGACTGCCTTTCTCTAGCGTCAAGCATCGAAATATCTGCTTTTACGCCAGTAGAGTAAATCTGTTGGAGAAGGCAATCGGCTACGTTCCGCGCGCACACGAGAACGGACGCGCTGGATTTCGCAAAGAAATTTGCCTCCGCGAAATCCCATGTCATTTCAATTCCTTTTTGCGCAATTGCTGAACCAAGTGCGTTATCTTTAGTCAGCCAGCGACACAATGAAGAACCGTAGAGAGCCATTCGGCCAATTGATAGCGATAGATAAGTAGCAATACTCTCTGCGTAGGCTCTCGTTCCTTGACCATTGTCGGCAATACCAATACTAGAATCTATAACTCCTGCCCGCGCTGCATCCCGTTCGACAATCGGAATAATATCTTTTACGATATCACTGAACGTAGTGATGGCGATCAGTTGCCTAGCCGTATAGTAGTCTGAAAACGTATCGAATAGATATCTCCTGCCCTGAGCATTGCTTGCGAAGGTACCTCGGCAAATTTGCTTGGGTAAATCCATTATATCGCCAAATTCCGACAATTTCTCTTCAGCAAATATAGATTGGGCTTCGTGAGTTGCTGTTGGTGATAGGTACGCGCGCGATCTTGCTCCATCGGCGACAATCGCCATCAATCTAGAAGTCACCCTGCCGGCCCGCGCCTCTGAATCAATGTAGGTGCCACTGATGTTCGCGCCGGTCAGAACACAACGAAAAGTCGCACGCGCGGCTTTTGTCCCCTCGGTAAGCTGCTTCTCGACGGACTTTTCAAGCGAGCCTTCCTTAACGTGAAAACGCCAGCCATCTTGAGCAGACGGGTCTAGTTCAATCTGGACCCATGCCTTTTTCCCTTCCTTAGTAGAAAGCATGAAGGACGAGACGAGCGGCACCAACGCCCCCTTTGCAGACGGATCAGGCGACCGTACAGTTCGCGCCCAAAGCCATGCAACCACGCTTGCTTCAGAGCCGTCAGGTAGTTGCGTCGTTGGATAAAGATAACCGATCCGCTTTTGAGCCTCATCCCGCAATTGACCGGCGTAATAGAGAATATCATCCGCAAGTCCTTGTGCCCATTTACCGTTCCATTTTGCGCCGCGTTCAATTTCTGCACGGTCGTCAGGATTAACTGGAGGCATTCCGGAAAATCGTGGGGGGATTTCAACTAAACCCTTCCCGATTAGAACGGCCAATGGGTTCAGATCTGAACCATATACCGGCAGACCAAGCCTTTGCGCCTCAAGCGGAATTGAGCCTGCTCCTGAGAAAGGATCATGTAGCGGAGGAGCTCTGGCTTGCAAATAATCGAGGATCGCTTGACTTTTCTCCTTTTGAGGCGGTTCCTCACCTAATCGCCATGCCACGCATCTAGCAATTTCCCAACGAGCCTCGTTGATTATGATTTCGTCCGTTGAAGCTTCCCAAGGCACCATTCGTTCAATTAATTTGTGTAACCGCCTGCGTTCTGTATCTTGTTCTGCTTCAGTTGTGAATCGTTCAGGCCATGCTGATGGATCGTCTACAAGTTGTGCGAAAAGTACTGCGCGACAAGCGGCAACTGGACGCTGAGCCCAATATTTGTGAAACGAAGTTGGATAACCCTTTGGGGCCTTCTGTTTTCTTCTGCGAGCTTCTGCGTTGATCGCCTCCAGGGGGATCGAGACCTCGATGAGTTTCTTGCGGGGCTGGGCAGTCGTCACAGGGAAAAACCAATCTGGTCGTCGTTGAACTCAGGCGTGCGCCACCCTACGGAGCGAGACCGAATAGGCGTGAGTCGCATCTCGCCGAATGACCACTTCGTCCCCAGCTTTCGCGCCGGAGACCTGCCAGCCGTTCTATCTCCAGGCGGCGGACGCCACTTCAGCGTCGAGTTCGTCCCGGTCCAGACGCTTGCGATTGACGAGTTGTGTGCGAACGACGAGCGGCGAGACCTCGAAATGTCGCGCCGCCTCCTCCTGCGCCTCCGCGGAATAGTCTCCACGCAAAATGTCCTCGACCGCTTCGAAAGGACACAGGAATTCTGCGGCGAAGGCCCTCTGCATCTGTTGCCGGTAGGTGTAGGCGTGGGTCGCCGCGCGCAAACGATCCGCCCCGCAGACAACGAGACGGTCGCCCAGCAGGCGCGCAACATCGAAGCGGCTTCCTTCTTTCCCGCGTCGCCGGATCACGATCTGGCCTGATCCGTCACCACGATCGAGCGAGAACGAGAACGACGCGTTTCCGCGAGCCGCCCGCTCGGCGCCGCGAGCGCCAATGCCGGCCATTTGAAAAAGCGCCTTGCTGGCGACCTTGCGATCGCCGAGCTTTTCTCGCTCACGCAACCGCTGCGCTGCGCGCGAGCCCAATAACCACGCCGGGGTTTCGCCGCCCGATTTCAGGTCCGTGAGCGAGCCCGTGTGCACGGCGTCCTGCGGATTCAACTCCTGACCGAACCTGTTCGCCAGACCGGCGATGTCCTCGATAGTATACATCCGGTTCGACTGACCCGCTTCGGCCGCAAGTTCCTCCGCGGCGCCCTCGCCCAACTGTTCAGCGTCAAGAATCAATTTCTCCAGGTCGCGCCCGTCCTCGGCGTCGGGATCGCGCCCGAGCAGCGCTTCCAGCTTCCGCCGTTTCGACGTTTCGGGATCGGCGCGCTCAGCCAAAACGTCGGACCAAAGGGTGCGAAAATTGCTCGCGCCAATTCCCGTTTCCTCCAGGCGCGCGACGAGCTTGCCGAGGAAATCGTCCACCGCGCTCTCGAACGCCTTTCGCGGCACGATGACCGGGGGAGCGCCCATGTAGCGGAACGGCTTGGCGTCGGCGCGAACCGACCCTCTGGGAAGCAGCACCGTCCGCACACCGTCGGAGGAAATGGTCAGGTTCGGCCAGGAATAGCCCTCGCCGATCGCCGTCATGTTGTGCGCGCGCCACCAATCCGGAGACGATGTCTTCGGCTCCCACATCAGGCGCCACCAGTTCCAGGCGAGCCACTCTCCGAGATGATACCCCGAAACCAGGGGGCCGGCGCGATAGCCACCTGTATAGTGGTCGAAGCCGGACACGAGCTCGATGTCGCCCGTCCGGACACGGAGCAGGCCGAAGCACGCCTTTTCCTCCGGCGTCCCCTCGTCGAGGCGCTCGGGAGACAAAGCGATTTCTAGCGCTTCAGACATCGCTTCTTCCATTCGTCGCGAATATGGCGACGCATCGCTTCCTCGTCATCCCCGAGACGATAACCGTGGTAAACCGCATCCGGCGGCTTCGTCTTGGCCTCGTAGACCTCCCCGTCGCCGTCCACGGCCCATACGTATTTGGGCGAGCCCTCGGGGTCAAACGCGCTGATCATCTCGGCGGCGATCCCCGCCGCCAGAAGCTGCGCCGCCTCTTCCAGCAACACCATGCGCAGATCGTCGCAGACCGACTTTGCGGGGTGAGGATTGATGGATGGCACAAACCCGTAATTTCCCGGGTACAGCTTATGGCTTCCGCTACCGCCGTAAACGAGCCGCTTCGCCAGCCTGTCGAGTTCGGCTTTGGAATACGTCCCGGCGCGGACGAGCCGCCGATCGGGGCGGTTGCCTTCCCGATTTTTCATGCCCGGCCCGTCCGTCCCGAACCAGGTCGCTGCACGGAGGGCGACGCCAGGCTTTCCAGATCGCCGAAATCGAACACGACCGCCGTCTCGGCGAAACCGAGTTCGCGCGCGAAAAACCGTTGCACGTAGATCGGTTCCTGCGCAAATCCCTCCTCGACCCGAACGAGCGCGAGATAGAAGGCGTCCGGCGCGTTGAGCGAGGCCAAAATCTCGTTCTTGGTGATGATGACCTCGCGCCCGTCGGCGTGCCGGCCCTTCACCTCGATGAACCTCAGGGCATTTGAGCGAAGGTCGCGGCTCTCGATGTCGTAGCCCCGCTTCTCGGCCGACACGTCCCTCGGCAGGTTGCCGAGCGCCGTCTCCGCCGCCATCACCGCCTCCATCGCCGCCTTCTCGATCTCGGCGCGCGCGACCGGGTCGTCGGAGAAACCGAGGGGCTTGCCCGGAGCGGCGATCGTCGCCGGCGGCGCCAACAGGCCCTTCGGGCTGACGAGCGCGGCGCCCTTCAGGACCGGGGGCAGGGCCGAGATCGGCCGGTCCCGCGCAAGCTCCTCCTGACGCTTCTGGAGCCTGTCCGCGAGCCGCTGGGCGGTCGCCTCGGCGTTCTGGGCGTTGATCCGCTGCTCCCTGCCGGCCCGCTCCTCCTCGCGAAGGCG
>CAIZGR010000803.1 GCA_903932535.1 uncultured Hyphomicrobiales bacterium | reverse complement strand
GTGCTGCCTGGGTTCGGTGAAGTCTGGGTGAAGCTGAAAGGATTTGGCGACACGCAATTCCCCGGACATATTTTTGAACGCGCACCATGGACAACCTAAACGAAATCGCTTGGTACGCGCTGACCGTCGTCGGCGTGGCGCTCACATGGATTTTGTGGAATATGCGCAACCAAGACTGAATCCCCATCCGCGCGTCTCTCCCTCGCGCGGGGGATCGGCCCGCTGGTCTTGCCGCCAGTGTGGCCGTCAAATCCCGGCAAGACGAAAGGCAAAGCAATGTCGTTTTTCTCTGATCTCCTCGCAGGCTTCAAGACCGCCATCACCACCGTCGAATCCGTCGCGGGTCCGGCCATCACAATCGCCGAGGGCGCGGCGCCCATAGTCGAAGCGGCGATCCCCAGCACCGCGCCGGTCATCACCGCCGTCGAGGGCGCCGTCGCCTCCGTGACGGCTTTGGCGCCGTCCGCCGTCTCCAGCGCTTCGTCGGCGATCTCGGCCATCGAGTCGATCATCGCGGCCGGCTCGGCCGAAGTGAAGCAGCTTGAAGCGCTGTTCGGTTCGCTCGGGAAGGCCACCACCGTCGGCCAGGCTGTCGTCGTGACGCCGACCACCACGGCGGCCACCGTTCCGGCCAAGTGAACCAAGGAGCGCGCCTCATGGAGAACATCAATTGGGGCGCGCTCCTTCTCGCTGTGGTGAAGGCTGAAGCCGACATCAAGGCCAACCGCGCGCCGCCCGCGCCGGGCGCCTCTGCGGACGCCGCCACGTTGGTCTCAGAACTGGCGACAATCCTGCCGCAGTGGCAAGCGGTGTGGAAGACGCACGCAGGATGCGTGACCGGACTCGCCGACATCCTCGCTGCGCTCGACGCCGACGGCGTTCCCTACGCCGGGATCATCCGGCAAGCGCTGTTATCGGCGCCCGGCGCGATGGACGAAGCCGAGAAATTTCTGCCGACCGTCGAATGGGCGCTGACGATGTTTCAGCCCGCAGCGATCGGCATCTCAGGCGACGATCACCATATTGGAAGAGGTTGATTTTTAATCAATTTTTAATACAAGAGGCTTATGGCGAGCGCGGTCAGGAACATGGCGTCACCCCAGCGATGGTCCGAACAGGCCCACATCGACCTCGGCGCACTATCGCAGCGCGTCACCGGGCTTGAAGGCCGCATCGCCGACATCGGCACGCAAATCGGAGACCTGTCGAGAAAGCTGGACGGCCGGCCGACGAACTGGTGGGCGGTGATCGGCGGAATCGTCAGCTTGTTGACGCTGATCGGCATCGTGTTCGGCCAGGCTATCGCGCCGATGAATTACAACATCGACCGGCACGAACACGAGATCTCTCACATAGCCGAGACGGCGGTGAATCGAGAAGACTATCTGCGGGACCACAACCAGTTCAATCAATGGCTGGAGAGCCTGCGTGACCGTGTGCGGCACGATGAGGACAACGCCGTCAAACAGCAGCAGGTCGACACGCTGGCGCAAACCTGGGAGGCGCGCACGACGGCGCGAGACAAAGTGATAGATGCTGAGATCGCGCGAATTGATAAAGAGATCGACAACATTCTCGACACCTACGCAGAAGCCAAAACGGTCGACGATCAGTTCAAGCGCACCGACGACCGCATGAACTCAATCGTCGGCGGTCTGAACGAAATGCGCCACGATTTCTACACGTCGCTGCACATGCAGATGCCGCCGCCTTCAATCAAGTAGCGTCGGCTTCGTGCAATCCGGGCACTCAATCCGCCCTGTGATGTAAGACGCGGCCCAGATGTACCGCAGGCCGCCGCATTTGGCGCATGGGGCGTCGGGCGTTGGGTTCGGTTCAACCGGCTTTCGCCACGGCGGGATTTCCTCGCGCAGCGCCTTTATGGCATCGGATATGTCGTCGGCGATGGGCATGGTCAATTAAATTTGATAAACCTGTCAGCAATTATCAAGCACAGCCCCAACCAAGGGATAAGACCAAGCAAAAACAACCAAGAAATTCTTATGGCGGCATAAACAATTCCAGAAAATATCATTCCCAATATGGATGACTCAACGAGCAAAAATCCAAAATTGAACAGCATACCCGTCACTCCTCATCCGTATCGCGGTCAAAACGCACATCCGTCAGCGACGTGCGCGTAGGGTCCGAAACATCGGAGGGCCACGTAAACGGCTGCATCGGCGGCCCGCCGACATGCGCAAAAATCATCTTCGGTTCGGGTCTGCTCGGGTCGACAACGGCGATCGTTTTTGACGTCTCGGGCTCGGGCCGCCCATTGTGATACTCGTGATCGCGCTGGCTGCGCGCCGCCGCGTCCGCCACGCCGGCCTCCAGGCGTTCGGCGGCGGCCTTGTCGGTGATTTCCTTCACGGCCTTCGCGTAAATCGTCAGCGCGGCCTCCAGCGCCGCCGCCTCGCGGCCCTGGATGGCGGTCAACTCGGCGTTGTATTTTGTGGTGAGATAATCGGTCATGGCGGGCTTCCTCTTGCGGCACTAATAACAATCTGTTACACCGCCCGTGAAAAATCGTCAATAACAATTTGTTATGGAACCGCATGGCCGAGTTCAATTATCACCAGTTCCTGCGCGACAAATGGGGCGACCCGGATCGGCTTGTCGCGTTCCTGCACGCCTATGGCGAGACGCAATATCAGCGTCCTACGGTGAACCAGTGGTTCCGGCGGCGCTCGATTCCGACCGAGGCGTTCGCCAAGTTGCAGGTGCTGCTGGAGACCGACACGGGCTCGCCGGTGTCAATGGTGGAATATCTGAAGTGATCGAGATTCGGATAGACGGTCAGCCCGTCGGCAAGGGACGCCCGCGCTTCTCCCGCGTCTCCGGCACGGTCTACACACCCGAGAAGACCGCGCGCTATGAAGAGCGGCTGGCTTGGGCGGCGCAGAGCGTGATGGCTGGTCGACCTCTGTTGACTGGGACATTGATGGTCGACATTCACGCCTACCTAGAAATCCCGAAGAGCATGATTAAGAAGCATCGTGTCGAAGCGCTCGCCGGAAATTCGCGCCCCGGTAAAAAACCCGATGCCGATAACATCGCCAAAATGCTTGATGCGCTTAACCGTGTCGTCTGGATCGACGACTCGCAGATCGTCGATCTGACGGTGCGTAAATTCTATTCTGACCGTCCACGCCTGGAAATTACCGTTCAAGAGCGAAAAACCGCTTGCGAGTAAAATAACAATCTGTTATCCGTATCGTGCGAACTGGTGAACTGAGGGCAGGAGAGCCGCATGACACGCGACGAGCAGCGCCGCCGGCGCCGAGAGACTTTGCGAGGCTACGTCGCGTTCCTGCTGGCCGAGCGCCCCGAGCACTTCGACACTCCTTACGACGTTCTGCTGGGCTGCGCCGACGCGATCCTGCGGCGGTTCGTGCTGACGGCGAGGGCCGGCGCGTGATGATGCCGATGCCGACGCAGATCGAAGGCGCTGCCTTTTTGGCCGCGCGCCCGACGGCGCTGCTGGCCGACGAGCCGCGCGTCGGGAAGACCGGCGCGGCGTTGCTGGCCTCGTCAAAGCTGCGGCCTTTCGACGGTGTGCTGATCGTCACCACGGCGTCAGGCCGTGCCGTGTGGCGGCGAGCCGTGAAGGAGTGGCTCGGCTACGACTCCGAGATCGTAGGCGTCGACAAGCTCGACGACTTTCAATTCAACCTTTTTCGCATCGTGTCTTGGGACCAGATTCGCCAGCCGAAAATCTTTGGAGAGTTGATCGGCACGTCTTTTGACATCGCCATCCTCGACGAAGATCATCGCGCGAAAAATCCCGACACGAAGACCGCACAGGCCGTCTACGGCAAGTTCAACAAGTGGGGCGACCGCACAGCCAAAGGTCTCGTCAGCGACATCCCGCGCGTCTGGCATTTGTCGGGAACGCCCTGCCCTCACGATCTCGGCGATACTTGGTGCCGATTGCGCTCATCGGCGCCGCATCTTCTCGCCGCCAATGACGCGAAAGGATGGCCCAACGTCACGTCGTTCGAGGCGTTCCGCAGCCGCTACTGCGTGATGCGCCCGAAGAAATTGAGCGCGTGGCGCACGATCATGGTCGTCATGGGCGGCAAGAACGAAGCTGAGTTGCGTGAACGCATGAGCGGCTGGATGTTGCGGCGGACGCAGAAGGACGTCGGTATCCGCCCGCCGGTGCAGGAACTGATGCCGTTGATCGTGTCGGCGGCGCAGCGACGCGAGATCGCCACCGACAAGCAGGCAGCGGAGATTATGGAGGCCATCGACAACGGCGACACGCAGTCGCTGGAGATGGACCTTGGGCCGCTGCGCCGCATCACCGGGCGCATCAAGGCCGAAGCCATCGTCGTAGCGGCGAAGGAATGGCTGGAGGACAACCCCGGCGACAAGCTGGTGTTGGCCTACTATCATCGCGAAGTGGGCGACATTCTTGACGAAGAACTCGGCGATTACCTGCCGCTGCGAATTGACGGCAGATCGACCGGCGCAATGCGTGAGCGCGTTGAGATGTTGTTCAGGAAGCCGGACATGCACCGCATCTTCCTCGCCCAGATCGAAGCGGCGGGCGAAGCGATTGATCTGAGCGCGGCGGCGGAACTCTGGTTCGTCGAGACGACGTTCTCGCCCAAGGCGATGAAGCAGATGTCGGCGCGCATTTCCAACGTCAATCAGATGAAGAACACGTTCGTCAAGGTCGCCTACATTGAAGGG
>CAIZGR010000802.1 GCA_903932535.1 uncultured Hyphomicrobiales bacterium | reverse complement strand
CCCGCTCGACCCCATCAAGGCCCTGTTCTGGAGCGCCGTCATCAACGGGGTCGCCGCGGTTCCGATCATGATCATGATCATGCTGATGGCTTCGCGAACCAAAGTCATGGGCCAGTTCGCGTTGCGGCCCTTGCTGAAGGCCCTCGGTTGCCTCGCCACTGCCGCGATGGCGGCCGCCGGCGTCGGAATGTTCGCGACATGGGGACGTTGAACGGACCGCCAATCGTTCATCCCGGATTTGGAGAAGGACACGCGCCAAGGTCGCCAGCGCACGCCTCGGCGAAAACCGCTGTGAATCGGCTTCCGTCTTTGGCACGGTGTCGCGTGTCGTACGATTTCCGCGAAACCCGCGCCGAATGACGCAATCGCGTGGGTCGCACTCGTTCTGACCCGCGTTTCTTCTGGAGGACCTGATGGTTTCCTGCAGCCCGGAAGACGACGCTCGGACGGCCGGGGCGAGCGGCTGCGCCTGCTGCAAGCCGCTCGTCCACGCGGCGAACCGAAGGATCGACGAGGGTCTTTCGCGGCGCGGGTTCGTGGCCGGAATGGGCGTCTCGCTCGCAGCGCTGGGATTCACGCGCGGAGCCGGCGCGCAGCCCGAGACGGCGGCTCCCCCGATCGTCCTGACGAATTTCCGCCTGTTCGACGGCCGTTCCGCCGCATTGCGGGAAGGGCTTCGCCTGTTCGTGGAGGGGGATCGGATCAAGGCGATCGAGGCGGGCGACCCGGGCGCTCCCGAGGGCGCGCGGGTGATCGATTGCGGAGGGCGGACGGTGACGCCGGGCCTCATCGACGCGCACTGGCACACGATCTTCGTCGGCCTGTCCGTCTCGAGCCTGCTTTCCGCCGACATCGGCTACATCTTTCTCGCCGCGTCCGCCGAGGCCGAACGGACGCTCATGCGCGGGTTCACCACGGTTCGGGACCTGGGCGGTCCCTCGTTCGCCTTGAAGCAGGCGATCGACGACGGCCTCGCTCGCGGGCCGCGCATCTTTCCCTCGGGCGCGATGATCACCACCACGGGCGGCCACGGCGATCTCCGGCCGCTTTCGGACGTGCCGCGCAGTCCGGGCGGGCCGGCGAGTTCTCTCGAGCGGAAGGGCGCAGCCAGCATCGCCGACAGCGCCGACGAGGTGCGGCTCCGCGTGCGCGAGCAACTTCTGCAGGGGGCGTCCCAGATCAAGCTCGTGGGAGGCGGAGGCGTCTCGTCGCCGCGCACGACGCTCGACATGCTGACATTCGGCGAATCCGAGATGCGCGCCGGCGTCGAGGCCGCAGCCGACAGGAACACCTATGTCGCCGTTCACGCCTATTCGTCGGCCGCCGTTCGACGGGCGCTGGCGGCTGGCGTGCAATGCATCGAGCACGGCCATCTCATGGACGAGGAGACCGCGAAGCTCATGGCCGACAAGGGCGCGTGGCTGAGCGCCCAACCGTTCCTGAGCGAGGAGGACACGGGGCGTCTGACCGGTCAGAGCCGGCTCAACGCGCTTCAGGTGTTCGAGGGCACGAATTCGCTCTATCGGCTCGCGAAAGAGCACGGGATCAGGACCGCGTTCGGCTCGGATCTCCTGTTCTCGAGCGATCTCGCGCGACGTCAGGGCGTGATGCTGACCCACCTCCGACGCTGGTACGACAGCGCCGAGATTCTGCGGATGGCGACTTCGGTCAACGGCGAGCTTCTTGGGCTGTCCGGGCCGCGCAATCCCTATCCGGGCAAGATCGGCGTCGTGGAGAAGGACGCGCTCGCCGATCTGCTCGTCGTCGACGGCGATCCCATCGCCGACATCGCGGTTCTGGAGACGCCCGAGACGAGTCTCGCGCTGATCATGAAGGGCGGAAAGATCTACAAGAATACGATCGAAAGACGATAGCCCGCCCGACTAGGGGCGACAGCCGCTTCTCGACGGGCCGGCGAACCACCCGCCGCGGGATCGCCGGCAGACAGCGGCCGGGCGCCGCCGCCGCAACCTTGCGCCCGCGTTCGGCGACGCCCTCAGAGGGAGGCGGCGTTCTTGAATCGCAGTTCCTGCGCCGCGGCCTTTCCGGCCAGGTCCTCGAGCCTGGCGCGGGCCTGCTCCCGAGCGTTCGTCGCGGTCCGGGTTTCGGCGGCGATGCGTTCCAGCTGCGCCTCCTGGTCGAGCAGCTTTTTCGTCGCGACCTTGCCGAGGTCGCTGCCGCCCGGCGCGACGCGCAGGTTTTCGCGCAGACGGGTCTGATCGGCGACGATCGCCTGTCTCTCTTCGAGCGCCCTCGCGACGCGGCGGTTGGCGTCTTCGAGCGCGTCGGCCGCGTCGGCGATCTTTTCCAGCCGGTCCTTCATTGCCGCATCGACGCCGATCTGCGACAACAGAACGGCGAAGCCGGCCGGTCCGGAACCGATCTCGCGGTCGTCGATCGCCAGCAATTGCGCAAGGGCGCTGCGCGACAGAGAGCCGATCGCGACGCTCTGCCCGATCGGGCGGTCGACCGAGACTTCGAGGGTCCTGGTTTCGCCCGCGCCCACGTCGCTGGAGAGCCGCCACGCGTTGGCCGTCAGGCTCGCCTTGGAGAGGGGGGGCTTCGCCAGCGTCAGTCCGTCGGCGCGGGGATGGTCGATCACGATCTTGCGCGGCGTCGAATCGTCGTTGGTCAGCCGATAGACCGTGGTGTCGCGCACGAGGCGCGTCACGGTGACCATCGCCTTGGCGACGACGATCTCCGAGATCAGGCCCTGCGACCTGAGCTCCCGATCGACCCGCACCTTCTGATCCTCGCCGAATGCGACGAGCCTCGTCTGGCCCGGCGGCACGACGGTCAACTGCGCTTCGCCCGCAAAGAGCGGGCCCGCCGCGGTCGTCTCGTAGAGGGTCACCGAGCCGGCCGGCAGCGTCGCCGCGCTGGAATTCACGAGGCTGACGGCAAGCCAGGGATTGTGGGCGGCGGAGCCCGGCTGAATCCAGGCGGCCTCCTCGGCCTCGACCGGCGTATCGATGAACGGCAGCGTCACGCTCTCGCCGGCCTTGACGTCGACCGGCGCGGCGAGGCGGAAGCTCGCGCCTG
>CAIZGR010000801.1 GCA_903932535.1 uncultured Hyphomicrobiales bacterium | reverse complement strand
TCGTCCTCATAAAACACGATCCCCGGCCACAGGCTGTTGGCGGCGGCCTTGACCGCATCGACCGCCTGACCCGCCTCCTCCTCGCTGGCGAAAGAGACGGTCACGGTCGCCTCGTGAGCGACGGTGTCGAACGAAACCTGCGCTTTCATCACCAGCCCCGGCGCGAGGAATAGCCGACGTCGGCGCAAGCGCTGGCGGGCGATCCGTACCCCGGCGCGGACGGCGCCCGCGAGATGCGGAACGCATAGCCCTCGGGGATCGCCAGCGATTTCAGTTTGCGGCCGGGATAAGCGGCGACGAGATCGCGGAAATGTTCGACGCTGGCGCTGCGGGCGCGCTGGGCGTCGCGCGACGCGCGCGCCTGGCAAGCCTCGCCGGGCGCTTCCTCGCAAGTCGCCGGGCGGGGCGCACGCGGGTCTTTCAGCTTGCGCCCGGTGCGGGCCTCGTGCGGGGTCAGCTTCATCCCCGCCAGCAACACCCGGATATAGCCGATGCTGAACCCGGTCTCGCGCAGGATGGCGTTGCACACCAGCCCGCGCTCATGCGCCGCGCGCACGGCGGGCTCGTCACGGGCGCGCGCCTCGCGGATTTTGCGGGCGTAGGCGGCTTTCGCCGGTCCGGTGTTGCGCAAATGGCCGCTGGAATTCGCCTCGCCCATGCCCCTCGCCCCCGCTTCGTTCATGTCCGCCGCGCCGCCTCGTCGATCAATTGGCCGGCTTCGTCGGCCGCAAGGCGCGCCTCGCGCGCCGCATGCGGCGCAGGCTCAGCGTCGCCCTGACGATCCAGGACGAGCGCAGCCGCGAGCCGACGGCGTTCAGCTTCGAGCGCAGCGACGTAAACGGCGCGAATTTGGGCGGCCACATATCCCTCGATCCCCTTGAGCCTCTTGCGGCGCACGCGCTCCAGCTTGCCTTCGGTCAGCCCTGTTTCCTGCGCGATCCACTCGCGCGCGCGGGTCAACGAACCCCGCCGCAGCTTTTCCCAGCGTTCCAGATCGGTCAGCCAACCGGCCACCTCATCGTCGAGCGGCGCCAACATCGTTGTTTCACCCTCAACTGGGGCCGCACGGGCCTTCCTTCTGGACAATCCGTCCACGAATCTGGACGTTTGGTCCGCAAATCTGGACATTTTTTCCCCGCGCTTTGAGTTACAAAGATTGCAGGGAAGCTGAACGCGAGGACGCAAACGCGACGAAAAGCAAAGCCGGGACGGGACGCCCGGCCAGACCGCTACAACCCAACGTCAACCAAAGGAGGCGAGTCGCGCAAAGCCTGAAGACGGGAAAAAAGCCGCCCCGGCCGGCCAACGGCCGGGGCGAAGTGAGCGGCCCTCAAAGGGAGGCGACGGGCCGCTGTTTCGGGTATGATCGCGGCCAGCCGCACCACCGGCTGGCCGCAGGCGTCGAGCCAGAGTTCGAAGCGACGCGATTGCGTGGGGATCACGAGCATGGCGCTCACTCCGCTGCGGCGGGCGTCGGCGCGGGACGCGGCACGTCGGCGGGCCATTCGGCGTCGGCGGGCCATTCGCGCGCGAAAGACTCGACGGCGCGCTCGATGCGCCGCACGCCCATATCGCGACCATTCCGCAAATCAAGAATCACGCGCCCGCCGGCAAGGAACCGCGTCGAGATCGTCGCCTCGGCCAGACCGGTAGCGGCGGCATAAGCGTCCACGACAGACAGGAGGTTTTCGATCGGCGACATGAGGACGACGATAGCGGACAATTATCCGCATCGTCAAGACCCCGAACGTCCGCTTTCGGATGATTTTCCGAAAGCCGATAATCTCCGCATGGTCAAGACACAAAAACCTGCGGTCAATCCTATCGTCGCGCGCATCGACGCCGAGATCGCTGCGCGCGGCGGTTCACGTCAAAAAGTGTCGCTCGATGCCGGGCTGGATCGCGGATTTCTGCAAAAACTCAACGAACGCGGCCCGTCAGCCTCGACCTTCGTCGATAACTTAAAAGCCCTTGCCCGAGCCGCTCGCATCCCTTTTGAGGACTTGATGGCCGTTGCGCCATCAGGGTCGCCGATTGGAGAGGCTTCACGATTACCGCTGATCGACGAGCCGATAAGTTCGGCGCGAACGCAAATTCCGATCATGGGCTTGGTGGCTGGAAGCGCCCTGGGGAATTACGCGATCAGCCCAACGCCGTTGGGCTATGTGCGTTCGCCGCCCGCGCTGGAGCGCGTCCCAGGCGCATATGCGGTCTACGTGCAAAACGATTCCATGGAGCCCATGCATGCGCAGGGCGATCTAAGATTTGTTCACCCCTATCTGCCTGCCCGTAAAGACGATTCCGTGGTGGTTCAAGTTCGCGACGGGCGCGGCGAGATTGAAGCATACATAAAATTATACGTTAAGATTACGGCGGAATGGCTGACCTGCCGTCAGATAAATCCGGCCGCCGAAATCAAATACAAAAGAGAACACGTCATTCACGTTCATCGCGTTTTGACGATTAACGAACTATTTTTCACTTAACAAGAATTGGAAAACAAAAAAATGATAGCTGTTGTAATAATATTAAGTCTGGCCATTGGTTTTGCAATGTTTATTATCCGTTGGTGGCTTACATTGTTTTTTTCTACGGCAACACTTAAAAAAATGGACGCGGCTATTGATTATGGATGTAAATTAGGAACATTTTTGGCTTTTATAATATTTGTTTTATTTATAATTTACGTCACGACTATTTATCAAAAACCCAATTAAAAATAGCGCGCCGCGTAATTCTAATTTTTAGCGGATTTTTTGTACGCTGCTCTTGACGCGGACGAAAATCCGCATCACAAACCCTCCCGAACCCGCCGGGAGCCGCCCATGTCCGCTTTTCCCAGTCTCGCCTACTCCCGCCCCGCCGACCTGATCGCCGCGCGCCTGCGCGCCGTCGCGTTCGACGCTTTCGAACTTTTGGCCCTCGCCGTCTTTCTCGCCGCCATCGCTTGCGGTGCGACCTAGGCGGGCGCGTGATAGACCGGCTACAAATAGCCCTTGCCGGGTTCGAACTGCCGGTCGGTCGTCGCCCCGCATTCCGCGCATTCCATGTGATGCGTCTTGACGCCCAGCGCGCCGAAAGTCGGGTCCGGCGTTTCGGACGTCACCCGCATCGGCGTTCCGCAAATCGCGCATTCGCGCCCCGTCAGCGCGGGCGGCGCGCGGCCCGCTATCGCTTCGAGCGCGGCGACCTTCGTTTCCAGTTCCGCGACGCGTCTGGGCAGGTTTGCCACGGCTTTCCAGATCGGAATCTGATCGAGGATTTTCAGGATGTCTGACACCGAAATGGGCACAAGCACCTTGCCGCCTCCGCTTGTTATGGTCCCGGACGCGACAGGCGTTCGCCGCTGGCGTCCCTTGTTCGACGCTATCGAAGTCAGAGACGCGGTCAACGGCGGCCGCCGCGTGTGCGTCGTCGTCGATGGCGACACGGTCGCTCAATTCGACCTCGACGCCGCCGCTGCCGCCGCCCTTGCGCAAAAATTGACGGCGGAGATTGCGTGATGGTCGAGCCGACGCCCCTCGCCAGACCGGGCCGCTTGCCCGCCGCAGAACTGGAGGCGCAACTCGCAGCCGAGCGCAGCCTTGTCGAAGATTTGCACGAGCGCCTCGCCGCCGCGCACGAGAATTACACGCTTCTTGAAAAGGAATTCGCCCGCCAGCGCCGCACGCTGGAGGCCGTCGTCGTCGAGCGCAACGCCGAACAGGTCGCCGCGCTGGCGTTCGAATCGCAGCTTGCGCGGGAGACGGCCCGCGCCGACGAAATCGTCAGGCGTCTCGACGCCGCCAACGACCGCTGCGCGACGACCCGGCTTGAGCGCGACAATCTCGCCCTCGCCAACGAAATTCAGGCCTTGACCATCGAGAGCCTGCGCCGCGACCTGAAGGACGTGCGCGCCGCCAACGACGCGCTGCTCGATGTCAAGGCCACAGCGGGCGAACCCGCCGCGCTGCGCCGCCGCATCGGCGATCTGGAGGCGACGCTGGCGCGGCGCACGGCGCAGGTCCGCAGGTTATCGCAGGCCCTGCTGGCGCTGGCCGAGGCGCACGCGCAAGCCTGCTGCGACAACCGCGCCCCGATCAAATCCGCCGACGCCCGCCGTGCGGAGGTTCGCCAGCGCCTGGGCGGCGAGGGCGCCGTCTTCACTTTGCGCGACCTGCCCGAGGCGCCCTGCGATGTCTAGCGCCATCATCCGCAACGGCCACTGGCGGCGGCGCGATCCGCTCAAGGGGCTCAACGACGCCATGCTCGCCGCCTTGCGGCTCGCCGACGTCACGCCTTTGTCCCTGCTGCGCGGGGCTTACGGTATCGGCGACCGCGAGGCCTATGCGCCCGCCACCGTTCGGGCTTTGGCCGTGCGCGGCCTGCTGCGCCTCAGCGCGGGTCGCGACGGTCGCCGCCGCGATTACGTGCTGACGCCGGCGGGCCGCGAGATCGTCGTCGAGCTGCGCCGCCGCGAAGCCGCCCGCGCCGCCTTGATCGCCGAGCGCCCCGCGCGCGCCGTTTCCTGCTGAGGCCGCCATGTGTTTCCAGACCCTTTCGGGCCGCATAGTCGATCTTAACGATCCCGATCCCGCGAGCATCGACCTCGACGACGTCGCCACGGCCTTGTCGCGGATCGTGCGCTTCAACGGCCACACCAAATATCCCTATTCCGTCGCCCAGCATTGTTTCCTGGGCGCCGCGCATCTG
>CAIZGR010000800.1 GCA_903932535.1 uncultured Hyphomicrobiales bacterium | reverse complement strand
GGCGGCGCGGGCGTCTCGAATGCGGGGACGATTGCGACGCTGACCAACACCGGATCAATTGCCGGCGGCGCCGGCGGTCGCGCCGCCAGCGGCGGCGCGGGTGGCGCGGGCGTCTCGAACTCCGGCACGATAACGACGCTGACCAACAGCAAAGCGGTTGCCGGCGGTGCGGGCGGTGCAGGCGGTGCAGGCTCTGGCGCGGACGGCGCGGGCGTTTCGAACGCCGGGACGATCACGACCCTGACCAACAGCGGATCGATCGCGGGTGGCGCGGGCGGCAACGGGGCCATCATAGGCGGCGCTGGCGGCGCCGGCGTGTGGAATTCGGGGACGACCACCACCCTGACCAACAGCGGATCAATCGCTGGCGGCGCGGGCGGCGGCGGCGGCGTCTCCGGCTGGGGCGGCGCGGGCGGCGCGGGCGTTTCGAATACGGGGAAGATCACGACGCTGACCAACAGCGGATCCATCACCGGCGCGAGCGGCGGCATCGACGCTGCCGGCGGCGGCGGCGCGGGCGGCGCGGGCGTCTCGAACTCCGGGACCATAACGACCCTCACCAACACCAAGACGATTGCCGGCGGAAAGGGCGCGACCGGCCAAACCGGCGGCGCGGGGGTGTCGAACACCAAGACGATCGCGACGCTGACGAACAGCGGGACGATCAGCGGCGGCGCCGGCAAGGCCACCGGCGCAGGCGTCCTGAACGCACGCGGTGGGACAATCGGAATCCTGTCGGACCTGTCGGGCGGATCGATCTCCTCGATCGTCAACGCTGGAACGATCGGCGGCGCCAACGCTGCGGGGCCTCGCTCTCTCGGGAATTCCGGCTCGATCGGCGGCTTGACCAACAGCGGGGCCATTCAAGGCGCGAACGGCGCCGCGGGCGCAAATGGCGGCACGGCGGTATGGAACGCCGGCGCGATCACGACGCTGACCAACAACGGATCGATCGCGGGCGGAGCCGGGGCCATGGGCGGCGCGGGCGTGTCGAACGCCAAGACGATCGGGACGCTGACGAACAGCGGGACGATCGGCGGCGGAGTCGGCAAAACCGCCGGCGCAGGCGTCCTGAACGCGAGCGGCGCGACGATTACGACGCTGACCAACAGCGGGAGCCTTCAGGGCGCGAACGGCGCCGCGGGCGGCAACGGCGGCACGGCGGTGTGGAACGCGGGCGCGATCACGACGCTGACCAACAGCGGGACCATCCAGGCCGGACAGGGCGGCGCCGCCGGCACCGGGCTTCCCGCCGGCTCTGCGGGCGACGCGATCTACAGCGCGGGGGCCGCAGCTTCGATCGGAACGATCGCCAACACCGGCGTCGTCGCCGGCAACGTCGTGATCGGCCATCAATCGAGCCTGACGGTGACGGGCGGCTCGGGAACGGCGTTCGGAAGCTGGTCGGGCGGGACGATCACGGTCGGCGCCGGCAGTCTCACCTTCGCCAGCGGCAACACGACGCTCGCCGACAACGTTTACGTCAACGGCGGGACGGGAACCGTGACCAACAAGGGCGTCCTGGCGATCGCCTCGCCCGTGACCATCGCGGGCGTCCTGACGGAGGCGTCCGCGAGCAGCACCGCGACGACCGACTGGCTCGACGTGACGCTGTCGAGCGCCCTGGCGACGCATTTCGCGCTGACCGTCGGCGCAGCGAACGTCGCCGGCGGGCTCGACATCGAGCTGGCGAAGGGATTCAGCCTCTCGAGCGGCCAGACGTTCGACCTCCTCACGTCCAATGGCGCGCTCACCGGCGCGTTCAGCGCCTTCGACTTCGGCGGGTCGGCCTGTTCGGCCGTATCCGGCCACGCCGGATACTGGAAGTGCGCGGGCTCGAGCCTCTACTTCGACCTGACCTCCGTCAACTCGGTGCCCTACGGCGCCGCCGTCGACCTCGCCGTGGTCGGCAGCATCGCCGCGACGCCCTCGAGCCGGCTCGTCGCCGCGCCGCTCGGCGCCGTGGGCTCGGCCGTCCCCGAAGCCTCGACCTGGGCGATGCTGGTCGCGGGCTTCGCCGGACTCGGCGGCCTCGCGCGGCGGCGGCGGCTGAGTTCGTTCGCGGCCTGAGCGTCCCGGAAGTCCGCCCGCGCCGACTTCGTCACTCGAAAATCCCGCCGCCCTCCGTCGGAGGGCGGCGGTCCCCGAACCGGGCCGGCGGCCGGCCTTACAGCACCACCACCCGCGCGCCCTTCGCCACCCGCCCGTAAAGGTCGATCACGTCGGCGTTGAGCATGCGGATGCAGCCCGACGACACGGCGTGGCCGATACTTTTCGGCTCGTTGGTGCCATGGATGCGGAAGAGCGTGTCCTTGTTGTCCTGAAAGAGATAGAGCGCGCGCGCCCCGAGGGGGTTGCTCAGGCTGCCGTCGAGATGGGGCGGCAGCTCGGGGCTGCGCGCCAGCATTTCCGGCGGCGGCGTCCAGCCGGGCCAGTAGGCCTTGCGGCCGATCTCGGCCTCGCCCTTCCAGGCGAAGCCCTGCCGCCCGACGCCGATGCCGTATTCGAGCGCGCGTCCGTCCCCGAGCGAGAGGTAGAGCTTGCGCAGCTTCGTGTTGATCGTGAGCGTTCCCGCCGGCTCGCCGGTCGGATCGCCGACCGTCTTGCGCGTCGTCCGGGCAAGGTCGACTTCGCCGTCGAGGTCGACGGGCGTCGAATAGGCGGGGTCGGCGTCGGGCGGCAGGATCGCAGTGGACGGGGCGGCCGCGGCCGGCGCCACGGCCGGCGGCGGACCGAAAGGCCAGAAGGTCTGGGCGGACGCCGCGCCCGGCGCCTCAGCCAGAAAAGCGGCGCCGCCGAGGCAGGCGAGCACGAGCGAGCGGGCGCAAGAGGTCACGAGCTTCCATTTCCCTTTATCGTCGTCGATAATCGCGGCGGAATGTAAGTCAATCGACGCGTGTTGACGAGGGCGGGACGGTGGTTCGTTTCCCGGGGGCTCGCTCGACCCGCTCCGCCAACCGCTTTCGCAAAGGACGCCGCCCATGCCGCTCCATCCCGCCCTTCAGCCCGGCCGCGTCGCGGTGATCACGGGGGCCGCGAGCGGCATCGGGCTCGCCGCCGCGGAACGGTTCGCCGGACTCGGCATGAAGGTCGTCCTCGCGGACGCCGACGGCGCGGCGCTCGAGGCGGCCTGCGCCCGGACAGCGAACGTCGCCGCGGCGAAGGACGACGCGCGTTTCCGCGTCGTCGACGCCGCCGACCCGGACGCCGTCGAACGCCTGCGCGACTTTGCCTACGAAGCGTTCGGCGAGGTCGCGGTCCTGATGAACAACGCCGGCGTCGGGGGCGGCGGCGGCGTGCTGGGCGACCTCGCCAAATGGCGCCGTCTGATCGAGGTGAACCTCTGGGGCGTAATCCACGGCGTGAACGCCTTCGCCCCGGCGATGATCGGGCAGGGCGGTCCTGCGGCGATCGTCAACACCGGCTCGAAGCAGGGGATCACCTGCCCGCCGGGCGACGCCGCCTACAACGTCTCCAAGGCGGGGGTGAAGGTCGTGACCGAGGCGCTGGCCCACGAGCTGCGCAACATCGAAGGCTGCAAGGTCAGCGCGCATCTGCTCATTCCCGGCTTCACCTTCACCGGCATGACGCGCCCGGGCGGCGGCGACAAGCCGGCGGGGGCGTGGACGGCCGGTCAGGTCGTCGATTTCCTGATCGAGCGGATGTCGGCCGGCGACTTCTACGTCCTTTGTCCCGACAACGACGTCACCCGCGAGGTCGACGCCGCGCGCATCCTGTGGGCGGCCGGCGACATCGTCGAGAACCGGCCGCCGCTGTCGCGCTGGCATCCGGACTACCAGGCGGCGTTCGCGGAATTCGTCAAAGGCGCGCTTGCATGAACGGCTTGCACCACAAGTCCTGTAAGCTCGGTGGCGCCACTCGCGCCTGAAGCGTCGAAGGTTTTGTTCGTTTGTGGACAGCTAGCTGGGGTACAATATGGCGGTGGACAAAATCATCGACCCGCATCACCACCTTTGGGATCTCGAGAATTACTCGTACCCGTGGTTACGCCAGACCGGCGAGCCGGTTGCGCCGATCGCCGGCAGCCTGCGGCCGATCATGAAGAGCTATCTTCAGGATGATTACAACGAGGATGCAAGACAATGGAATGTCGTCAAGGATGTTCATATCGACGCGCTCTCCGGCGACATCCTGGCGGAAAGCGCATGGCTGCAGACCTTGAATGACGCCGCCGGGCGGCCGACAGGGTTCGTAGCGCATGCTGACCTTGAAAGCCCGAACGTCGAACGAATTCTTGCAAAACACGCAGGCTACGGCGCGGCGCGCGGCATCAGACAGATACTGAACTGGCATCCGGACAGCCGGTACACGTTCATTCAGCGGAAAGACCTTCTCACCGATTCGCAGTGGAACAAAGGATTCAAGCTTCTGAAGACTTATGGCCTCTCGTTCGATTTGCAGATTTATCCGCATCAGATGCACGACGCCTCGAGGGTGGCCAAAGAGAACGGGGACACGACGATCGTCCTCAATCATGCCGGCATGCCTCTGGAGCGCGACGCCGTCGGCCTGAAGCTCTGGCGTGACGGAATGAGGTCGCTCGCATCGTCCAGCAATGTCACCGTGAAAATATCCGGACTCGGCATGGTTTATCCGGACTGGACAACTGAGGGAATTCGTCCGATCGTGCTGGAGACGATCGACATATTTGGAATTGATCGGTCGATGTTCGCCAGCAATTTTCCCGTTGACAAGATTTATGCGAGTTTCGACCGGATCTACGAGGCATTTTTTGAGATCGTGTCGAAATTCTCGGACACCGATCAGCAAAAGCTCTTTCACGACAATGCCGCGCGGGTATACCGCCTTTGAGACGCTCCAGCGCGACGTGCAGGGGCGAGTCCCAAAGGCGAGCATCGCTCCAGACGATTCGAGCGCGCGCCGAGGCCTCTGCGCCCCGGCGCAATTCCGCCACCTTGCAGACCAAAAATCGGGGGCCGGGAGTCGCGCGCGCGTTGGGTCGGATCCGTGGGTTGGAACATGCCGAGCGCCCGCCCGTGGCGGGGAGCGAGCCTAGGCGGCGGGCCGGCCGGCCGCGGGCAGCGTCACCTCGAACGTCGAGCCTTCTCCCGGACGGGAACGGGCGACGATCGTCCATCCGTAGCGGTCGGCGATCGCCTTGCAGATCGCCAGACCAATGCCGGTTCCGGGATAGTCCTTATGGCCGTGCAGCCGCTTGAACGGCTGGAAAATTTCGGCGGCGAACTTCTCGTCGAAGCCGACCCCGTCGTCGGCGATGGAGAGCAGGACCTTGGTCCGGCCGAGCCGCTTCGCGCGGATCGCGATCGAAGGGGCGGCGCCGGCTTTGTGGTACTTGATGGCGTTCGAAACGATGTTCTGGACGAGTCGTCCGAGTTGGGCGCGGTCGGCCGGCACGACGACCGGCTCGACGTCGAGATCGATTTTCGCGTTCGACTCCTCGATCGCCGCCGACAAGTCGCCGAGGGCGAGCTCCAGCTCGGCGCGCAGGTCGAGGGGCAGGGTGTGGGTCTCGGCGCTGCTGACGCGCGAGAACGTCAGGAGATTGTCGACCATGCGCCGCGCCCGCGCCGCGGAGGCGGAAATGACGGACGTCGCGCGCGTGACGACCGCCGCGTCCGACTTCCTGACGGCGTCGTCGAGCAGCCCCGCATAGACGGCGATCTTGCGCAGCGGCTCCTGAAGGTCGTGCGAGGCGACATAGGCGAATTGCGTCAGCCGTTCGTTGGCGAGCTCGAGGTCGCTTGCGCGTTGGGCGAGGTCCAGCTCCACCTTGCGGCGCGCGGTGATGTCGACGATGGTGGCGAGCACGACGACGCCGTCCGCCGCGTCGATCGGCGTGAGGCCGATCTCGACCGGGAACGCGACGCCGTCCTTGCGCGCTCCGTGCAGATCGCGGCCGGCGCCCATCGGGCGCTTGCTGGGGCTTGCGAAGAAGCCTTGCCGCAGGCCGGCGTGCGCGGGGCGCGAGGCCGCCGGGACAAGCATGTCGATCGATCGCCCGACCAGCTCGCCGAGCGGATAGCCGAACATGCGCTCCGTCTCGGCGTTGGCGAATTCGATCGCTCCGGCCGCGTCGACCATGATCATCGCCGCGGGCGAAGCGTCGACCGCAAGCCGGAATCGATCGTCGGGGTTGGATTGTCGCGGCATGGCGCTCGCTCGCTGCGGCGGATCGGTTCCGGGCGACGACAGCCCTCCGGGCGCCGGTTCACTTTCCATCCAGCCTGTCTCAGGCCTTCGAGGTTCAGCAGCCGTCATGTCCAACGCAATCCCCGGCCTTCGATCCTGTCGCGTCATGCTGATCGAGGACGACCCTGACGACGTGTATCTTTTCGAGCGCGCTTTGGACCGGGTGAAGGCCGGAATCGGGCGGGAAGTCGTCCTCGAGCGAGCGGGCGACGGCCTCGACGCCGCCTATCGGATTTCCGTCGAAGATCTGACCGGCCGGCTGCCCGACGTCTTGGTGCTCGATCTCAACATGCCCCGGCTCGACGGGGTGAAATTTCTTCACGCCTTGCGCGGGACGTTCGCGCTGCGCGGCCTGCCGGTCGTGGTTCTGACCACGTCGAGCGCCAAGGCGGTGCACGACGAGGCGCTGAAGGCCGGCGCCGACAAGGTTTACGTGAAGCCAGACAGCGCCGACGCGCTGCTCGAGATCGCCGCCGAGATCATCGACCGCGGCGTCGTCTACCGGCAATCGCGCGACCGGGCGCCGTGCGGGGCCTTTACGAGGCGGCGCCAGCGGCGATGCGCGCAGCCAGTTTCGTCTCGGTCTCGACCACATGGCGGCGCAAGATGCGGTTGATCTCGGTCTGATAGCGGCCGTCCGCCGCATGCGCCTCGAGCCAATCGAGAATGTCCGCATCGAGGCGAATGGTCACCGACCGTTTGACAGGACGGTAGAAATCGCCGCGATGCGCCTGCGCCCAGTTCTCGATCGGCGCTTCCGGGATGTCGGCGGTGTCGATCTGCTCGTCGGGCAGAGTGGCGATCCAGGCGAGTTGTTCGCGTTCAGCGCGGCTGAGCGCCTTCTTCGTAGAGCTGTCTTTCACGCCGCGTTGCCTTTCTCGCCCCGATGATCCGAATCCTTTCGTCGTCTCGCGGGTTCGGGTTGGCGTGGACGACGAGCAAGAGGGCGACCGGCCCCACCATTCCGATCGCGCGCCATCGCGGCAGGATCACGTGAAGCGGATCGTCCCACGCGCCGCGCGTTCGAACACGCCGTGCTCGACGGACCCCGTACAAAAACCAAGACTTCTGGAGCGACCCGGGGCCATTGGCGATATTGGTCTTTTTTGTTCCGAATTTCTGTTGCATATCGACGGCCGGATTTGACGGTCGAAACCCGACGGTCTTTGTGGTATAAAGACAGCATGAAACGCGACGAGATCATCAGGACGCTGAAGGCGTGTGAGGCTGACTTGCGGGCGCACGGCGTCACGCATGCCGCCTTGTTCGGTTCCGTCGCACGTGACGAGCAGCGCCCCGACAGCGACATCGACATTCTGGTCGACCTCGACCCCGCTGTTGTCGCCACGATGTTCGATTACGCGGGCTTGAAGGATTACGTCG
>CAIZGR010000799.1 GCA_903932535.1 uncultured Hyphomicrobiales bacterium | reverse complement strand
TGTGGTTCGAGATCGCCGCAGCGGCGCCGAGATTGTAGGACGCCGCGCAGACATAGGCCGTCCCCTGGTAGGCGAGCGCCTGGCCGGGATAGAGGGCCGAAAGATAGGGCCAGGGCGCCTGCGCGGCGGCGCCGTCGTAGAGGATGAGGCCGAGCATCGGCAGGGTGTAGATCGACTGGTCCTTCCAGATGATCCCGATGCCGCCGATCGGCCCCTCGCACAGGGCGAGGATGAGATCGGCGCTGTAGGTGTAGGAAACCGCGCCGCCTCCGCCGCCGAACATTCCACCCTTGGCGCCGCCGCCCTTGCCGCCGCCGCCGCCGGCGTGGACCTGGAAGTTCTGGTACCAGACCACGTTCGCCGCGATCTTGGTCTTTCCCCACACGATCGGGATCGGCAGGGTCGAGACGGAGGTCTGCAACTGAAGCCCGGTGTAGTCGGGCTTGGCGTTCCGGTTCGAGCGCAGCCAGCTCATCGGTCAAATCCCCAATAGCTTGCGAACTTTGCCCGCCCGAGCCGCTCGGCCAGCTCCGCGTTGCGTCCGATCTCTTCTTCGAGAACGACGCCGGCGGGCGCGAAGGCGTGCACGATGGTCAGGGGATCGCGCGCCGTGACGATTCCGCCATGGGCGAAGCAGCGCCCGAAGCGGAAGAGGATGACGTCGCCGGCCTCGGGCTCGGCGACCGCGCGCGCCCGCTCGAGCAGGAAGCCGAGATACCGCTCGTCGTCCCGGTGCAGCATCCAGTCGCGGGTGTAGGGCCGCGGGTCGAACGGCTCGACGAGACGCAAGTCGCAAAATACGCGCACCAGGATCATCGCGCAGTCGACGCCGACGCCCTTCACGTCGGCCGCGTGATGGTACGGCGTGCCGATCCAGGAGCGGGCGGCGGCGACGACAACGAGGCGTTGGGCGGTTTCTGTAGCCGCGCTCGGCGAGCGCGGGCCGCGGTCGTCGACCGCGGCTACAGGAGGGGGCGCCGCCATCAGTACGCCGTCTGCGGCGGCGGGACGTAGGGGAAGCCGCGGAAGTTCGCGAGATTGGAGAACCGCGCGCCGCAGGTGTTCTGCGTGTGGTCGCAGCCGGCGTAGACGGTGAACGCGTCGCCGGGCGCGGGCGCGAAGGGCAGGGGGTAGATGAGGTTGAGCGCGGCGCCGGCGGCGACGCTTTTCACCGTCGCGCGCACGTTGGCGTTGGCGCCCGACGAGAACACGACCGCGCCTTGGGCATGACTCGCAGCCGCGCCCGAGAAGACGATCGCGTTCGACGTCGATCCCGCGCCGGCCGTCCCGTTGGCGGCATAGGCGCCGCGGATCACGCCGCAACCCGAATCGTAAAGCGTATGGACGCAGGTCGGCGAGAACAGATTGCGCGGCATGTCGTAGTCGAGCACGACGAGGTCGCTGGCAATCGTCAGCGTCGCCGTCGTTCGCCCGACCTGGTCGATCGTCGACACCCGTCCCTTGAACAGCGTCACGCCGCCGACGACCGCGCCGCCCGGCGCGGTCAGGAACACCCGGTCGCGCTGCACGGCGGCGCCGTCGAACGCGCCGTCCCGCAAGGCGATCAGAAGCGGCGCGCCGTTCACGAGGTCGCTCGGGCGCGCTGCGACGACGATCTGCTGCTTGTCGACCTCGAGGCCGACCGAGGCCTTGTACTTGAGCCCCTGCACCAGCGGCCCGCTCGCAAGGAACCCGGCGCCGTTGTAGACGAACGGAAAATCGACGTTGGTCCACCGATAGGCCGTCCCGGTCGACAGCGTGAAGGTGAAGCCGTCGGCGAAGGCGAGCGTCGAATCGGGCGCGGTGCGGGCGGCGTCGATGAGATTGAGGAGCGCGGTCGAGGCGATTTTCATGACGTGCGCACCGAACGGAATTTGAGCGAGTCGAGCCGCCACAGGTTCTGCATGAACTGTTCGAAATCGATCGAATCGTCTTCGAAACGGCACTGGAAGGCGTAGGAGAACGAGGCGCCGATCAGGGCGCTGCTCGAAGGCGGCGTCGTGAAGACGAGGCTGTTAGGCGCATTCAGGGACCAGCCGGAGCTTTGCGCCACGCCGCCGACCGTCACCTGCGACACGTTCGTCACCCAGCCGACCGGCTCGAGGAACCCGCCGAGCGAGCGGGAAAAGAGGAAAGCCGTCGTCGCGCCGTCGCCGGTCGCAAACACTTGGTTCACGGCCGCGTTGTCGGCCGGGTCGGTATAGAGGAAGGTCCCGCACTGGCCCCGGCATTGCAGATAGAAGCCCATCAGGCTCTGCAACGACTGCGCGCCGGCGCCGGGATAGCTCGCCGCATCCGAGCCGAGGGCGTCGAAGGTCAGCTCAAACCGCCAGATCGGGTTCTGGTAGAGCGCGTCGCGGACCTCGCGTCCCGAGACGTGGGACGCGACCAGCGTCGAGAACAGCGGCGTCTTGTGGACGCTCCAGCCCTGGCCGGGGAGCGTGGGGAGGGAGGGGGGCGCGCTCATGGCCGCACCGCCGTCAGGCGCACCATGCCGAGCGTGAACAGCATCGTCATGAACTCCTCGAAATCGAGTCCGTCGTCGGCGAAGCGGCAGAGCCACAGCGCGGAAAAATCGGCCGCGATCGTCGCGCCCGGCGCGGGCGCCGAGACGAAGACGATCGAAGCCGGATAAGTGTTTGAGAGCGCCCAGGCGCTGGACGGCAGCGCCGCCCCGTCGAGATAAACTGCGCCGGCGCCGGAGGCTCCCGCGACCGGAGCAAGCGTCGACCCGAAGGTCAGCGCGAGCGGGAAAACCGTCGTCGAACCGTCGCCCTCGCCGAGGATCTGCCCGGGGACGGCGGAGAGATCGGGGGGCGCGAACCAGAACGGCGTCGCCGCGCCGTTCATTTGCTCGAAGAACCCGGCGATCGTTTGCATCTCACGGTTCGCCGCGTCGGAGCGCAGGAGGTCGAAGCTCAGCTCGAAGTCGAACAGCGGCGCGGCGAACCGCGCCCGGCGGCTCGACCGGCCCGACACGCGATCGGCGACCGGCGTATCGAACCGCGGCCGGACGCTCAGCGCCGCGCGCAGCGCCGACAAAGGCGGGAAGGTCGCGAAAGCGCCAACGCCCGGCGGCGCCGACGGCGCGGGCGGCGGCAGCGCCACCCGTCCGTTGATCCAGTCGCCGGTCTGCCAGTTGCCCGTGTCGCCCCATTGGCCCGACAGGATCGGAAAGACGGGGAACGGCCGCGCGTCCCAGTTCCAGACGCAGGAGAGCGCGAACTGAATGAGCGGAACGCCGCCCGCCGACGTCTCGTTGTGGCCGTCGCTCGTCCAGTGTTCATACATCGCCTGGAGCGCGAGGCTCGAGATCGTGTCGTCGCGCAGCGGCGCGAAGCCGCCGCCTGGGATCGGGCGCCAGATCGACCAGTAGGGCGTGGCGCTCTCGGTCGACTTGGCGTCGAAGAACACGTTCGGCTGGTTCGTTCCCTTGTCGGTCGACGGGTAGCCGTATTCGATGAAGGCGAGCGGCTTCGACTGCGGAACCCACGCGGTCGCGGGGCCGCGCGGAACCCAGCCCCGACCGTCGCCGCTGTCGCTGATCGCCTGATGCGAATTCTTCCACCACCAGCGGAACTGCTTGTTGGCGAGAAGCTGCTGGTTTGCGCCATAGGCCGAGCGTGTCTGCGCGAGCCGGTCGCCCTGGGGCAGCGACACGGTGAGGTCGGAGCCGTTCGGGTCGAGACCCGGTCCGGCGTTGGCGCCGTCGGCGTACCACCAGGCGAACTTCTCGCCGCCTTCGATATTGCCCTTGAGATAGGCCAGCGACCAGAGCGTCGGCGGCCCCGAGAGGCCGAGACCGCTCAGATTTGTGGGCGACGGCGGCCAAGCGCCGGAGGGCCGGGGGGCGAGCCAGCTCCGCGCATCGAGGCCGCCGTCGCCGGTCGTCCAGTCCGACAACGGGAGGTAATTGTCGAGACCGACGACATCGATGGTCTCATCCGCCCAGAGCGCGTCGAGATGGGGCCATTGCCCGTTTGCGCCCGGGTGCTGAAACCCCATCCAGTCCGACCAGTCGGCCGAATAGGCGACGAGGTTGGAGAGGGTGGCGACGCTCTTCGTCAGCCCCTGGCCGTCGAAGATCGCGCGCACGTCCGCCGCCAGCGCCCGGAGCCCGGCGACGAAGGGGTAGTCCCAGACGGCGAAGCCGTTCGCGTCCGTCGTTCCCGCAGGCGTCCAGGCGGGGCCGCGGATCGTCTCGAGGCCGCGAAGCTCCGAGCCGATCAGGAACAGGTTCACGCCGCCGGCGATCACGCACAGGTTGGCGTAGTGCAAAATCATCCGGCGATAGGTCCAGTCGAACAGGCCGCCGGCATAGCCGACGGTGAGGTTGACCGTGTCGCGGACGAAGTCCGATGTCTTCGCCGCTCCGAGGAAGGCGGCGACGGCGGCGGTCGCGGCGCTGGAGACGTCGGGCGAGAAGGCAATCCGGCCGCGCCAGGGATAACCGGAGGCGGTCCCGAGCAGGAACGGGTAGAACACGACGCGGAAGCCGCGGCTTTTCAGATCCCGGATGCAGCGGACGATCGAAGGGTCGCTCGGCGTGCCGCCGTAGACATAATGGCCGCTTGCGTTGGCCGGCAGCGGGATGACGCCGGGGACGTTCAGCTCGGTCAGCCCCGAGACCATCCAATGCGATGCGGCCGGCGCCCCGCCGACGACCTCCCAGACGTCGCCGAGCAGGAAAATCGTCGAAGGATAGATGCGGCAGGTCGAGGCGTCGGTCGAATCGAAGAACCACGAGACGACGACGCCGACCGTCCCACATTCCGGATGCGCCGCCTGCAACTGGTCGACGGCGTAGGAATAGTCGGTCTTCGCGCCGCCCGGCGCGAAGAAGGTGTTCACGGAGGCGGCGCCGTCGAGGCCGCCGGTGGTGAAGTTATGCTGCGCAGCGATGTAGGGAACCGTGTCGTAGGTCCACTCGCCGGTCGACGGCAGCAGGTGCACGCCCCCGATGAAGCCCATGATCTAGCCTCCCAGACGGCGCAGGCCGAGCCGCGCGCCGTGCCGAACCGCCTCGTCCACCGCCTTCAGCATGGTCGAGCTGTTCGACCGCATCCACTGGGACACGGAACCGGCGTCGAGCGCCGCGACATGGACGTTGGTCGTCGGATGGATATGCACCGCGCCGGAATTCGCGCCGTCCGCGCCCGCGCCGCCGCCGAGCATCGAGCGGAAGGCGCCCGCCTCGGCCGCCGGCATGATCAGCTCGTTGTGATGGACGAGCGTCAGCATGTCCTGCGGCACCTGCCACATGCCGATGTCGGCCGAGGCGACCGAGCCCGCCATGCCGGCCACCGTCGCCTGCGCCGCGGCCGCGGGACCCGCCGCGAACGGCCCCATCAGCGGGGCGAGGAAACCGAACACGCCGGCGAAGGTCTCCGCCGACGACGACAGGATCGAGCGGATCATCGCGGCCCCCTGCGCGCCCATCGAGGCGGCGGCCGCGGCTTGCTCGGCGCTCGCTCGAGCCGTGGCGCCGGTCGTGGTCGCCGCCGTCTTCATCGCCTCGCCAATGAGGGTATGGGCGACCGTCTGCTCCGTGAATTCGATGAACTTGATCGTCAGGTCCCCGAGGACGCTCTTGAAGGCCGTGCGCCAGGATTCGGTTCCGGACAGCAGGCCGCGGAGCTGCCCATTGAAGGACTGCTCGATCGCGTTGGCGAGGGACTGGTAGTCGCGCTGTTGCTCCTGAAGCGCCGATCGGGTCAGCGCGGTCATCTCGTCGTCGCGGCGGCGCGTCGCCTCGATCGCCAAGTTGTCGACGACCTGCCTCGCGGCGAGCGACTGGCCGCCGAGCGCCTCGCGCTGCTGGAGCGCGCCGAGTTCGAGCCCGTAGGCCTCCTGGACCGCACGCGTCGAAAGCGCGAGCTTCTCGCGTTGCGTGATCGCATAGGCGCGCGCCTCCTCGGCGTAGAGCGCGAGCTTCTGCTCGAGCCCGTCCTCGATGAGCCGCAGCTCCTCGGTCGCCGCCAACTGCGCGGCCCGCGTCGCGTCAGCGTAGGCCGCGTCGTCGCCCGACTTCAGCGCCGCGGCGGCGCGCGCGCGGTCCGTGGCGAGCGACTGCTCGAG
>CAIZGR010000798.1 GCA_903932535.1 uncultured Hyphomicrobiales bacterium | reverse complement strand
TCGCGAGGAGCGCGATCACCGTGACCCCGATGAGCCCGATCAGCGCGCCGGGGATCGGCTCGAGGACGAGGGCGACGACGACGCCGGCGACGATTGCGAAATAATACCAAGCGTTCTGCTCCAGTCCCGCCGGCGCCGGGATCAGCGCGATGGCGATCGCCACTCCAACGGGCGTCAACAGCTTCCAAGACCCAGACATGTCTCCCCCTTCCAGTCCTTGCCCTACGAGACGCGGTCGCGCCGGATCGCGTCGATGATGTCCTGGCGCGGCATGAGATCACCTTTTCCCGGTGGTCGCCGGCGCCCCGGCTTCTTCGTCGATCCAGACAGACATGCCGGGTTCGAGCCCGGGCGCCGGTCCGATCGGATCGGCGCGCAGGAGGAAGCTGTTGAGGTCGTGATCGCCGACGGCGCGCGCTGCGCGCCAGACCGCGAACTCGCCGAGCGGCCTGAGCTCCGTCACCCGCGCCTCGAACCTGTCGCCGGACGACGCCTTCAAGGTCAGCTTCGAGCCGAGCGCGACGCCGGCGAGCGCCGGCGCCGACAGGAACTTTCCAGCGCCGCTCAACACGAAGATCCCGGCGCCGCCGAGGGGCCGGCCGGCGTCGCCTTCGCTCGAGCGGAGGATCGTCTGCAGCCCCGGCAGCGCGTCTGCGAACTTGCTGCGCCCGAGCGAGTCGCTGCTGCTGACGTTGGAGAGCTCGACCGGCCGGCCGATCCGCATGACCCGCGCGGGATCGGAACGTGGGCGAGACAGCCTGGGCGGCCCCCTGAGGAGGCCGAGGAAGGTGGGCCTGGCGTGATGACCCTGCACAGCATCGCGGGACTGACGCCGGGACTGCGGTCGCTTGCGCATGACGACAGGCGCGGGCTGCCGTCCGACCTCCTGGCCGGCATGTCGGTCGCCGCGGTGGGCCTTCCCGTCGGGATCGCCTACGCCGACCTCGTCGGGGTTCCCGCGATCGTCGGCATCTATTCGGCGATCTTCCCGCTCTTCGCCTACGCGGTGTTCGGATCGTCCCGCCAGCTCATCGTCGGGCCGGACGCCGCGACGCGCCTTCTCGTCGCGGCGAGCCTCGCCGCCCACGCGGGCGGCTACGCGGGGCGCGCCCTGGCCCTTCTGCCCGTATTGACCCTCTGACCGGCGCCGTCTGCATCGCGGCGGGCGCCGGCCGGCCGGGCTTCCTCGCGAGCTTCCTCTCCCGGCCGATCCTGATCGGATACATGAACGGCATCGCGCTCATGGTGCTGGCGGGACAACTCGCCAAGCTCTTCGGCTATTCCTCCGGGTCCAGGGAGTTCATAGGCCAGATCCGCGCCTTCGCCGCCCACCTCGACCTCGCGACGTCGCCGACGGCGATCGTGGGGCTGGCGACAGCGGTGGGCCTTCTCCTTCTTCGGCGGCTGGCGCCGAGGCCGCCCGGCCAGCTGCTCGCGGTCGCCGCCGGCGTTGCGGTCGCCCTTGTTTTCGATCTTCAGGCGCTCGGCGTCGGCGTGACGGGGACCCTGCCGGCCGGCCTGCCGCAGCCCCGGCTCCCCTCGGCGAGCCTCCCGGACGTCGCGAGCCTGCTCGAGGGCGCGGCGATGATCATGCTCGTCAGCTTCGCGGGCGGAATGCTGACGGCCAAGAGCTTCGCCGAACGCAACAACTACGCGATCGACGCCAACCAGGAATTGATCGCGCTCGGCGCCGGGAACCTCGTCTCGGGCCTCCTGGGCGGCTTCGCGATCGCGGGCACGGATTCGCGCACCGCGGTCAACGACGCGGCCGGGGGCAAGAGCGGGCTCGCCGGGGCCGCCGCGGCGGCGGCGATGCTCATCGCGCTGCTCCTCGGCCGCGACGTCATCGCGACGATCCCGTCGTCCACGCTCGCGGCGGTGGTGCTCGTCTCCGCCATCGGACTCCTCGACGTCGCGGGTCTCGCGCATCTCACGCGCATCCGTTGGCGCGAGGCGGTCCTGTGCGTCGCGACCACGATCGGCGTGCTCGTTCTCGGCGTCGTTCCGGGCGTCGGCGCGGCGGTGGCGCTGTCGCTGCTCTGGCTCCTGATCGTGGCCTCGCGCCCGAACGTGGCGGTGCTCGGCGCAGTCGACGGGATGCAGGATTTCCACAGCCTCGCCGACTATCCGGACGCCAGGGCCGTGCCCGGCCTCCTGATCGTCAGGTTCGAGGCGGATCTCCTGTTCTTCAACGCCGACTATTTCGACAGCTGTCTGCGCGCGCTCCTCGCGGCTGCGGATGGCCCCGTGCAATGGATCGTCATCGACGCGAGCCCGATCACCTGGACCGATGCGACAGCGCTCGAGCGCCTCGAACGGCTTGACCGCGACCTCGCGGCGCAGGGAGCGACGCTCGCGGTCGCGGGCGTGCGCCGCTCGCTGCGCCGCGCCTTCGACGCCGGCTGGACCGCCGATTGGCTGCGCAAGACGGGCATTCTCGAGTTTCGGACCGTGGGCCTCGCGCAGGAGGCGTTCATGCGGCGGCGGAGCCGCGATCCGGATGCGAAGGTCGCCGAGGGAGCCTCGCCCGAACCGTGGCGACCCGGATCGCGATCGCCCGAGCCCGATCGGAAACATGAAAGGTCCGACCTCGGCTTCCGGTCCAGGGCTGGTTTTCTTGTGGGTTCATCCCTCGGTCTAGCCGCTCCAAGCCAGCGCGCCGACCGCCAGCGCGGCGATCATGACGGCGAGGAGGATCGCCATCAGGGGCGCCGCGAAGCGGAGGTACTGGTCGAAGCCTACGCCCGCGAGCGCGAGGCCGGCGACCAGAATGGCGTTCGTGGGCAAGGCGAGCCTCAGCCAACCTGCGGCCGCGACCCATGTTGTCATGACGAGCGCCCGGTCGACGCCGGCGAAGTCGCCGAGCGGCGCCAGAACCGGCGCCGTCAGAGCCGTCCCCGCCGATCCTCCGCCGACGACGAACGAGAGGG
>CAIZGR010000797.1 GCA_903932535.1 uncultured Hyphomicrobiales bacterium | reverse complement strand
CCACTCAGCAGAGCGGGCCGGCGGAAGCGCCGCAATGGGTTCGGGTCGGTCAGCGCAATTCGCGTCTCGCCAACTCTTGGGAGGCCTTTCCCCCTCAGATTCCCCCGCCGTTGTCGAACGCCTCGTTGCGCGCCTTCGCCTGGGTGATGGCGCTGCCCGGGGGAACGTCGCGGGTCAGCCAGACGTTGCCGCCGATCGACGAGCCTTTGCCGATGGTCACGCGCCCGAGCACCGTCGCGCCCGCGTAGATCACCACGTCGTCCTCGACGATCGGATGACGCGGATAGTTCTTGGCGAGCGCCCCGTCGGCGCCGGCCTCGAAACGCTTGGCCCCGAGCGTGACCGCCTGGTAGAGCCGCACGTTGCGGCCAATGATCGCGGTCTCGCCGATGACGACGCCCGTGCCATGATCGATGAAGAACCGCTCGCCGATCCGGGCGCCCGGATGGATGTCGATGCCTGTCGCCGAATGCGCGTCCTCGGCGATGATGCGGGCGATCATGGTGACGCCGAGGACGTAAAGCTCGTGCGCCAGCCGGTGGCGGGCGATCGCGGCGAAGCCCGGAAAGCAGAACACGATCTCGTCGATGCTCTTCGCTGACGGATCGCCCTCGAAGGCGGCCTTGAGGTCGCTGTCGAGCAGCCTGCGGACCTTGGGCAGCGCTTCGGCGAAGGCCTCGACGACCTCGCCGGCCCTGAGCGGCGAGTCGATCCGGCTCTCGCCTTTCCATTCTCGCGCCAGCGCGAGTTCGAGTTCAATCTGGCGCTGGAGCGCGGAAAGCGCCGGTTCGAGGGTGCGCATGATGAATGCGTCCACGGAATCGGGCGCGAGGTCCGCCGGCCCGAAGTGCCGGGGGTAGAGCGCCGACACGATCGCTTCGACGATCTCGATGATCACCGGGCGCGACGGCAGCGGCGGCGGCGAGCCGCGATATCGCCGGCTCTGCGACGCGGTTCTCAGCGAACGCAGTTCCGCGGCGACCCCGGTCAGATCGCGACCGCCCTGGGCCTCGGAACGCTCGTCTCGCAACGCGGTCACGCCGCGAGCCCCTTCTCGTCGAACAGGCCGTCGAACAGGATCGTGCTGAGGTATCGCTCACCGGAATCGGGCAGGATCACGACGATCGTCTTGCCGGCGTTTTCGGCGCGTCGGGCAAGGCGCACGGCGACCGCGGCGGCGGCGCCGCTCGAGATGCCGGAGAGGATGCCTTCCTCGCGGGTGAGCCTGCGGGCGTGTTCCACCGCCTCCTCGTTGCTGATCTGCTCGACCGCGTCCACGAGCGAGAGGTCGAGCACGTCTGGCACGAAACCCGCGCCGATGCCCTGGATCTTGTGCGGGCCCGGTTTCAGGGGCTCGCCGGCGCGCTTCTGGGTCAGGATCGGGCTCGCGACCGGCTCGACCGCGACCGATTGGATGGCCTTGCCCTTCGTCCGCTTGAGGTAGCGCGACACGCCGGTGATCGTGCCGCCGGTGCCGACCCCGGAGACGAAAATGTCGATCGCGCCCTCGGTGTCGTCCGGGATCTCCGAGCCGGTGGTCTTTTCGTGGATCGCCGGGTTCGCCGGGTTCTTGAACTGCTGCAGGAGCACGTAACGGCCGGGATCGGAGGCGGCGATCTCCTCGGCCTTCGCGACCGCGCCGCTCATGCCTTTCGGCCCCTCGGTCAAAACGAGCTTCGCGCCGTAGGCGACGAGGAGCTTTCGCCGCTCGATGCTCATCGTCTCCGGCATGGTGAGCGTGATCGGAATCCCGCGGGCGGCGGCGACGAAGGCGAGCGCGATGCCGGTGTTGCCGCTGGTCGGCTCGACGATCTCCTTGCCGGGACCGAGCAGGCCGCGCTGCTCGGCGTCCCGAATCATCGCCGCGCCGATGCGGCACTTCACCGAATAGGCGGGATTGCGGCCCTCGATCTTGGCCAGCACGGTCGCCGGGGCCCCGTCCGTCACGCGGTTGAGGCGGACGAGCGGCGTGCGGCCGATCGAGAGGGAATTGTCGGCGAACCAGTTTGGCATGACAAGCTCACTTTAACTTTGTCGATCATATTAATAGAATAAATTGAACGTCGTCAAGCGGCAGGCGCCTTGCGGGTGCGCGGTGGGCTTTCGATCGGGTTTCGCGGGCGACGGTAGGTGCTGACGAACAAGGCGAAATACGGCCTCGAGGCGATGGTGCGCCTAGCCGGGGTCGAGGCGGGGGAGGTGGCGGCCGTCACCGACATCGCCGAGACCAACGCGATCTCGAAGAAGTCTCTGGATCGCATCCTGGCCGAGCTCCGTCGAGCGGGGTTCGCTTGTTCGAAGAAAGGAAAGGGCGGCGGATACGCGCTCGCGCGCCCGGCCCGCGACATCGGGGCCGGCGCGATCATCCGCGTGCTCGACGGCCCGCTGGCGCCACTCCCCTGCGCCTCCGTCACCGCGTTCCTCAGCACCCAGACTGACCACGTATTTCTTGACGCCAACCTCTTTGCTGGCCACGAATCAATCTCCATCGCTCCATGGCGACGGCACGGATTCGAACAACGCCCGCAAAGGCAATGACGCGGGCCACCAGTGGTCTGCGTCATGAAGATTGAAGGCGCCGATATTCCCTCCCCCACCCGGGCAGCGCCCGCGCGCGCCCAGGTGCAGGCTCTTGTGGGGTATAGGGTTAGGGTGGGGGGTCGCGCTGCCCTATCAGGGCGAAGCGCGAGGCCCCTCTATTTCCCGAGGTCGGCGCGCCCCCCCATCCCTGCCTTCCCCCACAAGGGGGGGAAGGAGAACGCCCTCAACACGATCGACGCAGAGCACCAGTGAGCTTGTCGACAAAATTGACTCTCGACCAGACCGGCGACGCCTGCGTTCGACGCCGGCGTCGCCGGCCTCACCGTCCTCGACGTCCAGTGTCGCACGTGCCGGAGCGGGGCGGCGCGACCTTCGTCGACGGGGACCAGAAGGCCGCCTTCCTCCGGCAGGTCCACGAGAGCCGCGGCGTCGACACGGACCTGCCGGCGAGCACCGGCGGGGTTCCGACCTCGGCGACGATCCTGCCCATCCGCGCCAATGGCGAAAGGCTTGCCTTGCACAATCGCGGCGCTTCGAACGCGCTTCCGCGCGCGTGTCGACCGGTCCGCCGGTCGCAGGCGGCTGTTGACGCGGCGGGCGATCAGCCGTGCCGCCCGAAGCGTCGCCGCTATGGCCGGCGGACCGAGCGAAGAAGGGGCGGTCGACCAGCGGCTCAGACCCGGATGAACGCCTTGACGGCCGGGTCGGAGGCGAGCGCTTCGAGGTCCGCCGCGCTGGGCAATTGCGGCCGGTCGCGCGCGCTCGCGACGACGCAGAAGAAGCCGAGCGGCTCGTCTCCCGTGGCGCGGAACTGATGCCAGGCGAGCGGGGGCACGACGACGGCGTCGAGCGCCGCGACGGCGCGGACCTCGGCGCCGACCAAGCAATGCCCGGCCCCTCGGCCGATCACCACGAGGTGGGCGTGCCCGTGCCGTTCGAGCGTCGAATGGCCGCCGGGCGCCCCCTCGAAATAGCGCAGCTCGGCGAACAGGCCGGGCGAGCCGGCCGACAGGACCTGCCGCGTCACGTCCTTGAAATGGCTTCCGGGCTCCTGCTTGTAGGCGAGGCGCTCGACGCCCTCCCAGGTGTAGTCGCCGCGGTGGCGGATCACCCCCGTCATGCCGAAAACGCCTTCGAGACTTTGGCGACCTCGGCGACGAAGGCGCGCGCGCTGCCGGCGACGTCGCCCGATTCGAGCAGGCTGCCGCCGACGAGCAGCATGGTCTCGACGCCGTAGAACGACAACACCTCGCGCACCCGGCTCGTCTTGATCCCGCCCGCCGGAACGGGGAACGCCGCCCGCAGCCCATGCGCGCGCGAGCGCAGCCGCGAGGCGAGCGACAGGCACGTTTCCCGGCTGTAGCTGAACCGCCCGCCCTGGTGGGGAAAGATCGAGGCGTCCGCGCCGAACCATTTGAAGATGTCGCCGAACAGCGCGTCGGGGGCGATCCACTCCGAGCCGCCGAAAGCGGGGTGGGCGATGATCGGCAGCGCCGCCTCGTCCGCGAGTTCGAAGAGGAGCGCGGGGCCGACCAGCATCGGCGCAATCAGGACAGCGCCGACGCCGGCCTTGCGGGCGAAGTCGAACTGCCGGCGGACTCTTGACGGCGGACCGATCAGGTTCGGCGCATAGATCGTCCGGCCGCCGGTCTCCGCGTTGGCCCGCTCGACCGCGCGCTGGCAGAGCTCGACGCGGCGCTCGAACGGGCAGAAGTCGTGGTCGGCGAGGCCGTGGTCGTCCTTGATGACGTCGATGCCGGCGACGGCGAAAGTGTGGGCGAGCGAAGCCATGCGCTCGGGCGGCAGGCCCATGGGTTTGAGCGCCGTGGCCGTCAGCGCGCGGTCGAACGCGCCGAGGCGCTCGCGCAAACCCGTCACGCCGAAGCGCGGACCCCTGAAGGCGGCGAAGGCGTCCTCGGGCGGTTCGATCGCGGCGAGCCTCACGTCGGGCTGCAGCGACGAATTGCCGAACGCGACGTTGAGAAACTGGGCGGGATCGAGCGCCGTCGTCCGGGCGGGCTGGGCGACCGTCACCGCAAACCGCCGTTGTTCGAGCGGTTCGACCGACAGGATCTCGCCGATGATGTTGTCCTTGACCCATGCGTCCGAAGCCGCAGTGCGCGAAAGCTCGACGGTCTGCTCGAGCAAAAGCGCATCGGCGCGCGCCGCGATCTCGCCGGGCTCGCTCTCGATCTCGTAGTGGAAAACGAAACGGCTCATCGTCTGCCTTCTCCGGCGAATCGCTCGAGGTCTCCCGGTTCGGCAAGGGCGGCGCCGGCCGCCGCGTCGAGCCGCGGCGACGCACGCGCCTGCTCCCACCCGATCGCCGCGCGCAATCGATCGGAGCGCGACCGGCGAAGGGCGGCGGCCATTGCCGCTTCTGCCCGGGTCGCGCCAGGGCCGGCGCCTTTGTTCGACTGTTCGACGCGGCCCTCGAGGACAGTCTACAAAATAAGTTATCTTTGTCAATTATTCGTTCGCGTCCGAGCTTGCGCGCCGCAGCCTCGCCGCTCCAGCGCCCGGCGCATGCGTTCTTCGCGGCGAACATAGCTGCTCGGCGGGGCGTCTTCCGGCCACGCATGCTGCCCGTTCGCGGTCGAGCCGCCGGGCCTCGCTCTGGGCGCTCGCGAGCGCCTCGTCGATGGACGCGACGCGCGGGCGCCACCTCTCGCGCGCGTTCTGGCCCGAATAGGAACAGCATGCAAGCGGCGGGATGGAGCCGGCTTTCGGCCCTCCAGCCGGACGACGCCCAGGGCAATCGAAGAACCAGCGCAGGTCACGCCGCGCGCGCCCGCCCCCACCCGGGTCGCGCTTGCGCGCGCCCGGGCGCAGGCTCTTGTGGCGGCGGGTCGGGGTGGGGAGTCGCGCGGACCTCTCGATTATGGGTTGCAGGAAGCCCAAAACCCCAAGTTGGCGCGACCCCATCCTTAATCCTCCCCACAAGGGGGGAGGATACGCCTTCCGCGCGTCGTAAAGCCCTTCAGTCGATTACCCTGGGACAGCGCCCGAACGCGCTTTCCATCGCCGAGAAAATATCGGAAGGAGAGTCGCGAAGGCGCATCCTGTCGCAAGGTGAGGCCAAGAATGCCCGTTCCGGTCCCTTCCGCGCCCGGGGACGCCGAGACGCCGCATTGGTTCGTCGGCGTCGACGGCGGCGCGACGCGCTGCCGCGCCCGGGTGCGCGACGCCGAAGGCCGCGCCCGCGCCGAGGCGACCGGCGCCGCCGCCAACGTCCATGTCGATTTCCCGGCGGCGATCGCGGTCCTTCGCGCGGTCGTCGCCGAAGCGCTGGACAAGGCGGGCCTCGGACCGGCCGACGCCGCGCGGGTCGCGCTCGGCTTCGGCCTCGCCGGCCTCAATGACGGCGCCGACGCCGAGCGGGTTCTCGAGGCCTTTCCGTCCTACGCCCGGATTTCCGCCGCCAACGACGCGGTGACCGCCTGCATCGGCGCCCATGCCGGGGCGGACGGCGGGCTGGTGATCGCCGGGACCGGCTCGGCGGCGATCGCGCGCGTCGCGGGCCGCGAGACCATCGTCGGCGGGCGGGGCTTCACGCTGGGCGACGACGGCGCCGGCGCGCATGTCGGGCTCGACGCCCTGCGCGCCGCCACGCGCGCCTGCGACGGCCTCGGGCCGCGGAGCGCGCTGACCGACGCGCTCATCGGGCGGTTCGGCGGCGACGTCGTCGCGCTG
>CAIZGR010000796.1 GCA_903932535.1 uncultured Hyphomicrobiales bacterium | reverse complement strand
GTGATCGTGACGAAGCCGAAATTCCGGATCGACGCGCCGTTGGCCTGCCGATCGCGATCCACGACGACGACACGCTTTCCCCGCCGGGCCGCCGCCAGCGCGTGAGCCAATCCGCAAATGCCGGCGCCGACAATTGCGACATCGAATTTTCGCGACGACGAGAGCATGCGGAATCCAGAACGAAATCGAAGGCGGACTGCTGATTCGTCTTCCTAACAGCCGAATGTGACGACTGGAGCCCGCCGCGCGCCGCAAGGAGGTTTTCCGCACTCGGCGCCGTTCTCCGATTTCGGCTGCGACAGCTCCGCCTGGGCGCTTTCGCGGCGCGGAGCCTTTCTCGAGGCCCCGCGCGCCGTCGGCGCGCCGGCGCAGCCTTTTCTCGATCGGCCTCGTTCGCAAAGGCGGCGTCACAATCCTGCGCTATCGTCGGCAAGAAGCAAAATCGGGCATGGCGCGTTGCTGGAAAAGGTCGCCTCCTCGTTCGCCGCGCCGCTTGCCAGGACGTCTCGGATCGACGGCGCGCTGCAAGAATCCGCCGCGGCGCTGGCCGGCGCAGCGTCTGGCGCCGGCGCCGTGCCGGCAATCGAGCCTGCGACCGTCGCAGCGTCCGGAACTGCAAATCCGCGGTCGCTCCTCGATCTTGATCCCCTGTGGCGCGGCGAGGGGCGTCTCGCCGTCCCCATGCCTGCGGGGGCCGGGGAACGCTCGCTGTTCGCGCTCGTGGCGGCGCTTGCGCTGCATGCTGCGCTCCTCGGGACCTTCCTTTCGTGGCCGTCCCGACCGGCCGAGCCGTCGCCGCCGGAAGCGATCGCGGTCGAGGTCGTCGTCGAAGCTCCCCCGAAAGCGCAAGCGGAGCCGGCCGCTTCGCCATCTGACCCTTCGTCGAACCCGGCCGCCGAGCCTCGCGCGCAGGCCGCGAGCGACACCCCGCCTGCCGTCGCGGACCCGCCGCCTGCCGTCGCCGAAAAGCCGCCTCCGGAGGTCGAGCCTTCGCCGGCGCAGGTCGTCGACGCCAAGCCGCCGGCCATGGACGAGGCCGCTCCGCCGCCTCCCGCCGCCGCCGCGCCGCCTCCCCTCTCTCCGGTCTCGGCTACAGCCTCGCGCCCTGCCGGGACGCCTCCCCCGCAAGTCCCGGAGACGCCCTCGCCTTCCCGCGTTCCGGAGGCGTCCCCTCATCGGCCCGATTCGGAACCGGCGCTCGCGCCGGCCGAGCGGAGGAGACCGCCTCTCGAGATCAAGACCTCGCTGGCGGCCCATCCGCAGAAACCCGTCGCAAGTCCGCCGAACACGGTTCGCGCCGCAAAGTTTGCGGAGAAGCCCGCGCCGAAGCCGGTCGAAGCCGCGGCCCCGCTCGCCCGTTCGAAGGCCCCGACCGGGAACGATCCGAAATCGAACAGCGCGCAGGCTCAAGGATCGGGGGCCTCGGGATCGGCGGCTTCGTCCGCCGCGTCCGCGGCCTACCAAGGCGCCGTGCTCGCCGCGATCGCCGCGCACAAACGCTATCCCGAAGCGGCGCTGGGACGGGGGCCGCGCGGCGTCTCGGTCGTGTCCTTCACGATCGGCGGCGGCGGACAGGTGGTGTCAGCGCAACTCGCCCGCTCGGCCGGCGACGCCGCGCTCGACGCCGACGCTGTCGCGACGGTCCGGCGCGCCAGTCCCTTTCCTCCCCCGCCGGCGGGCGCGCCGCGCCGGTTCGCGGCCTCGCTCAACTACATGCCGCGCTAGGCCGGACGACTCGGCGATCGCGTGCGCGGCGCTGCTGCGATGGCGGCCGAGGCCGAATCCCGCCATCTGGACGGCGGGCAAGACGCTCTCGCCGGCTTTTTCGCGCTCGCGAGGCTCAGAACGTGATCGTGACCCCGCCGTATGCGGAAAACGGCCTTCCCGCCACCGCCGTCGCGCTGCTCGTGACTCCTCCCGGCACGCTCGGCCAGGGCACGGCCGAGACCGGACCGAACGTTCCGTACGTGTAATAGCGGCCGTTGAACACGTTGTTGGCGAGCGCGAAGGCGGTGATCCTATCGGTGATCTTGTAGGACGTGTGCAGGTTGGCGACCCAGTAGCCGTTGAGCGGCGAGGTGAGATTGGCTTCGTCGCCGTAGCGCCAGAAGCTGCTCTGATACGACGCCGATCCGCCGACGATCCATTTGTCGGTGACGTTGTAATCCACCTGCCCCGTGACGCGGTTCATCGGAATCCCGGGAATGTGATTTCCGGGCATGACCTGGATGTCGCCGTTCGCGTCGGCCATCGGATTCTCGGGGCTGCCGAGCAGGAGCGGCGTCCGGAACGTCGCGTTCGTGTACGCATAGCCGAGTTGCGCGCGCAGCGTCGGCGCGCTGTAGCGAAGGGTGAGCTCGGCGCCCTCTCGCAAGGTTTGGCCGGCGTTCACGTAGTAGGCGAGGTTGGGGTTGTACGTCGTCGTCTCATAGACGAGATCGTTGTTGTTGAGGGTGTGGTAGAGATCGGCGTTCCAGCTCCAGTCGCCGCCGAGGAACTTGCCGAACGAACCGCGGGCGCCGATTTCGAACGTGTCGGCCACGACCTGCCGCAAAGGCGGATCGCCCACGAAGAAATTCAGGAGCGAGCAGGGATTCGCCGCGCTCGAGCACGACAGCTCCTGGGGCGTCGGGGCGCGGTTGGTGACGGAATAGCTGCCGTAGACCTGGAGCCAGGACTTCACTTGATAGGTCAGCCCGACGCTCGGGTTGAAGTGGGCGAACGTGTTCTGCCCGTTGACCGGCCCCTGGAACTGGTCGGAGAGATTGACCTGCGCATAATTGTACCGGGCGCCGACGATCAGATTCAAGCTCGGCGTCAGACTCAAGATGTCCTGACCGAATATTCCATAGTATTGATTGATGTTCTGGACCTTGACGGGATTGATTCCGTCGTCGGGCTCGACCAGGACCACGCCGGGCGGGAGAAACGCGCGCGACGCCGGATCGAACCCGCCCACGAGGGTCTGTCCGGAGAACAGGCTGTCCGACCCGTCGAAACTCGCGCCGACGACAAGGTGGTTCGGCCGCCCGGCGAAATCGTTGGCGTCGGTCAACTGCAAGGATCCGCCATAGGCGCGCGAATTCAGCGTCTGGGAAACGAGTCCGGAATAGGGCCCGCCGTTCCAAAGGTCCGGAACCGTCGCGCCGCCGGACGTCGTCACGTAGGAGCCGTCGCCGTTGCAGATCAGGCCGGAGCCGTCGTTGCAGGCCGCGATGTCGACCGTCGCGCCGTTGGGGATCCGCTGGTCCAGATTCTGATAGTAGGCCACGCCCTGCACGCTCAGCTTCGAGTCGATGGCGTAGGAGCCGTGCAGGTTGAGGCTGAGGTATTGATTGTACACGGTGTTGGGCGCCGTGAAGATGTTGCCGAGATTGGCCTGCAGCGCCTGCACCGGCGAAGCGCCCGGATTGCCCAGCCAGTTGTTGGCCGCCAGGACGTCGAGGTGAATCTCGGAGCCCGGCCCTCGCCAGCCCAGATCGAAGTAGCCGCGCTCGATCTGCGACGAGCCGGTCGGCTGGAATCCGCTGTCGTGGATGAATTCGCCGGACCCGTAGAGGGCAAAATTGCCGGCCTGCTTGCCGTACTCGAGGCTCGTCCCCAGGCGGCCGTAGGAGCCGGCGTAGGTCGAGAAGTCGCCGCCCTGGAACGTGAAGCCGTTCTTCAACTGGACGTTCACGGAACCGCCGAGCGCGTTCAGGCCGAACAGCGGGTTCGACGATTCGACCGTGACGCTCTGGACCGCGACCGCGGGAATGAGATCCCAGTTCACCGTGTCGCCGAAGGCGTCGTTGAACCGGGCGCCGTTGACGTAGACCGCGAGCCCCTGCGGCGTGCCGGCGACGGGCGAAGCGATGAAGCCGCGATAGATGAGGTCGGGCTGGAAGGGATTGCCTTCGACGTCGTTGACCGTCGCGCTCGGGATCTCGCGGGTGATGGCGTCCGTCAGGGCCGGCACGCCGCCCCAGGAGATGTCGTCGGAGTCGAGGATGAATGTCCGGGCCGGGATTTGATCGCGGTCGACGCCGGAGCCGGGGATCGGAGTCGTTCCGACGACCGCGATCTCCGGGAGGACGACGGGCTGAGCGCCGGAGGACGGCGCTGTCTGCGCGCGCGAGCCGCTTACGGATGCGGCCAAGAGAATCGCGGCCACCGAGACATTGGATAAGTGTTTGCGCATGACGCTCGAGACTCCAGGCACGTACGACTTCGGCCTGTAAGGGAGGGGATGGAGAGGAAAGACAGGACTGCGACGATGAGGCGCCGGTCGGCCGCTCTTATGAGACCTTCCCCGGCGAAACCCGCGCATTCGAAGGCCCTCTCCCCTGCTCGGGGAGAGGGCGCTCGCTTCGTTCAGCGACGAACGCGGTTCAGGTCAGAGACCGTCGCCATCGTCGTCCATGTCCGCCGGCGCTTCGGGCGACTTCTTGGAAGGACCCTGCTGTGTGCGAGCCAGAGCGTTCCGGAAGGTCGACGGCATGCGGATGGACGTCTCGCCGGGATAGGGATGCGCCGGGTCGTAGTTGTGCGCATCGTACCAGCCGTAGTGGTTGAGCACGTCCGCGTTGACCACGTCGGGGGTGCTGGCCACCTTGGCGGTGAAGGTCGTATTCTTCCATTTCGTCCAGGCCGTGGCCGCCGCGCTGTTGGCGCCCGCAACCGCCATCGCCGCCGTAGCGACCGGGGCGCCGCAGGGCGGCGTGACCCCCTGAGCCAGAGGGATCAGGTTCGGCACGTGGACCCATGGCTGGAAGTTCGCGGCGGGCGGGGTTCCGTTGACGAAGAGGTTCGTCATCGGCGTCGCCACGAGGTCGAACTGGTTCATCGGCGGCAGGCCGAGGATCTGCTCGATCGCCCGGGTCATGTTGACCTGGGTATAGTAGGTTTTGACCGTCGGACCGTTCTGCACGACGTAGGGGCTCACGACATAGCCGGGGCTGCGGTGGCCGTCGACGTGGTCGACGCCGTTCTGGGAGTCGTCCTCCTCGATGAAGATCGCCGACTTGTCCCAGACCTTGCTGTGGCTGATCTGGTCGATGATCCGGCCGACCGCAAGGTCGTTGTCGGCCTGTTCTGCCGCCGGCTGGGGCGGGCCGCCGGTGTGGTCGTCCATGACCCAGAGGACGCTGAGGGCGGGCACGGTCCCCGCGCTGACGTCGTTGGCGAAGTCCTGCGACCACAGGTCGACCCGGAACTGATCGGGAATGTTGAGGTCGAATATCGGGAAATTCGTGATCAGGTGCTGCGACACCGCCGGGATGGACGAATGCGCCAGGATGGCGTTCTGGTACTGGAGCGTCGGCTCTTGTCCGGACTCGAATTTGAGCGCGTCCGTATAGAACTGGCACCATGTCGGATGCCCGAGCGCGGTCGGGAACGTGTCGTACTCGACATATTCGCCGTAGATCTTCACCTTGAGACCGGCGTTCGAGGCTTCCTGGAAGATGAAGCCCTTCTTCTGGTAGGCCATGGCGTCGCCGGCGTTGCCGCCGGGATAGCTGCGGACCCAGTCCGGCGACTGCACGTCGTCGGCGTAGGGCGCCATCGCCTCGACGATCCACTGGTGGCCGTCGGCCGACTGGCGGCTCGGGGTGTAGAAGTTGTCGAGCAGTGGGAACCGGCGCACGAGCGCGTGCGCGTTCGGCGTCGCATTCCCGCCGAACACCGCCAGCGACGGGTCGCCGTTGCCCGCGACGACGTCGCCGAGAATCTGATCATACGTGCGGTTTTCGCGGATGATCAGGAACACGTGCTTGATCAGCGAAGGATCGCCGATCTTGGCCGGCATGGCGACCGGTGGCGTCGACCTGCTGCCCCCGGCGGCGGAGGCGATGTTGGCCGCGAGGTCCCAGTGGTTGTTCTGATAGACCTGCTTCGTGTATTGCGCGAGCGTCGTCGCGTTGGGCAGCGGGACGATGCTGATGGTCCCGTTGTCCTGGTGGCTGTTGTAGCCGCTGACGCCGTAGTCGGTCTCGAACGAGAACCGCGTCCCGATCCCCTTGTCGTTGGCGACCAGGATCTGCCGGTTGGCCACATCCAGCACGACCGAGTTCGGAGCGTAGCCGACCGGGATCAGACCGAGGACCGGATTGGTCGCCCCGCCGCTGAGGTCGACGACCGCAACCGCGTTGGCGTTGTACAGCGCGACGTAGGCGACGCCCCGGCTGGAGTCGACGGCGACGGAGTCCGGCGCGGCGCCGTAGGCCGGCGAGGTCTGCCCGGGAACGGCGATCGGCAGGCCGAGGTCGATGGTGCGCGCGACCCGGTCGGTGTTGGTGTCGATGACGGAGATCGTGTCGCTGTAGGAGTTGGCCACCAGCAGGTAAGGGCCGTAGAACGCCATACCCGTGGGATGCAGGGCGACGTCGATGGTCTTGACGACCTGCATCGTCGTCAGGTCGACCTTGGACACGGTCCCGGTGGTCGACGACCCGTTGCCCTTGTCGGCGACGATCGGCGTGCCGGCGGAGTAGATCTGGAAGTCCGCCTGGGTAGCCTCCCGGCCGCCCTCGTTGCTGACGTAGGCGTATCGGCCGTCGGCCGTGATCAGGATGCTGTGCGGCACGTTGCCGACGCGGATCTGCGCGCCTTCGACCGGCGGCGACTTCGTCATGTCGATCTTGGTGATCGTATCGTTCTGGTTCAGGAGCGCGTAGGCGCTCTTGCCGTTCGGCGCGAACGCCACGCCGCCCGGGTACGATGTGCTCGTCGTGTAGAACGTCCCGCAAGGGACGTCGTAGGAGCCGGGCGGGCTATTGGGGAAGCATTTGATGAAGCTGTTGTTCGGCGGCACGCTGACATGCGCGTAGGGGAACACGCCGGTCGACAGCACCTTCGAGATGGCGATGTTGCTGCTGTCCTGGCTGAACATCAGGTACTTGCCGTCCCACGAATAAGCGACGCCGCCATAGCTGCCGCTCGAGTCGCCGAACGGCGCGTAGTTCTGGGTTACGACGCCGGTCTGCGTGTTGAAGACCTCCGCGGCGGCGGACGCGCCCATCAGGAGGACCGCGGCGGTGTTGCTGTTCGGGTTGGGATTGAGCGCGATCGCTTTGGCGCGGACTTTCGTGCCGAGATAGATCTGCTTCCCGGCCGGGGTGATGATCTGCCCGTTTCCGAGCACCCACGAGCCGTTCGGGCCGGGGCCGGCCTGATAGGTCGGGAACTGCGAGGAACCCGCCAGCGCCGGAGCGCAGAGGCCAATCGCGAGCAGCGCCGCGAGCGGACGCAGGCGCTCTGTCCGAGCCGTCGAGTCTGTTTCAGACCCACGATAGCGTTTACGCGTCATATGCAGCCCTCCCGAGAGCAGTTGGCGGAAAATCCCGCCGCGCCAAGTCAACCCCGTCGTCCTGAAGGTGATATGGCGCACAAAACCGATGATGCACGCATTCGTTCACTGGCCGGCGGCGCGACGATGCCAACGAGCTGCAACGCTATGCGCCATGGACGCGACAGCCGCCGCATCACGCTTGTTCGTCCGACTTTTGTTACGTCTGTTCAGTCGCTACTCGGCCCCGGCCGACGACGATTATGCGGATCGATTGATGCAGTATGATGAAATTAAAGTGAAACCAGCGTCCTGATTGCGCCGGCGCCGCCGCCGAGCGCCAATCCTCTGGCGATATTGATCTTTCCATGCCGCTGCGTCATGACGCCAACGGCGCGCGGTGCAACAAAAAACTGACACATTCGCTCCAGCCGGCCGCGCGGCGCCGCCATGCCGGCGTCGCCTCGGCGTCTCAGCCGGCTTCGCCGCCGCCCCCGGGCCGCGTAGCTCCGGCCGCCTGGAAGCCGTCGTCGACGAGCGCGCGGAGCGGGCCCAGCCAGGGTTGGTAGCGGCGCCAGCGCTCCACGGACGACCGATAGATGGGTTGGCGGGTCTGCCACTTGCTCGGCGTCTTGACCGCGCGGGGATTGCGCTCCGGTCGCAGGCACGCGTCGTCCCAGGCGAGGCCGCAGGCCGCCACGATGCGCCGGATCGCCGGCTCGGGCGCGCGGGTCAGGTCCTCGTAGTCGACCTCGACGAACCGGTCCGGCGGAAGGACGCGCCGCCAGTGGTCGGTGAGCCGGCGATAGCTCCGGAAATAGGCGACCAACTCCTCTCCGCCGGTCGGAAACGCGAGGCCGGGATGAAAGAGGGTCTGGTGGATCGACAGCGCGGTGTCGATCGCCGCGCGGCGGCAATGGATGATCGTCGCGCGCGGGAACGCGAGGTGGATCAGCCCGGCCCAGAGGAAGTTGAAGGGCATCTTGTCGGTCACCCGCGCGGCCCGCGGCCCGATCGCGCCGAGCACGCCGAGATAGCCGGCGGCCGCTTCGCTCAGAAACGGCCGCAGGAACGGCGCTGCCGTCGCGGCCGGTCCGGCCGCGAGCCACCGGGGTCCGCGCTCGTTCCAGAAGTTCAGCTCCCCGCCGCCCGCGACCTCGGGATGGCTGGAGAGGATCTGCTCGACGAGCGTCGTGCCCGAGCGCGGCATGCCGACGATCAGCACGGGCCTCTCGTCGCCGTCGCCGAGTTCGGCGGCGCGGGCCATCATTCCCGGCGAACCGAGGTCGATCAGACGGTCGATCCCTTCGTCGAACGCGGTCGCGTCGAACGGCGCCAAGGCCCGGCGCACGGCGTCGGCGGCGTCCAGATGCCGCATCGCCAAGGCGTAGTCGCCGAGGTCGTCCGCAGCCTTCCCGAGCGCGAGCCGAACCCTCAGGCGCTGCGCCGCCTCGAGGCCAGGGGTGGCGAGCGCGGATTCCATCTGCGCAATCAGATTTTGCTCCGCGGGCATGACCGGGCGGCACCGGACGAGATCGTACCAGCTTCCCGCCATCAGCGGCGAGAGCGCGACAGCGCGCGCGAAGCAATCGTAGGCCTCGTGGAAACGGCCGTGCTCGGCGAGCAGGGCGCCGAGCAGATCGTGGGCCATCGCGCTCGCCGGGTCGGCCGCGAGCGTCTGGCGCAAGACCTTCTCGGCTTCCTCGTCGCGCTCCTCGGCCAGCAGCGCCCGCGCGGCCCCGAGCCGTCCGAATCGGCTCTTGCGTCCCGTCGATTCCGCGCGCCGGAAACAGCCGATGGCCTCCTTGCGGTGGCCCATCGTGTAGACCAGAGCGCCAGCGCGGAACCACGCCTCGGCGAGCGAAGGCGCAAGCTCGGTCGCGCGATCGTAGGCGCGAACCGCGCCGCCGAAATCGCCGAGCTTCTCGAGCGCGATCCCCAGGCGGAAGTGGGCGTCGGCGTAACGCGGCTTGCTCGCGATGGCGAGACGGAACGCGCCGATCGACTCTTCGAGGCCGCCCGTCTCGAGCAAGGCGAGGCCGAGGTCGTGCTGGATCAGGGCGTTCAAGGGTTGCAGGCGCGAGGCTTCCCGCAACAGGGGGACCGCGTCGGCCGGTCGCGCGTCCTTCAGAAACCCGGTTGCCCGCCCGAGCAGCCGGCCGACCTGCTCGAGGATGATGGTCTTGCCGGCTGCCGGCGGCGCCGTCGGAACCTGTCCTCGAAAACCAACCATCTCATCGCCCCGCGCATTTGTCGGGCGACCATGAACTCGAACGCATGACGCCTTTGTGTCGCGGCCCGGCGGCGGCCTTCATCGCGCGCCCGCCGCGGCTGGACAGCTTACGGAAGTGTCGAGGGCCGCTGCGGGTTCGCTTCCGGCTGGCGGCGGGTCGAGCAGACGGGCGTGGAAGATCGGATTCGCGCCGACGCTCGCTCGGGCGCCGTTCGGCCCAGCCAGCCGCTGTTCGGAACGCGCGATGAAATCTTGGAGCGCCGCCGGTCGCCGCAACGCCCGGCCGAGGACGCCGCTGTCGAGGAAACGGCGTCGACCGGGTCGATGCGGCCGGTCGGCGGCGCGGTCACGACCTCGCCCTCGATATGGGCGTGCCGCGTCTCGTGGGGTTTCGGAAGGATCTCCGACAGGGAGACGGCCCGCGCGGGTTTCCCCGGCGGGCCGCATGGCCTTCGTGACGATTTGAAAGGTCAGGCGTCTACGCTTTCCGCGCCTTCGACGAACTCCGCGATCTTGTCGAAGTTCATGTAGCGGTAGACCTCGTCCGTCTTGCCCTGCAAGGCGCCGACCGCCGCCATATATTCCTCGAAAGTCGGGATTTTCCCGAGCAGCGCGCCGACGGCGGCGAGTTCGGCCGACGACAGGTAGACCCGCGTGTCGATGCCGAGGCGGTTGGGGAAATTGCGGGTCGAGGTCGAGAGCGCCGTCGCGCCTTTGCGGATCTGCGCTTGGTTGCCCATGCAGAGCGAGCAGCCGGGCATTTCCATGCGGGCGCCCGACTTGCCGAGCGTGGCGTAATAGCCCTCCTCGGTCAGGATATGGGCGTCCATCTTGGTCGGCGGCGCAATCCACAGGCGGGTCGGGATGTCCGACTTGCCGGCGAGGATCTTTCCGGCGGCGCGGAAATGACCGATGTTGGTCATGCACGATCCGATGAACACCTCGTCGATCTTGTCGCCCGCCACGTCCGACAGCGTCTTGATATCGTCCGGGTCGTTCGGGCAGGCGAGCAGCGGCTCCTTGATCTCATTGAGGTCGATCTCGAACACGGCCGCGTATTCGGCGTCGGCGTCGGGCGCGAGCAGGGCCGGATTGGCGATCCAGGCCTCCATCGCGGCGATGCGGCGCTCGAGCGAGCGGCGATCCTGATAGCCCTCCGCGATCATCCACTTCATCAGCGTGACGTTCGAGGTCATGTATTCGAGGATCGGCTCCTTGTTGAGCCGCACCGTGCAGCCGGCCGCCGAACGCTCGGCGGAGGCGTCGGACAGCTCGAACGCCTGCTCGACCTTCAGGTTCGGCAAGCCTTCGATCTCTAGGATGCGGCCGTTGAAGACGTTCTTCTTGCCCTTCTTCTCGATGGTGAGCTCGCCCGACTTGATCGCCGCGAAGGGAATCGCGTTGACGAGGTCGCGCAGCGTCACGCCCGGCTGCATTTCGCCCTTGAAGCGGACGAGCACCGATTCCGGCATGTCGAGCGGCATGACGCCGGTGGCCGCCGCGAAGGCGACGAGGCCGGAGCCGGCCGGGAACGAAATGCCGATCGGGAAGCGGGTGTGCGAGTCGCCGCCGGTGCCGACGGTGTCGGGCAGGAGCAGGCGGTTCAACCACGAGTGTATGACGCCGTCGCCCGGACGCAGCGCGACGCCGCCGCGGTTGGCGATGAAGGTCGGCAGCTCCCGGTGGGTCTGGACGTCGACCAGCTTCGGATAGGCGGCGGTGTGGCAAAAGGACTGCATCACCAGATCGGCCGAGAAGCCGAGGCAGGCGAGGTCCTTGAGCTCGTCGCGGGTCATCGGGCCGGTGGTGTCCTGCGAGCCGACCGTGGTCATCCTCGGCTCGCAATAGGCGCCCGGACGCACGCCCATGCCCTCGGGAAGGCCGCAGGCGCGGCCGACCATCTTCTGGGCGAGCGTGTAGCCCTTGCCGGTGTCTTTCGGCTCGGCCGGGAGACGAAACAGGGTCGAGGCCGGAAGGCCGAGCGCCTCGCGCGCCTTGGCGGTGAGGCCGCGGCCGACGATCAGCGGAATGCGGCCGCCGGCGCGCACCTCGTCGAAGATCACGTCGGACTTGACCGTGAATTCGGCGACGACCGCGCCGTTCTTCAGCGCCTTGCCGTCATAGGGGCGCAGCTCGATCACGTCGCCCATCTCCATCTGCGACACGTCGAGCTCGATCGGCAGCGCGCCGGCGTCCTCCATCGTGTTGTAGAAGATCGGCGCGATCTTCGAGCCGAGGCAGACGCCGCCGAAGCGCTTGTTCGGGACGTAGGGGATGTCCTGGCCGGTGAACCACAGCACGGAATTGGTGGCGGACTTGCGCGACGAGCCGGTGCCGACCACGTCCCCGACATAGGCGACGGGATAACCCTTGGCGATCAGCGCCGCGAGCTGCTTCGTCGCGCCGCGCACGCCGGGCTCGTCCGGCTCGATGCCCGGACGCGGGTTCTTGAGCATGGCGAGCGCGTGCAGCGGGTTGTCGGGACGGGTCGAAGCGTCGGGGGCCGGCGACAGGTCGTCGGTGTTGGTTTCGCCCGACACTTTGAACACGGTCAGGGTCAGCGAGGCCGGAACCTCGGGGCGCGAGGTGAACCATTCGCCCTCGGCCCAGGATTGCAGCACGGCCTTCGCATTGGCTTGGCCCTGTTCGGCGAGCGCCTTCACGTCGTGGAAATAGTCGAACATCAGCAGCGTCTTCTTCAGACCGTCGGCGGCGGCGGCGCCGACTTCCGGATCGGATAGAAGCGCGATCAGCGGCTTGATGTTGAAGCCGCCGAGCATGGTGGCGAGCAGCTCGGTCGCGAGCTTGCGCGACACCAGGGCGTTCTTCTCATGGCCCTCGGCCACCGCGTCGAGGAATCCGGCCTTGAGCCGGGCGGCGTCGTCCACGCCGGCCGGCACGCGATGGGTCAGCAAGTCGACCAGAAACGCCTCTTCGCCTTTCGGCGGATCGCGCAGCAAGGCGATCAGCGCCTCGGTCTGCTTGGCCGAAAGCGGCAGCGGCGGAATGCCGAGCGCGCCGCGTTCGGCGACATGGGCGCGGTAGGCTTCGAGAAACGACATGACCTATTTCCTCGGTGTCGCGATAATGACGCGGATTTGTCCTGATGGCAGGTGACGTGAATGCCGTCAGGAATCAAGCTGCGAATATGTTCAACAAATATTTATCGTCTCTTATGATCCCGGCCGCCGCGCCCTCGCCGCCATACATACTAGGCTGAAGGCTCTCCAAACCCCGATTCGAAGACTACGCCGCCAACTGCCGCAGCACGTACGACAGGATGCCGCCGTTGCGGAAGTATTCCAGCTCATCGAGCGTGTCGATCCGGCAGGTCAGCGGCACGCTGAACGTATCGCCGTTCGAACGCTTGATCTCGACGAGCAGGGTCTGGCGCGGCTTCAGCGTCTCGCCGAGGCCGTGGATCGTGATCGTCTCGTCGCCGACGAGGCCGAGCGTCCGCCAGCTCGTCCCTTCCTGGAACACCAGCGGCAGCACGCCCATGCCGACGAGGTTCGAGCGGTGGATGCGCTCGAAGCTCTGGGCGACGACGGCGCGGACGCCGAGCAGCTTCGTGCCCTTGGCCGCCCAGTCGCGCGACGAGCCCGTGCCGTATTCCTTGCCGGCGAACACGACCAGCGGAACCTTCTCCGCCTGATACTTCATCGCCGCGTCGTAGATGGCGAGGCGCTCGCCGCCGGGCTGATGGAGCGTGTAGCCGCCCTCGACCACATTGCCCGCCTCGTCCTTAACCATCTGGTTCTTGATGCGGATGTTGGCGAACGTGCCGCGCATCATGACCTCGTGGTTGCCGCGGCGGGTGCCGTACTGGTTGAAGTCGGCCGGGGCGACCTGATGCTCGGTCAGGTATTTGCCCGCCGGGCTCGCCGCCTTGATCGAGCCCGCGGGCGAAATGTGGTCGGTGGTGATCGAATCGAGGAAGAGCGCCAGCACATGCGCGTTCTCGATGTCGGCGACCGGCGCCGGCTCCTTGGTCAGGCCGATGAAATAGGGCGGGTTCTGCACGTAGGTCGAGCCCGTGTCCCAGGCGTAGGTGAGGCCCGCCGGGGCCTTGACCTTGCGCCAGTTGGCGTCGCCGTCGAACACGCCGGCGTATCGGGTCTTGAACATCTTGGCGGTTATGACCGAGTCGACGAACTGGTTCACCTCGTCGGTCTTCGGCCAGATGTCGGCGAGGTAGACGTCATGGCCCTGCTTGTCCTGGCCGATCGGCTCGCGGGTGAGGTCGACTTGCATCGAGCCTGCGAGCGCGTAGGCCACCACCAGCGGGGGCGAAGCGAGATAGTTGGCGCGCACGTCCGGATTGACCCGGCCCTCGAAGTTGCGGTTGCCCGACAGCACCGAGGTCGCGACGAGGTTGTGCTTGCCGATCGTCGCCGAGATTTCCGGCGCGAGCGGTCCCGAATTGCCGATGCAGGTGGTGCAGCCGAAGCCGACGATGTTGAAGCCGAGCTTGTCGAGCGGCTTCTGGAGGTCGGCTTCTTTGAGATAGTCCTGCACGACTTGGCTGCCCGGCGCGAGCGAGGTCTTCACCCACGGCTTCGAGGTCAGGCCCCTGGCGACCGCGTTGCGGGCGACGAGGCCGGCCGCCATCATCACGCTCGGGTTCGAGGTGTTGGTGCAGGAGGTGATGGCGGCGATCACGACGTCGCCGTTGCCGAGGTCGTAATCCTTGTCCTCGACCTCGTGGCGGGCCGCAAGCGCGTCGGGCTGCTTGAACTCGGCCGCCATCGCGTGCTCGAAGCCGCTCTTGGCTTCGCTCAGCGCGATGCGGTCCTGCGGACGCTTGGGGCCGGCGAGCGACGGCGCGACCTCGCCGAGCGCGAGCTCGAGCGTGTCGGTGAAGACGGGGTCCGCCGTGGCGCGGGTGCGGAACATGCCCTGCGCCTTGGCGTAGGCCTCGACGAGATTGATGCGCGAGGGCTTGCGGCCCGTGGACTTGAGAAAGTCGAGCGTGTGCCCGTCGATCGGGAAGAGGCCGCAGGTCGCGCCGTATTCGGGCGCCATGTTGGCGAGCGTCGCGCGGTCGGGGACCGACATCGCGTTCAGGCCCGGCCCGAAGAACTCGACGAACTTGCCGACCACGCCCTTCTTGCGCAGCATCTGGGTGACGGTCAGCACGAGGTCGGTCGCGGTCACGCCCTCGCGCAGCTCGCCCGAGAGCTTGAAGCCGATCACCTCCGGCAGCAGCATCGAAAGCGGCTGGCCGAGCATGGCGGCCTCGGCCTCGATGCCGCCGACGCCCCAGCCGAGCACCGCGAGGCCGTTGACCATGGTGGTGTGGCTGTCGGTGCCGACCAGCGTGTCGGGATAGGCGACCTCGACCGTCCTGCCGTCCTTCTTCTCCTTGGAGATCCACACCGTCTGGGCGAGATATTCCAGATTGACCTGATGGCAGATGCCGGCGCCCGGCGGCACGACCGAGAAATTGGAGAAGGCCTGCTGGCCCCACTTCAGGAAGCGGTAGCGCTCCTGGTTCTGCTCGTATTCGCGCGCCACGTTCTGCCCGAGCGACCTCGCGGTCCCGGCGTAGTCGACCACCACCGAATGGTCGATGACGAGGTCGACCGGCACCAGCGGGTTGATCTTGCTCGGGTCGCCGCCGAGCGCGGTCATCGCGTCGCGCATCGCGGCGAGATCGACGACCGCCGGCACGCCGGTGAAGTCCTGCATCAGCACGCGCGCCGGGCGGAAGGCGATCTCGTGCTCGCGCCGGCCCTTGTTGTCGAGCCACGCGGCGACCGCCTCGACGTCCGCCTTTGTGACGCTCCGGCCGTCCTCGTTGCGCAGCAGGTTCTCGAGCACGATCTTGAGCGAGAACGGCAGCGCGGAAACGCCCGCCAGACCATTCTTCTCCGCCGCCTTCAAAGAGAAGTAGTCGTAGGTTTTCGCCCCCACGTTCAAGGACTTACGGCACTTGAAGCTGTCCAGGCTGGCCATGCGGGCGCTCCGGAAATGCAGGGAGTGGAGTGGGCGGCTTATAGAAAAATTCCCCAGGGCGCGCTACAGAAACTATCGTCGAACGGGGCGGCCGCAACGGCGCTTTCCATGGAGAATCAATGCGTCTGCGGGCGTGGGACCTAGCGATGGAGCGCGGCGGCCGAAGGCTGTTTTCGGGCCTCGCGTTCGAGGCCGAGGCGGGCTCGGCGCTGATCGTCACCGGACCGAACGGGGCCGGAAAGTCGAGCCTGCTCCGCGGGCTGTGCGGCTTTCTGCCGTTCGCGTCGGGGGGCTTCGCGCTCGAGGGCGGCGACGGCGAGCGCACGGTCGGCGAAGAGGCGCACTACCTCGGCCACGCCGACGCGCTCAAGGGCGCGCTGACGGCGGGCGAGAACCTCGCCTTCTGGGCCGGCGCGCTCGGGGGCGAGTCGCGGCGCGAGGCCTGCCGGGCGGCGCTCGCGCGGGTCGGGCTCGCCCATGTGATCGACTTTCCCGCCCGCGCGCTCTCGGCCGGACAGAAGCGCCGCACCGCGCTCGCGCGGCTCCTCGTCGCCCATCGGCCGCTGTGGCTGCTCGACGAGCCGACCACCGCCCTCGACGCGGCCGCGCAGTCCGCCTTCGCCGGCATCATGCAGGCGTTCCTGGACGACGGCGGCGTCGTCCTCGCCGCCACCCACGCGCCGCTGGGGCTCGCGCGGGCGAAGACGTTGCGGCTGGGCGCCGCGGAGGGGGGGGCGTGAGGACGGCGAAACTGAGGTCGCTTCCCCTTTCCCCTTGCGGGAGAGGGGTCAGGGGTGAGGGGTCGGCGACACCTTCTCCTGCAAGGGGAGAAGGGTACGCATGACCCCTGCCCTCGCCCTCTTTGCGCGCGAATGGCGCATCGCCCGGCGCATCGGCGGCGGGGCGTCGGTCGGCGCGGTGTTCTTTCTCATCCTCGTCGCGATCATGCCGTTCGCGATCGGCCCGGACCTCAATATGCTCGCCCGCCTGGGGCCGGCGATCCTGTGGATCGCGGCGCTGCTGTCGACCCTGCTCGGCCTCGACCGGCTGTTCCAGGCCGATCACGACGACGGCTCGCTCGACGTGATGATCAACGGCCCGCTGCCGCTCGAGCTGGTGACGCTGATCAAATGCGCCGCCCACTGGACGACGAGCGCGCTGCCCCTCATCGTCGTTTCGCCGGTGTTCGGCTTGATGCTCGGCATGGCGCCCGAGCCGCTGGCCCTGGTCGCGGCGACGCTGGCCGCCGGAACGCCCGCGCTCACCCTGATCGGGGCGATCGGCGCAGCGCTGACCGTTTCGCTCCGGCGCGGCGGGCTTCTGATGGCGGTTCTGGTGCTGCCGCTGACGATTCCGGTGCTGATCTTCGGCGTCGCCGCGGCCTCGGCCGCGAGCGGCGGGACGGCGCCGTTCCTGACGCCGTTCCTGATGCTGTGCGCGATATCGCTTTTCGCCGTCGCCGCAGCGCCGTTCGCGGCGGCGGCGGCGTTGCGGCACGTGCGGGAGTAGAGCGCCAGCGCCGGCAGAGGACGAATTCAGGCCTTTGTTCGTTTGCGGCCACCTGTTGCGCCGCGCGGGCGGCGCGGCTCCGGCGGCGGCGCGTCCTCCCGCTCGACCGGCGCGGATTCGGAGGGCTCCGCTTGCGCCGGCGCCCTGGACAGGCGCTCCAGAATCTGGCTCAGCGGCGCATAGGCTGCGACCACGCCGCCGAGCGCGGCGATGTCGCTCCCGAGCCAATGCATCAACACGGCGACGCCGCCGACGGCGAGCCCCCTGCCCGTTTCCTGTGCGCCGCGCTCGACGCCTTTCGGAAAGCCCTTTCGAAACGCGCGCCAGCTGTCCGCGCCGAGGCCGCCGGCCTCATGGGCGACCGTCGTTCCCCCTGTCTTCAGGTGGCTGAGGCCGGCGCGGGCGAAATTGGCGAAATCGACGAGAAAATAGGCGCTCTGCTTGGCTTCGTCTGCGAGGCTGCGCTGATGGGCGAGATCGGCGGCGCTGGCGTTCATCGCCTCGCGTCCCGCCTCGGTCGCCCCGTCGGAATGGTTCACCTTCGCGACGACCGCGTCGATTGTCGCGCGGAGCTGCGGCATCCGCTCCATCGGCAGACCGAGCGAGACCGCCTCGGCCTCGATCTCGCGCGAGCGCGGGAAGATGGCGCAAAGATCGCGCACGCTCTCGGCGAGGTCGAGAAGGGAGGCAAGCTGCGCCGCGGCCAGCTCTTTCCGTCCTTCCTCGCCGTCGTAGGCGCGCACGTCCGATTCGAGGCTGCGTAGCGCCGAAAGCATCAGCCCCGGCCGCACGGCGCGACCGTCCAGCCCCAGTCTGGACAGCAGGAGGTCGACGTGGGCGCGGAGGTGCTCGTCGGCCTGCGCGCGCTGCAATTGCGTTTTGACGAGACCCGCCTTGCGCCTGACCTCGCCGAACAGGTCCGCCGCAACCTCGGCGTCGATCGGCCGCGCATCGTCGGGCAGCGCGTCGATGGCGTTGTCGACGACCCGAAAGCGATAGCCGGCCGGGCGTTGCTCGAGGCTCGGGTGCTCGGCGATCAGCCGCTCGATCTCGCCGTTCACGACCCGCGGACCCTGCTCCCAGATTTCGTCCGCGATGGTCGCGCGGGCGATTTCGAGCGCTTCGTTCGGGGGATTTCCCGCGTCGCCGGCGAGCCGCGCCTCGTACCAGCCGGTCCAGACCTCCCAGTCGTCGTTGGAGGCGAGGAGTGCGGATTTCAGGATCCGCCAGGCGTTGGACGCCCGGTTCGGGGGGCCCTTCAGCCAAAGCGGCATTCCCGCGAGAGCGGCTGAAGAGTGGCCGAAATCGATCTGAGCAGCGTCGTCGGCGAAGGCGAAGGCGTCGGCGGCGGCGAAGGCGGCGGCGTCGGCGGCGAAGGTGGCGGAGGCGGCGGCGGCGGCGGAGGCGGCGTCGACGGCGGCGTCGGCGGCG
>CAIZGR010000795.1 GCA_903932535.1 uncultured Hyphomicrobiales bacterium | reverse complement strand
CTCGCCCAGCGCATCGCCGACGACCCGTCGGGCGAACCGCTCGCGGTCGCGCTCGCCGCCCTCGGCGCGCCGAACGACGTGCTGGTGCGCGTGCTGATCGCCAGCGATCTGCAGGCCGGAGAGAGCTATCGGCGCATCCGCACGCTGGCGCGGCTGAACAACGCCCTCAACCGCAACGCGGCGCTGGCGGTCATGGCGGCGCTGCGCGGCGAACCGCTCGCGCGCAGACGTCCGGCGCCGATGGTGGACGTCGCCCATCCGCCCCGCGAGGCCGCGCCGCGCCGTCTCCAACGGCCGGCGGACCCGCCGCAGCGCAAGGCCGCCGGCTGAGGGTATGCGCCCCGCCGCTCAGCCGAGGAAGCTCAGCGCGGTCGGCGCGAAGAACCCGAGTCCCATCAGGAACGCGCCGATCGCGCCGAGCCCGACGCTGAACCACGTCAGCGCGGCGATGCCGGTCACGATCGAGGCCGACGCCAGGACGACCGCGATCTGCGTGAGGCCGCTGCCGAGTTCGTAGCGTTCCAGTCTGTGGTTGGCGAGCTCGCGCGATTCGGTCGCCCGTTGCGCCCGCTCCTGAATCGCCTCCAGGCTGTCCTCGGGCTTCTTCGGGTCGTGCTCGAAGCGCGCGACCGTCGCCTTGAAAGTCTGGATCTGTTTGTCGAACGCTTCCTGCGCAGGCGCGCCGGAGACCGCGGCCTTCTGGGTTTCGAGCACCGCCGCGGCGGTCTCGAACACCGTCGAGCGGATCCTCTTGGCCTGATAGAAGTTGAAGAGGTCGGACGCTTCGATGTTCATCTCCGTCGACTGGTGCTGGGCTTGTTTCGAGCCCGCTTCGGACAGCGCAAGCAACAGCGCGAGGATCGAGATGATCAGCGCCACCGTTTGGTCCTTCTCCTTGGCCTCGATCGCCGCCTCGGCCGGATCGTCGCTCATGGTCTTCCCCTCACTCCATTCCGGGCTTCACAAAGGCTGGCTGTTCGCCGGCAATCTTGAACGCGGCGGCGCAATCATGGCTTCGACGCGCGCGTCCGCCCCGCGCGCCTGCGCCGGCCATCGTCGACGACGCCGGCCTCCTCGCCGGCGGGCGCGGCCTCGACGTCGCACGCATCGGCTGGCTTTCGATCCGCAGCCGGGCGCTTCGCCAGTCGGACGGTCGGTGAGCGGCGAACAGGCGGACGGCTTCCCGGCCGATGCGGCCGATCGATTCGCGCAATTGCGCGTCGGCCGCGCGAGACGCGGCGGCGATCTCGGCGGTCTCGCCGCGGGCGGCTTTCGTCGCTTCCGTCAGCGCTTCCACACGCCCCTCGAGATATTCGACCCGGGCGGCGCCGACCGCGATTCGCGCCCGATCGCGAACGGCCTCGGCCTCAGAGCGCTTCGCCACGGCCCCGTCGCGTTCGGCGAACGCGTCGTCGAGCGCAATTCGGGTGGCGCCGAGCGTCGCCTGGAGACGGCGGCCGTCCGCCGCCAGCTTTTCGCTCTCGGCGCGTCGGCCGTAGAGCGCGCGCTCGAGATCGGCGATTTCGCGCTCGAGCCGCATCGATTCGGCAAATTGGCGACCGGATTCGGCGCGAAACGCGATCGTGGCCTGCTCGACGGCGCGCAGGGCGTCCGCGCCGGCGAGCGCCCGCCGCCCGGAGGGCGGCGAAAGGAGCCGCGCGCGGGCCAGCGCCCGCCGCATCGCGCGGCGCGAAAACAGCGGCTCCGCCGCCGTCGCCGCCAGCGCAGCCATCAGAAATCCGATCGCAACGTAGAGCGCCCGCTCGATCAAAACGGCCTATTCCCACCACGCCCAGCGCGCGCGGAACATCTTCGCACAAGGCCCTCGGGCTGCATAGGCGATTGCGCGCGGCCGGCCGGTCAGAAGGGATTCCAGGTCGCGCGCTGGGTGAATTTCAGATAGCCGAGATTGACCCCGAGCCGGGCGCCGACGCCGGTCCGAATCGGGACCACGATCACGCCCGCGGCGTCGAGCGCGGTGAAGCCGAAACCGCCCACGAGATACGCCGACCCGTCGACCCCGCCGAAGCGCTGATAGATCGCCCCGACCGCCGGCAGGTTGTAGACCAGCATCATCGTCCGGTCGCCGTCGGCGCCCCAGTCGAATCCGAGCGACGGCCCCTGCCAGTACACCGGCTGGTCGCCGGCGTTCCGAGTGTACATCTTGCCTTCGCCGTAGCGAAGCCCGCCGATGAAGGCGCCGGAAGCCTCCTGGCCGAGGATATAGGCATTCGGCAGGCCCCATCGGCGCGCCGCCTCCTGCACCGCCTCGGCGAGGCCTCGCGAAAGGCCGCCGAAGAACTTGTGGCCGTTGTCGACGATCTCGTCGACCGAGAACGTCTGCGGCGGGGCGTCGGCCCGCGCCTGCGCGCAAAGCGCAAAAGGACTTGCCCCAACCAGGGCGAGCGCCTCTCGACGCGTCAGTCTCGCCATCACCGCGCTCCTTCGCCGCGCCCCCGAGCCCGCCCGAACGCTACCCGCTCCGGCGATTCGCGCCGCGAGCCTCGCCCTATTGTCCGCCACGGACGTTGACCGATGATTAACGTTACCGGAATCGGTCGGCCGCGGCGGCGTCGCCCCAGGCGACGAACGACCCGTTGCGCAAGGACCCGCCCGCCTTTCCATAAGGGAGCGGCGCGCCCGACACGTCGCGCACGACCCCGCCGGCCGCCCGCAGCACGGCGTCGCCCGCGGCGGTGTCCCACTCCATCGTCGGCCCGAAGCGGGGATAGACGTCCGCCGCCCCCTCGGCCACGAGGCAGAACTTCAGCGACGATCCGGCCGCGCGCCGCTCGGCCACGGGCAGCCGGGCGAGGAAGGCTTCGGTCTCGGCGTCGGCGTGCGAACGGCTCGCGAGCGCGACCAGGCCCGCAGGCGCCGCGCGCGCCCGGATCGGCCGCCACGCCGCGGGCTCGGGCAGGCTCGAGCCGACCGGAATGTCGCAGACGAAGGCGCGCTCGCCGCCGAACCACAGGCGCGCGACGGCCGGCGCATAGACCGCGCCGGCGACCGGCCGGCCGCCTTCGACGAGCGCCACGTTGATCGTGAACTCGCCGTTGCGGGTGATGAACTCCTTCGTGCCGTCGAGCGGATCGACGAGCAGGAAACGGTCGCCGATCGCGACCTGCCGGCCGGCCGCGGTCATCTCCTCGGCGACCACCGGGATCGCGGGCAGGACTTGCGCCAGACGGGCGCAGATGATCGCCTCGGCCCGCTCGTCGGCGAGCGTGACCGGGCTGCCGTCTGACTTCGAATGGGCGGCGCCGCCGGAGGCGTACACCTCCATGACCGCCGGCCCGGCTGCGAGCGCGACCTCGGCGAGGCAGGCGGCGATGGCGTCGCGCGAGGCGCGATCCGGATCGATCGATCGGTCTTCAGCGTGAATCGGCGGCAAAGACGTCCCTTTTCATCCAGAATTGCGCCTGATGGACCCGATCGCCGCCGCGTGGCCGCTCATTTTGACCGCGCCGAGGGTATCGCGGCGGTTCGGCGAATCGGCTATGCCATCCGCCAAGCCCGTTCTCACGGCGGCGTCCGCCGCCGCCGCAACGGGCATTGACCACAGGATCAGCCGCTTGACAATCGCCCCGCTCGATCTCGCCGCGCTCTTGTGCTCGCGGGTTTGCCATGATGTCATCAGTCCGGTCGGCGCGATCGTCAACGGACTGGAGGTCCTCGACGGCGAAGAGGACGAGGAGATGCGCGCCATCGCCTTCGAGTTGATCAGGAAGAGCGCAGCCTCCGCCTCGGCGCGCCTGCAGTTCTGCCGGCTCGCGTTCGGCGCCGCCGGCTCGCTGAGCGCCGAGATCGACACGGGCGACGCCGAGAACGCGGCGCGCGGGCTGATCGCCACCGACCGCACTTCGCTGCGCTGGGAGGCGGCTCGGCGCCTCGCGCCGAAAAACGTCGTGAAGCTCCTGCTCAACCTCTGCGTTGTCGCGGCGGGCGCGGCGCCGCGCGGCGGGATCGTGACCGTCGACATGACCGGCGAGGGCGGCGACCTCGGCATCCGGGTCGAGGCCGCCGGTCCGAACGCGCGGCTTTCCCCCGCGGTCTCGACCATGATCTCCGGCGCGGAGCCCGAGACGATCGACGGCCATTCGATCCAGCCCTACTACACGGCGCTGCTCGCGCGGGAATGCGGCATGACGATCGAGGCGGCGACGACGGCCAATTCGGTGACGTTGACCGCGATGCGCCCCGCTTCTCGCCGCGATCGCTGATCGCGGCGAGAAGCGGTCGGCGACCGCGTCTCCAGGCGCCGGCGCGCTACTCGTTCACCGGGGTGTCGTCGCTCGCCGGGTTCGGCGCCGGGATCGGAAGATCCTGCTGCTCCGATTGCGCGGCGTTGAAGCCGTAGGGAGAACGCAGCCTGCGCCGGCGGCCGCGCGCCGGGAAGCGGGGTTCGCCCGCCGCCGCGTCGTCGAAAGCGGGCGCGGCGGCGTCGTTCGCCTCGATCTCCGCCGGCTGAGCGTCCACGACGGGAGCCGGAGCCGGCGGCGGCGCATCCGATTCGGCGACGGTCGGCCTCACCGGGCCGGTGATGAAGGACGGCAGAGCCGCCGCGCCGACGACCTCGGGCGCGCTCTCGCGCACGACTTGCGGCTGGGACGGTCCGGCGTCGCGATAGGGCCTGAAATCGCGGTTCCGGCCGTCGCGGTTCTGCCGGTTGTCGCGATAGCCCTCCTGGCGTTCGCCGAACGGACGGTCCTGACGCGGCCCGCGGTCGGGAAAGCGGTTGCCCTGCCGGTCCTGGCGCGGCTGAAATCCGCTGCGATCGCCCTGCCCCTGACCCTGCCCCTGCCGCTCCGCGTCGAACGGCGGACGCTCGACGAAGGGCTGCGGCGCGTTGGGCGCGATGGGCTGACCCGGGAAGCCGCCCTGCGGCTGCTGGAGCGCCGGCGCGCGTTCCGAGGGCGAAGCGAACCGATCCGACAGCGCGCTGTAATCGTCGTCGTCATCCGTGTCGTCGCCGTCGCCGTCGCCGGCCGGACGGGCCTGCCCGCTCTGCGCCATCGCCTGAGCCGCCTGCGCGGCGGCGATGAGGCGGAAATAGTGCTCGGCGTGCTGGAGATAGTTCTCCGCCGCAACCGGATCTCCGCCCGTGTGGGCGTCCCGCGCAAGCTGGAGATATTTCTCCGCCACATGCTGCGCGTTGCCACGAATCTTCACGTCCGGACCGTTCGATTCGTAGGAACGCGTCAACGGGTTCGGTCCTCGCCGGCCGTTTGTCGGCCTGCCGCGCATCCGCTTGTTCTGACCTGGTCTCATTGCCTTTTCCAATTTCGTCGCCGGTTGCGCCGTCATCGGCGCCGGGGCGCCGGCGCGAAAACGCGTCCGATCGTTCCGTCAATTGCGCATTGCCGTCGTGCTCGTCGCCCCGACGACAAAGCTTCGCCCCTCGCCTGCGCCCAGTTCCGGCTTGTCATCCGAGCGTTGAAGCCCGGCACGCTCGACCTCGCCAACCCCCGCCGTTTACGGCGTTATTCGTGCTGCGCTGCGTTCAGGGTTTCAGCGAGGACCCGCGTCGAAATCCGCATTGGGTCTTCCGAGCTTCGGCTTCACTCAATGGCGTTCGTCTAAGCGAGCGACTCGGTCCGTGAGCTGCGCCCCTGAGCCCCATCCGTTGTGCTGCTCGACTGAGCCGGCATACGGCAAATCTTCAGCTCAAGTTACCTGCTTTTCTTTCGCCCGCCAAGCGCCGAATCCACGACGCGCCGCCTAAACCGGCCGATTCAGAATCTACAGCGTCAATTTGACGCTTGTCCGGCTTGGATCGGCTTCGCCGCCGCGGGCGTCGCCGCAACCGGGGCGCGATAGCCTTTCGGCGGATCGGTCAGCCATTCCCGGTCCGGCTCGGGTCCGAGCTTCGTGTTCTTGCCCACGCCAACCCAGCCCAAAGGATTGAGGTTGCCGAGGAAAGAGGAGGACTCCGCCTTTCCGCCGCTCGTCGGATCGGAAGCAGCGCCCGACGGCTGGTCGGAAGCCTTGACGGTGACCGGCGCGTTGGGGAACGGATGCGTATAGCGGAGGCGCGCGTCGCCCACGCCGGAGATCTTGTCCCTCTCCTGCTGCTTGGCGAGCGCCTTGCGCTGCGCTTCCTGATTGACCGGCCAAGCGCCGCCGTTCACGGGCGCCGATGCGCCGGGCGGCGGCAGGTCCAACGACTTCGGGACGACGATCTTGCCATGCTCGCGATACGCGATCGGGTCTTTCTCGTCCTTGGCGAACCCGACGAACGGGCCGAAAATCGAGCCGACCCCTTCCCACAACGGCGCAGCGCCGTCGTCGCCTGCGCGGGCTGCGCTTGTTTCCAAGCACGCTCCGGCTACGGCCATGGCGATCAGCGTTGCACGAAATCCGAAATGCATTCCCACTTCTCTCTCGAACCGCGACCGGCCGCAGCGGTCGCGGGGAAACGCGCTGACGGGTCTCTTCGTCGCAAATTCCGGCTATTCCATGACATTGACCGGGGCGACGGCGCTCACATGCGCTCCACGCCCGGCGGCGTCGCTGCGCTGCGCCGGGCTGCGCGCGGACCGAACGCCATGTCCACGATCAGCAGCGCCACGCCGGCGTTGATCGCGGCATCGGCGAGGTTGAACACGAAGAAGTGCCGATCGAAGAGGTGCAGGTCGAGATAATCGACGACCGCCCCATGGGTCAGCCGGTCGAGCGCGTTGCCGAGCGCGCCGCCGATGATCGCCCCGAGCCCGCCGGCGGAAAGATAGGAGCGGCTCCCGGCCAGCCACCAGCCCAGCAGGGCGATGGCGGCGAGCGTGACGGCGAGCAGGACCGCCCGGCCTGCGCTCGTGTCCTGGGTGAAGAGACTGAAGGAAATGCCTCGGTTCCATCGCAGCACGAGGTCGAGAAACGGCCCGGCCGGCGTCGGCTCCGGCGCGCCCTCGAGCCCGGCGAGCGCCGCGAGCTTGGCGGCCTGGTCGGCCGCGACGACCGTGAGCGCCACGACGGCGCCGAAAACGCGCGGAGTCACGACAGGCGGCCGAGCGACATGAGCTCGCGCAGCGCTTCCGCGTCGCGCGGACTGACGTCCGGATGATCCGGCGAAGCCGTCGCCGGATCGAAATAGCGCCACGAGCGGGCGCATTTGACGCCCTTCGCCCTTTCGATCACGACCGCGACGTCCGGCATTTCGGCCAAGCGGAACGCGGCGGCGGGAGGGGCGGCGGCGGTCTCGATCGCGATGCCGGACGTTATGCAGACCTCGGCGAAATCGACGCCGCTCAGCGCCTCGACATGCTCGGGCCGCGTCAGATAGACGCGCGGCGCAGCCTCGAGCGACGATCCGATCGCTTTGTCGGCGCGCGCGATCTCGATGGCGCCGGTCACGGCGAAACGCAGGCCGCGGATCGTCTCCCACTTGCGCGCCAGGGCGTCGTCGCGCCATTCCGCCGGAATGAGCGGGAATTGCTCGAGATGGACCGAGCCGCTCCCCGGATTGCGCGAGGCCCAGGCCTCTTCGGCGGTGAAGACGAGCACAGGAGCGAGCCAGACCGTCACGGCGCGGAAAATATGCTCGATCGCCTCGAGGGCGCCGGCTCGCCGGGCGCTCGACGGCGGATCGCAGTAGAGCGCGTCCTTGCGGATGTCGAAGTAGAAGGCCGAAAGGTCGGCGTTCATGAACGCGGAAAGAAGCGAGATCACCCGGGCGTAATCGAAATCCGCGTAAGCCTCGCGCACTTTCGCGTCGAGTTCGGCGATCTTGTGCAGCATCAGCCTGTCGAGTTCCGCCATGCCGGCGAGCCCGACGGATGAACCGCCCTCATGATGGGCGAGGGTGCCGAGCATCCAGCGGATCGTGTTGCGCAGCTTGCGGTAATTGTCGCTGACCGCCTTCAGGATCTCCGGCCCGATGCGCTGGTCGTCCGAGTAATCGACGCTCGCCACCCACAGGCGGAGAATGTCGGCGCCCGAGGCGCGGATGACGTCCTGGGGAAAGGTCTGGTTGCCGAGCGATTTCGACTGCTTTCGCCCCTTCTCGTCGAGCGTGAAGCCGTGGGTCAGCACCACGTCGAACGGCGCGCGGCCGCGCGTGCCGCAACTCACCAGCAGCGACGACTGGAACCAGCCGCGATGCTGGTCGGAGCCCTCGAGGTACATGACCTCGTCCGGGCCGCCCTCGACGATCCGCTTGATCCCGGCGAGCCCCGGGAAATGGACGGCGTCCTCGAGCACGAAGGCGTGGGTCGAGCCGGAATCGAACCAGACCTCCACGAGGTTGTCGACCTTGTCGTAGTCTTCCACCCGATGCTTTCCGCCGAGGAACCGTTCCTTAGCGCCTTCGGCGAACCACGCGTCGGCGCCTTCGGTCTCGAAGGCGGCGGCGATGCGGGCGTTGACCTCCTCGTCGTAGAGGGGCTCGTGCTCGCCCCTGCGCACGAAGATCGCCAGCGGCACGCCCCAGGCGCGCTGCCGCGACAGCACCCAGTCGGGCTTGTTGGCGACCATGCCCTTGATGCGGTTCTCGCCGGTTTTCGGCACCCACCGCGTCGCCTCGATCGCCTCGACCCCGATTTCGCGCAGCGTCTGGCCCTTCGGCGCCCCGGCGAACGGCCGGTCCATGGCGAGGAACCATTGCGGCGTGTTGCGGAAGATCACCGGCTTCTTCGACCGCCAGCTGTGCGGATACTGGTGCTTGAGCTTGCCGCGCGCGATCAGCGCGCCGGCCTCGACCAGCGCCTTGATGACCGCGTCGTTGGCGTCGCCCTTCTCGCCCTTCTCGGTCAGCACCCGCTTGCCGGTGAAGCCGGGGGCCTCGTCGGTCAGCACCCCGTCCTCGTCGACGGTGTAGGGAATGCGGGTGTCGAGACCGCGCTGCTGGAGGAGCCGCGTGTTGGCCGTCCACAGCTCGAAATCCTCGCGGCCGTGGCTCGGCGCGGTGTGGACGAAGCCCGTGCCGGCCTCTTCCGTAACGTGATCGCCGTCGAGCAGCGGCACGACGAAGCCGTAGCCGAGCGGGCGCAGCGGGTGGGCGCAGGCCATCGCGGCGAGCGCGTCGGGGCCGACGTCGCCGAGGCGCTCGAAGCCAGCCGCCTTTGCCGCCTCGAGCACGCTCTCGGCGAGCGAATCGGCGAGAATATAGGTCGCGCCGGCCTTGGCCCAGTTGTCGGCGGGGGCTTCGGTCACGCGATAACGGCCATAAGACACGCGCCGCGAAAAGGCGATCGCGCGGTTGCCGGGAATGGTCCAGGGCGTCGTCGTCCAGATGACGACGGACGCGTCCCCGCCCTCGACGGGGAAGGCGACGAAGATCGTGTCGCTGGTGTAGTCGTCGTATTCGACCTCGGCCTCGGCGAGCGCGGTCTTCTCGACCACGCTCCACATCACCGGCTTCGAGCCGCGATAGAGCAAGCCGTTGGCGACGAACTTGAAGATTTCGCGCGCGATCTGCGCCTCGGCGGGATAGCTCATGGTGGTGTAGGGGTGATCCCAGTCGCCGACCACGCCCAGCCGCTTGAACTCCTCCCGCTGGACCGAGACCCAGTGCTCCGCATAGGCGCGGCACTCGCGCCGGAAGGCGACGATCGCGTCCGGATCGGAGAAGTCGGGCTTCACCTTGCCCTTCTTGCGGTAGAAATCCTCCTCGACCTTCCATTCGATCGGCAGGCCGTGGCAGTCCCAGCCGGGAACGTAGTTGGAATCCTTGCCCGCCATCTGCTGCGAGCGGACGACCATGTCCTTGAGGATCTTGTTTAGGGCGTGGCCGATGTGGATGTTGCCGTTGGCGTAGGGCGGCCCGTCGTGCAGGACGAACTTCGGCCGGCCCTTTCCGGCCTCGCGCAACTGCGCGTAGAGGTCTTCGCGCGCCCAGCGGGCGATAATTTCGGGCTCTTTCTGCGGCAGCCCCGCGCGCATCGGAAAATCCGTCTTCGGCAGATAAAGCGTCTGCGAATAGTCGAAGCCGTTGTCGGGCGCGTCGGTCATGGGATTTTCGGGCCGGGATCGTGAGGGGCGAACAGGCGGCGAGGGATTAGAGGATTTCGCCGGAAACGCCAAATCCCGGGTGGGGCGGGCGGCGCCTCCGTTCGAAATTTCCGCGCCGCGGCAGAGAATCGTCGTCTTGTTCACCACCAAGGACACGAAGGTCCACCAAGGGTTTCTTCGTGATCCTTCGTGTTCTTCGAAGTGAGAAAAGCGCCGCTCCATTGCGGGCTCGCGGAGGCCCGAGAAGGCCCTCGAAATTCAAACTCGGACACGACCGTCAGGAGGCCGTCGCGAGAAGGACGCGCGCGCGCGCCACGTCCCGCCGCATCTCCTCGACCAGCAGGGCGAGCGAATCGAACTTCCGTTCCTCGCGGATGCGCTCGACGAATTCGACCGTCATCTCGCGGCCGTAGAGATCGCCGGAAAAGTCGAGGAGGTGGACTTCGAGCAGGGGAGGCCCGTTGTCCACGGTCGGCCGGACGCCGAAGCTCGCGACCGCCGGCCAATTCCGCCCGTCCACCGTCGCGGTCACGGCGTAGACGCCGTGCGCCAGCCGGTTGGCCGGCTCGAGGGCGATGTTGGCGGTGGGCATGCCGAGCGTGCGCCCGAGCTTCTGGCCTGCGATCACCCGTCCGGACACGGCGTAGCGGCGCGCCAGTCCGCGCGCCGCGTCCACGACGTCGCCGCGCTCGAGCGCCCGCCGGATCGACGTCGAGGACACGATCCGCGCCGTCTCGCCCTCGCCGATTTCGACCTTGGCGACGATGTCGACCGCAAAACCCCAACGATCGCCGGCGTCGGCGAGGACAGCCGGCGTTCCCGTCCGTCCCTTGCCGAAATGGAAGTCCCAGCCGACGACGACGGCGCCGGCCGCCAGCCTTTCGACCAGGATCGTGCGGATGAAGTCGTCCGCGGCGAGCCCGGCCAGCGAAGCGGCGAAGGTCAGGAAGACGACGCCGTCGAGCCCCAGCCGCTCCGCGACGGCGGCCTTGAGGTCCGGCGGGGTCAGCCGGAAAGCGACCGGGCGCTCGGCGAAATAATCGGCCGGATGCGGCTCGAAGGTCAGGAGCGCGCTCGGCGCGCCGCGGGATTGGGCCAAGCGACGGGTGCGTTCGAGCACCGCCTGATGGCCGACGTGCAGCCCGTCGAAATTGCCGATGGCGTAGACGGCGCGCTCCAGCCCCGGCGGCGGCGTCGCCGGATCTGTGGCGAGCACGAAGCCGCGTCTCATGGCGTCCTGCGATCCCCGGAGTTCAGACGCGCGGGACGGATGCCCGCCGCGCTCGATAAGTGCCTTTCCCGAGCGGCGCGGTCAAGCGGTCGTCGCGTGCCTCAGTTTCGGATTCGGCGGGACGCTGAGCATCCCCTCGCCCTCCACCACCACCTTGTCGCCGACCCGGCACTCGCACTTCAGGCGAACGCGCCTGCCCTTCTCCGTCAGCTCGGCCACTTCGACGCTAACGTCGATCACGTCGCCGATCTTGACCGGGCCGAGGAAGTTCAGGGTCTGCGAGATGTAGACGGCGCCGGGGCCGGGCAGCCGCATGCCGATGACCGCCGAAATGAGGCTCGCGGTGTAGAGCCCATGAACGATCCGGGTTCCGAACCGGGTCTTGCGGGCGAAATGCTCGGAGAGATGGATCGGGTTGTGGTCGCCCGAAAGCTCGGCGAAGCCGATCACGTCCTCGTTCTCGACGGTCTTGGTGATCGTCTCCCGCATGCCGACCGTCAGGTCTTCGAAATAGAGGGTCTGAAACATCGGCTTTTGCATGCGACTCAACGCCTCCCTGCGACGGCGAGCCGTTCCCATTCGCCGGACATGGATTCCTAGGTTGAAAGTCGGGCGCGATCAATTCCGATTGTGGACTGGAACGTTTTGCAACTCATTCCCGTAGATACGGTCGCCGACCGCGTCGCCGCGGTCCACAGGGCGTCTGCAAGGACGCCCGTCTCTCGACGGGCTATGGGAGCGCGGCTACAGCGCGCCGATCGCGGCGACGGGCCACAGCGAAAAATCGTCGCAGAGCCGTTGGATCTTGTCCGCGCCGGCCGGCGCGTCGAACGAATCGCCATGGAGAGCCGCCCGGTGAATGCCGCGCGTGACCAGGACCGCGTCCAGCCCCGCTCGCGCCGCGCCGGCGATGTCGGTCTTCATTCCGTCGCCCACGGCGAGCACGCGCCGTTCGTCGATCGCGACGCCGCGGGCGCGCTCCGCCAGCGCCAGCGCGCGGCGGTAGATCGGCAAATGCGGCTTGCCGGCGTAGACGACCTCCCCTCCGAGCGCCTCGAATCGCTGGGCCAGCGCCCCGGCGCAATAGATCATGGCCTCGCCGCGATGGATCACGATGTCCGGATTGGCGCACACCATCGGCATCGCGCGGGCCGCCATGGCGCTCAGCTCCGATTCGTAGTCGTCGAGCGTTTCGGTCACGTCGTCGCGCAGCCCGGTGCAGAGCGCGTAGCGTCCCTCGTCGAGCGGGGCCAGTCGCGGCGGCCGGCCTGCGGCTTCGCCTGCGGCTTCGAACAGGCTGAGGTCGCGGGCGGGGCCGATGTGGAGAACGGGTTCGCCGATCCGCTCGGCGATCAGGCCGATCGTAACGTCGCCCGAGGTCGCGACGTCGTCGAAGGCGTCCGGCGCCACGCCGAGCTCGAGGAGCTGGCGGCGCACCGGGGCCGACGGGCGCGGCGCGTTGGTGATCAGGACGACGGTCCCGCCGCGGCGCCGATAGGCGGCGAGCGCGTCGGACGCGGGCGCGAAAGCCGCCACGCCGTTGTGCAGCACGCCCCATATGTCGCAGAGGATCACGTCGTAGCGATCGGAAATCTCCGCGAGGCGGCGGATCCGGCGAACCGCAGGGGTCTGGTCATCGATGGACATCGCCGGCTCGGCTAGGGCGGCCTCCCGCGCCTGTCAAGCCGGCTTCGCCCGACGACCCGGGCAATCGCGTGAAGCCACGTCGCGGGGTTTGGCGGCGCCGGCGGGATGGCCGGGTCGAGCCCAGCCATGACAGGGGCAGGCAATTCGGCCATCCACGCCGCGCCGACAGGCTCCACGACCGTCCGCCCCTCGCGCCTTCCGCCCGTTCATCGCCTCCCTCTCGAAGCGCAGGCACGGGGCGATCACACAATCCGCCGTCACCGATAGCCGGTCTCGCCCTCTGAAGTGGACCCCGGTTTTGGGACCAGCCGTTAAGGTGTTGAGCGTCCTGCTCCGTTTCCAACGGAGCGAACGAAATGACGAAGTCACGCAAGAAGTTTGAGCCTGCGTTCAAGGCGAAGGTGGCGTTGGAGGCGCT
>CAIZGR010000794.1 GCA_903932535.1 uncultured Hyphomicrobiales bacterium | reverse complement strand
GCGAGCCGCCGCGGTGCGTTCCTCGATGCGCTGGAGGTCGCCGACGAGGCGGAAGCCCAGTTGCTCGAGCTTCGTCTGGCTCGCCTTGCCGACGCCCCACAGCCGGCCGACGCTCTGCGGCGCGAGCCAGGCTTTCGCATCCGCCCGGCGCAGGATCGCGAAGCCGCGCGGCTTGTCGAGGTCGGAGGCCATCTTGGCGAGAAACTTGCAGTAGCTGAGGCCGGCCGAAACGGTCACGCCGATCTCCCGCTCGACGCGGGCGGCGAAGCGGACGAGCGTCTCCGCGGCGCCCGCGCCGTTCGCCCCTGCGCAGCCGGCGAGGTCGAGGAAGGCCTCGTCGATCGACAGCGGCTCGACCAGCGGCGTCAGCCCCTGCATCAGGCCGCGGATCTCCCGGCCGACCCGCGCGTATTTCGCCATGTCGGGCGCAAGGACGACGGCCTGCGGACACAAGCTCCGCGCCCGCGCCATCGGCATGGCCGAACGCACGCCGAAGGTGCGCGCCAGATAGCAGCAGGTCGACACCACGCCGCGCGGCCCCGGCCCGCCGACGATCAGCGGCCGGTCGCGCAAAGCCGGATCGTCGCGCTTCTCGACCGAGGCGTAGAAGGCGTCGCAGTCGACATGGGCGATCTCGAGCCCGGCCGCCGCGTCCAGGTCGACCGTCCGGGGCGACCCGCAATGGGCGCAGCGCTCGGCGCCTTTCCGGAGCCTGGCGAGACAGTCCCGGCACAGGATCGGCCCCGCGCCCTCGCTCACCGGCCGGCCGCGGACGGCGGCCCGCGCATCGCTTGGCAGGCCCGCATCACGTCCTCCGGGCGGCGCCCCGCCTCGGCGGCGAAGGCGACGAGGAGGGCTTCGTCGGCCATGAGATAATCGAGGACGGAGACGAGGAACCCCGGCGCCGCCGCGGCGCTGCGCAGAGTGCGCGGCCCGAGCCCGGTCACGGCCAGAAAGCGCTCGAGCCGCGTTTCGTCGCCGGCCAGAAAGCCCAGCGCCTCCACCGCCAGATCCTGTCCGGATTCGACGTTCACGGAGGAACGGTCTTTCGACGGCGCGCGCATCGTGCAATTCTCTCTTTGTCAAGGTCTATCGGATAACGTGCCGGCGCAAGCCCCCGTCCCCGCCTGCCGAAAGCAAGCCCCATGACGAAGACCGTGCTCATCGTCGAAGACAACGAGCTGAACATGAAGCTCTTCAACGATCTCGTCGAGACGCGGGGGCACACTATCGTCCAGACCCGCAGCGGCGTCGAGGCTGTGGATATCGCCCGCGCCCGCCGGCCCGACCTCATCCTGATGGATATCCAGTTGCCGGAGGTGTCCGGCCTCGAGGTCACGCAGTGGCTCAAGGACGACGAGGAACTGCGGCACATTCCGGTCATCGCGATCACCGCCTTCGCCATGAAAGGCGACGAGGAGAAGATTCTGCGCGGCGGCTGCGAGGCCTATCTGTCGAAGCCGATTTCGGTCGCCAAGTTCCTGGAGACGATCGACCACTTTCTCGGACCCCCGTCGAAGCCGTGAGCCGGCGGCGAGCGCCGTTCTTTGAAAAGCGAGTTCTGCTTTTCAAGGACTTGGGCGCCGCTTTCGGCGACGCGGCGATCCGGACTCGAGCCTTTCCAAGAGTTTGGAGCTGGATCTCGACTCTTCCGCAACTGCGGAGCCAGCGTTTTTGGGAAAACCGTCTTCGCGAGCGGCCCCCGGATCAATTTCGCCGGGTGGCGATCCAGGAGCGTCGAGCGCCTCACGTTCCCTTGAAGCACCATTATCGTTTTGTGATTCGTGAGGACCGCGTAAATCCCCCGCCGCTCCACCTCTTCGGACGTTCCGTACCCGCCGAAGCTTCTTTCGCTTGGCGAGAACTCCCCATCGCTCAGTTCCGCCGACCACTTTCAGAACCCTACCATGACTTCCGATTTTCCGCAATACAAGGACTGCTTGCCCTTTTTTCCATCACATCGGTGGGCAAGCCGGGCTCTCCCCCACGCCCTGTTTCCCGTCCGCGCCCGTCTTTCGGCCAATGATTCGGATAAAATGACAGTGTCAACGCGATATTATGTTTGACCCGGACGGAGCTTCCACGCTAGATTCCGTTCGCATCGAGTCGTTCGTAAGATAATCCCGGCATTGTTATGCCGAATGTGTCCTAGATTCAGTCGATTGAAGTACGTCTTTCAGATAAGGGCGCCCTGACGGGGCGTCATCTTGGCGGGTGACGACGACAACGCTTGCACGAAGCTGACGATCAAGCCAGGAATTCCTGACAACCGACAGGACGATTGCCCGCGCGCGCCGTTTCCGCGCGCTTTCAGGGCAATTCGTTCTCGAGCGTTGGAATCCGCTTCGGGAGGCTCGACATGCCGCTCACGGCTCCGCTCGTCATGGCGGCCATCGGCGCTCCCCTTGCGGCGCACGCGGCCTCCGTCCCCACGCCAGACGATCCCCGCGCCGGTCGCCGGCCCGATCCTGAGCAACCGCGGGGCGATCGGCGGCGGCGCCCGGTCGCTTTCGCTCGACGGCGTCAGATGCTCGGCACGGCGCTCGCGGCGCCTCAAATCGACAGTTTCAAACAAGAACAGTGGAGCAGGGCTGCGTTTCTCGTCATTGCATTTCAATGCAACGTCCACATCGCCCGTGATCATACTCGGCTGAAACAACCTGAGACGGCTCACGATAGTACTCGTTAAGCGTAAACTCTCTCACCTTGAAGATCATTCAAACGAGGAGGCTTACGATGCAGATCAAGTCCCTATTGATCACGACTGCGCTGGGCGCTTCGCTTGCGACGCTCGGCGCGCCGGGGGCCGCGACCGCGGCCTGCTTCCCGTCGCTCCAGACGATCTCCACGCCGGTCCCCGGTCCGATCCTGAGCAACGGCGGGCCGATCACCGTGACGAGCAGCGGGAGCATCGCCGGCGGTCCCGACGGCGTCGACGCGCAGTTCTGCTCGATCTCGACGCTGACCAACAACGGAAGCATCGGCGGCGCGGCGAGCAACCCGGGCGGAATCGGCGTGTCGAACAATTGGACGATCGGCTCTCTGATCAACGCCGGAACGATCCTCGGCGGCGCCGGAAGCACGACGGGAGCCGCGGGCGGCGCGGGCGTGTCGAACTTCGGAACGATCATGACGCTGAGCAACGGCGGCGCGATTCAAGGCGGCGCAGGCGGGCCCCAAGCCACGGGCGGCGCCGGCGTGGCGAACTTCGGCGCGATCCGGAAGCTGACCAACTACAACACGATCGCCGGCGGCGCCTCCGGGCAGGGCGGCGCCGGACTGTCCAACGCCAAAGGGGGAAGGATCGGGTCGCTCACCAATCAGGCGGGGGCGACGATCGGCGGCGGAAACGGCGGCGCCGCCACGCAACCAACCGGGGCCGGAGGCGCGGGCGGCGCCGGCTTGTCCAACGCCGGCACGATCGTGACGCTGACCAACGGCGGCTCGATCCTCGGCGGGGGAGCCGGGACGGGTTCCTCCGCGCAGGGGCCCGGCGTGGGCCTGGCCGACACCGGCAGCATCGCCACGCTGACGAACAACGGCACGATCCGCGGCGGCGGCGGCGACGGCTTGGCCGGCGGCCTGCCCGGCGCAGCCGCCGTGTCGATCGCCGCCAAGGCGAAGATCGGGAGCTTCTCCAACCAACCGTCCGGCAAAATATTCGGCGGCGCGGGCGAGCTCAATCTCAGCAGCCTCACGGCGGGAGCGGGCGGGGCGGGGGTCTCCGACGCCGGCACGATCACGACGCTCAGCAACGGCGGCGTGATCGACGGCGGCGCCGGCGCAGGCAGCGCCGGGTCCGGAACAGGGGGCGCAGGCGGCGCAGGGGTCGCGGTCGCCACGGGGGGAGCGGCCGGAACGCTCGCCAATTTGAAGAACGCGAAGATCGTCGGCGGAAATGGCGGCGCCTCGACCGGACTCGGCGGCGTGGGCGGCCCGGGCCTGTCGAACGCAGGGAGGATCGGGACGGCGACCAACGCCGGCCAGATCATCGGCGGGAACGGCGGCAACGCCGCTGACGGCGGCACGGGCCTCGCGAACGCCGGCCGGATCACGAATCTGACCAACAGCGGCGTGATCGCAGGCGGACGGGGCGGAAACGGCACGGTCTCGGGCGCCGGCGGCGCCGGCGGCGCCGGCCTTGCCAACGCCGGCACGCTCGCGACCTTGACCAACGCCGGCGTGATCGAAGGCGGCAACAGCGGAAACGGCGGCGCGGGCGGCGCGGGCGTCGTCAATACCGGCACGCTCACGGCTCTGACCAACAGCGACCTGATCGTGGGCGGAAACGGTTATGGCGGCGCAGGCGGCGCAGGCGTCTCCAACGCCGGCCGGATATCGGCGCTGACCAACAGCAACGTGATCGCAGGCGGCGTGGGCTTCGCCGGCACGGGCGGCACGGGCGTTTCCAACACCGTCTCGCTCTCGACGCTGACCAACAGCGGCGTGATCACCGGCGGCAGGGCCGCCGGAGCCGGCTTCGCAGGCGGCGCGGGCGTTTCCAACAGCGGCACGCTCTCGGGCCTGATCAACAGCGGCGCGATCGAAGGCGGCAACGGCGCGAACGGCGGCACGGGCGTCGGCGGCGCCGGCGGCGCGGGCATTTCCAACGCCGGCACGCTTTCGGCTCTGACCAACAGCGGCGTGATCCGGGGCGGCGCGGGCGGATCCGGCCCCGGCGGCGCCGGCGCCCCGGGCGACGCGATCGACAGCACCGGCTCGATCGGGACGATCACCAACTCAGGCAAGATCATCGGCAATGTCGAGATCGACAATCAGCCGCTCGTGAACGTCAACGGAGGCTCGGGAGCAAGGTTCGGCAGCTTCACGGGCGGCTCGATCACCGTCGGCGCCGGCGATCTCGCCTTCGTCGGCGGCAAAACCGCGCTCGGCGACTCCATCGCCGTCAACGGCGGCTCCGGGACGGCGACCAACGGGGGCGTCTTGCAACTCGCAGCGCCCCAAAGCATCGACGGCAATTTCGTCCAGACTGGTGGGGGCGTGTTCGATTCCCTCGTCGCAGGCGACTTTACCGGGCAGTACGGGGCGCTCGACGTGACGCAGGTCGCGACGCTCGACGGCGGGCTCGCGCTCGACCTGACGAACGGCTTCACCCTGAACGTCGGCGACAGCTTCGATCTCCTGAACTTCGCGAACAACACCGGAGATTTCAGCCGTTTCTCGCTCAACGGCGTCGGATGCTCGGCCGTTTCGGGAGACGTCTGGAGCTGCTCGAATCTGCCGGGCGCCTTTCTCCAGGAAGTCTTCGGGGCCGGCAACCTGACGCTCTTCGTGGTGAACAGCCCCATGTTCGCCGCGGCGAGCGTCCGCGCCGGCGACGCCCCGGCCGCTCCCGAGCCCTCGACCTTGGCGCTCATGGCGCTCGGGTTTGGCGGCCTCGGCCTCGCAGGCCTGCGCGCCCGCCGCCGCCCGGACCGCGCGATCGCCTGACTTCGCCGCTTCGGCAATCTGCAAGGCCGCGTTCGCGCGGCCTTTTTTTTGCGGCCCGCTGTCCGCAAGACGCGTCGATGCCGGCGTCGCCCCGGCGAAGCCTATGCGCCCAGCCCCAGCCGCGCGTTGATCGCGGCGAGGTCGGCCCGCGCGCGATCGAGGTCGAACGGCTCGGGCGGGCGGATCGCGGCGAGCGCGGCTTCGGCTCGCCGCAGGCTCTCGCCGGCGAGCGCCGGCGCGACGGAGGCGACGGCGCGGGCCTCGTCGAGATCGCCGTTGCAGTGGAGCGCCATGTCGAGGCCCGCGGCGAAGATGGCGTCGGCGCGCGCTTCGAACGTTCCGCTCAGCGCCTTCATCGACACGTCGTCGCTCATGATCAGCCCGGCGAAGCCGATCTCTCCGCGCATGACCTCGTCCACGATCCGGCGCGAGGCGGTGGCGGGGCGGTCAGGATCGAGCGCGCGGTAGACGACATGGGCGGTCATCGCCATCGGCAGGCCGGCGAGCGCCTTGAACGGCGCGAAATCGCGCGCGAGGTCGTCGCGCGACGCCTCGACGACCGGGAGCTCGAGATGGCTGTCCGCCCGCGCGCGGCCGTGGCCGGGCATGTGCTTGACGACCGGCGCGACGCCCCCGGCCAGAAGCCCTTCGGCGAACGCCCGCCCGAGCGCGGCGACCCGGCCCGGGTCCTGGCCCCAGGCGCGCGCGCCGATCACCGCATGGGTCCCCGGTTCGGCGACGTCGAGCACGGGGGCGCAGTCGACGGTGATCCCGGCCTCCTCGAGGTCATGGGCGATGAGGCGGCCGATCAGCCGCGCCGCGGCTTCCGCGACATCGGGCGCGAAAGCCGCCCCGATCGCGCCCGCGGCGGGAAAGGCGGGCCAGTCCGGCGGCCCCATCCGCTGGACGCGCCCGCCCTCCTGGTCGATCAGCACCGGCGCGTCCGCACGGCCCACGCATTCGCGAAAATCCTGCGTCAGCGCGCGAAGCTGGTCGCGGCCGGCGACGTTGCGCTTGAACAGGATCAGGCCCCACGGGTCGGCGTCCCTGAGGAACGCCCGCTCGAGCGGCTTCAGCGCGAGGCCCGCGCAACCGGCGATGAAAGCCTTCGGCATCGAAACTCCGTGACGTTGCTATCCTTTCTCCCCGCGAGCCGGGGCGAGAGATAGCCCCTCACTTGGTGACGAAGCACTGACCGCCGCCGCCCTTCAGCCGGGCGCACAGCGCCGCAGCGTCGGCTTTGGAAAGGCCGGTCACGCGCACGCGATAAATCGTCTCGCCGTTGACGGTCGCCTTGTGCACGCCGAGCGCCGAACCGCCGAGGGCGGACGCGTATTTTCCGGCGAGCTTCGAAACCACGTTCTTGGCTTCCGCCTCGGACCGGGGGGCGGCGAGCTGGACCGCCCAGCCGCCGGACGCGGTCGCGCCGGGTTCGGCCGCATCGGCCGGCGCCGCGGGCTCGGCGGCGGCTTCCTGCGTCTTGGCCTTGGTGGGCTTCTCGGCCTTTGCGCCGGCCGGCTCGCCCGCCGCTTCGCCCGCTCCGCCCGGAGCGGTCGTATCGGTTTTCGCGACGGCGACGCGCGCCGACGACTTGCCCGAGAGCTTGGCCGGCACGTCGAGCTTCGGCGTCGAGGATTGCGCGTTGGCGGCGTCGACCGGCGGCGCCTTGGCGGCGGACTTGGCCGGCGGCTTCGGCGCCTGGGTCGCGGGCTGGGCCGGCGGCGTCTGGCTCGCTTGCGCGTCCGCGCCCGTGGACGGGATCGGCGTCCCGTCCGGCCTGAGCGAGATTGTTCTGACCGGCTTCGGCTCGGGGAACGGCGAGGCGGCGGCCGGCGACGGCTGAGGCGCGGCGACGACGACGGGCGTGTCGACCGTGCCGCGCACGAGCGGCTGACCGCCGCCGTTCGACGCAGCCGCCGTCTGGGCGTTCAGGTCGACCGGCTGCTCCTCGTTGTTGACGACCTTGACCCTGTTCGCCTGGGTGTTGTCCCTGAGCAGATTCGTCCCGGCTTCGTTCGCGTTCGAAACGGTCTCGTCGCTCGGCGGCTGCACCTTGGTCGGGCCGACCGCGGCGACGATGAACGGCGGCTGCTTGTGCAGACCGGGCAAGCCGCCCTTGAGCGCGACGACGGCGCCGATCATGGCCACGCCCGCGATGGCGAGTCCCGAGACCGTCAGGAGCCAGCGGCGCGGCCGGCGGCCGGGTTCCCGGGCCGGCGCGGAAGCGCTCTCCGGGCCGGGCTCGGATTCCTCCAGGCCCGCTTCGGCCGGCGCCGCGATTTCGGGCTCGAACTCGGCTTCCGCCGGCGCTTCGAACGCGGCCCGCAGCTCGCCCGGCGCGAGCTGCCGAGGCGTCGCCTGCCGAGGCGGGGGCGCCGGCGGCGGCGGCGCGGCGCTCGCCACCTTCGGTCGCGACGCCTCGACCAGCCGCGCGAGCTCGGCCAGCGGATCCTCGACGCCCGCGGGCGCCCCTGCGGCGCGCAGCCGCTTCTCGAAGTCGTCAAGGTCGATATCGACCGCCGTTCTTCCTCCGGAAACGCTCATTTCGCCCTCGTGCAACCGCGGGATCCGCTCGGCGCGCCTCATGCGCGAGGCGGCGGCGACAGTCCGCTAACGCATTTCCTCAGGGGCGCTAACCCCCAAGATGGACAGCGCAGAGGCCAAAACAAGGCCGACCGCAGCCACCAGACCCAATCGCGAGTACGATAACTTTCGTTCCTTTTCGTTAACAAAACGCAAATCCCTGTCGTCCTTGCCCCGGTTCCAGTGGGCGTGGAAGCGGGTGGCGAGATCATGGGCGTAAAACGCGACGCGATGCGGCTCGTGCGCTTCGGCCGCCTGCAGGACCGCCCGCGGGAATTGCGCCATGGCCCGGATGAGGTCCCGCTCGCCTTCGTCGGTCAGCAACGAGGCTTCCGCGGAGGCGAGCGCGGCCGGATCGAGGTCGAAATCGGGAAAGGCGGCATGGGCCTGTCTCAGCACGCTGCGCGCCCGGGCGTGGGCGTACTGGACGTAGAAGACCGGATTGTCCTGGCTCTGCTCGATCACCTTGGCGAGATCGAAGTCGAGCGGCGCGTCGTTCTTGCGCATCAGCATGATGAAGCGCACGGCGTCGGGGCCGACTTCGTCGACCACCTCGCGCAGCGTCACGAAGTCGCCGGAGCGCTTCGACATCTTGACCTGCTCGCCCGCCCGCATCAGGCGCACGAGCTGGCACAGGCGCACCTCGAGCTTGGCCTCGTTGCCGGAGAGCGCCGAGACCGCCGCCTGCATCCGCTTGACATAGCCGCCGTGGTCGGCGCCCCAGACGTCGACGAGGGTGAGAAAGCCCCGGTCGATCTTGGTCTTGTGATAGGCGATGTCGCTGGCGAAATAGGTGTAGCTGCCGTCCGACTTGACGAGCGGCCGGTCGATGTCGTCGCCGAACGCGGTCGAGCGGAACAGCGTCTGCTCGCGGTCCTCCCAGTCCTCCGCCGGCGCGCCCTTCGGCGGGGCCAGCCGGCCCTCGTAGACGAGGCCCTTTCCGCGCAGAACGTCGATCGCCTCCTTCACCCGGTCCGGGCCGCCGTCGAGGCCGGTCAGCGCCCGCTCGGAGGCGAACACCTCGTGGGCGATGTTGAGGGCGGCGAGATCGTCGCGGATCATCGCCATCATCGCGTCGATGGCGCGCTTGCGCACGTCCGGCAGCCATTCCGCCTCGGGCTTGTCCCTCAGCCCGGCGCCGAACTCGGCCTTCAGCGCTTCGCCGACCCCCTTCAGGTAGTCGCCGGGATAGAACCCCTCCGGGATCGCGCCGATGTCCTCGCCGAGCGCCTCGCGATAGCGCAGGAACGCCGAGCGGGCGAGCACGTTCACCTGCGCGCCCGCGTCGTTGATGTAATATTCCCGCGTCGCCGTCCGGCCGGCGAAATTCAGCAGGTTCGCCAGCGCGTCGCCGAACACCGCGCCGCGCGCGTGCCCGACATGCATCGGCCCGGTCGGATTGGCGCTGACATATTCGACGTTGACCTGTCCGGCCGCGCCCGGCGCGCCCGCCCCGAACGCCGCGCCCTCGACGAGAACATGTCTGAGAACCTTCTCGTAGACCTCCGGCTTCAGGACGATGTTGAGGAATCCGGGTCCGGCGAGCGCGGCCTTCGCCACGCCCGGCTCGGCCGCGAGGTCGGCGGCGAGGCGCTCGGCGAGCGCGCGCGCGCTCGAGCCCGCCGCTTTCGCCTCCTTGGCGTAGACCATCGCCGCGTTGGTCGAGAGGTCGCCGTGGGAGGGGTCGCGCGGCGGCTCGACCACGAAGCGGGACAGGTCGAGGTTGTCGGGAAGCTCGCCCGCAGCGATTCGCTTTTCGATCAGGGCCGCGACGCGGGCCTGGAAATCCGCAAAAACATTCATTCTTTTTCGCCGTTGTGGGACGCGCCGGGCCGGACGCGCCACGATGGCGGGGTCGTCGACCCCGCCGGGGCGCGGTCGACGACCGCGCCCTGCCGAACCGCGCGGCCTCTATCGCAAGTCCGCCGGTCCGTCAAAAAAACGCCCGGCCGGTCACACCACGCAGACGTTTTCCGGCAGCTGGTTCAGGTCTTCCCAGAAGGCGTCGGCCTGGTAGCGCTTGAACAGGTCGGGCGGCAGGACGGTTTCGCGCTTGCGCGGCTGCACGGAGCGGCCGACGTCGTGCAGACCGGGGGTGCCGAGCCTCTGGTCGAACTCGACCATGTCGAAGCAGGGCTCGATATGCTTCGGGTCGTGCGGGGCGATCTCTTCGCCCAGGAATTCGTAGATGGCGGCAAGCGTCGCCAGCGGATTGGAGATCAGACTCTCGTAACGCACGAGCAGCAGCCGGCCGGCGTGCTCGCCGAAGACCGCCTCGCGCAAGGCGTTGGCCGCGTAGCCGTACATGCCGTTGGCCCCCGCGAGGCCCTCGACGCGCGAATAGACCGTGCCGCCGGCGTCGTAGCCGAAAATGCCCGACAGCTCGAAGGCGTTGCGGCGGATCAGGCTCTCGACGCTGTCGAGCACCCAGGCCGGGTTGCGCACGCAGCACACGACTTTCGCCTCCGGAAACAGCTTCGCCAGCGCCGGCAGCTTGGTCGTCCAGCCGCGGTTGGTGTCGAAGATCACCGTCTCGGGCGGCGTGTCGTGATAGTAGGCGTCGAACGTGGAGACGAGCAGCCGCTTGCGGATGGCGTCGTCGATGAACACCGATCCCTCGTTGCGCGCGCTCGTCTGGGTGAGCATGGCGCAAAAAAAGGCGTAGACCGGGCTCGACATGAAGGCCGAGATACGCGGATTCTGGCGCAGCAGCGCCGAGAGCAGGGTCGAGCCGGAACGCGGCAGGCCGGAGATGAAGTGCAGACGGTTTTGCATGGATGACGACGAGGTCTCAGATGAATCGCGACAACGAAACCGTGGTCGCGAGCGCAGCGAAGGAATCCAAGCAATCGTAACGCGCCCTACGACCGATGGGTTGCTTCGCCTGCGGCTCGCAATGACGGAGGTGGTTCTGACAACAGCGGCGCGAGGCCCGCGCCGCCTTCCGATCGGCTCACCAGCGTTCGAACCCTACCCGATCACGGGCTTCCGCCTGCCGCGGCGAAGGCCCAGGAAGCCGACAGTTCCGAACCCGGCCGCCATCAGGCCCCAGGTCGAGGGCTCGGGAACGGGGGAGGCGCCACCCGTATACATTATGGCTACATAGCCATTTTTTTGTGTATTGTAGCCAGTGAAAAACGTATAGTGGCTGGCGGTGAAAGAGCCACCGCCAAAGCCCTCATAGAACCCCGGTCCGCCTGATCCGCCCGAATAGCCTCCGCCTCCGCCGCCGGAAGGAACTTGGTCGCCGGTGCCGCCGCCGCCGCCGCCGAATCCGCCCGAAGTACTGCAGGTGCTAAAAGAGGTTATACTCGGCGCGCCCTTGCAGTGTCCGCGGCTGCCGCCGCCGCCGCCGCCAGCCACGCCCGCACCCGAGCCGGCGCCATATTCACCGGTATCGCCGCCCGTAGCGCCGCCCCCTGACCCTTTTGTTCCGCCGTAGCGGCCGCCCCCGTTTCGCGTAGGCTGTCCGTTCTGGCCATTCGTTTTTGTACTATAATAAGTTGCGCCGCCCCCGCCGCCGCCCGCCTCGAGAAGGTTCGTTTTGGACACCCCCCCGGCGAAAACAAAACTGCCGCCGCCGCCGCCGCCGCCCTTGTCATTAGCAGTGTGGTGCTCGTATTCCGATCCGCCCTCGCCACCGACGATAATGGTGATCTGCTCATTCTGCGTCAGGGAAAAAATGGCGCCCTCGATAAAGCCGAGGCCGCCTTTAGCGCAATCGCTCGTGACGCAACTCTCCCCTCCCCTCGCGCCGGCGGTGATAATCCCGTAAAGACCAGACTCTGGCGCTGTCCATTCTACAACATTGCCACTGTAGGAAAAATCGACCGTAAACGATTGGGCACAGGCTTCCCCGCCCGCAGCAAGCATCGCGAGAATCGAAGTCCCTGCGAGACAAATCCTTCTGACCCAGCTTTGCCCCATCGCCTCTCCCCTAATTTCAGATTGCGGGGCGCACGCCCGGCACGGCGCCGCCCGCCGTGCCGGCAATCCCAGCGCAAAATGATGTTAACGATCGGAGCAAGCGGCTGCAAGGGGCGTGCGGAAGACGACATAGTCGGCCACGGCGCGCGCAGGCTCGCCCGAGCCCGCCTTGGCCTCGGACGGATCGGCGAGACAGACAGCAAACAGCGTTCGCACGGAAACGTCGGCCTTGGCGATTTTGGCCGCCAGGAAAAGCTCGACCAGCCTGGAAAGCTTGGTCGTCCAGCCGCGGTTGGTGTCGAAGATCACCGTCTCGGGCGGCGTGTCGTGATAATAGGCATCGAACGTGGAGACGAGCAGCCGCTTGCGGATGGCGTCGTCGATGAACACCGATCCCTCGCTGCGAGCGCTCGTCTGGGTGAGCATGGCGCAAAAGAAGGCGTAGACCGGGCTCGACATGAAGGCCGAGAAACGGGGATTCTGGCGCAGGAGCGCGGCGAGCAGGGTCGAGCCGGAACGCGGCAGGCCGGATATGAAGTGAAGTCGGTTTTGCATGGATGACGACGAAGTCCTCTGGCGCGGGGGCGCGTCCGGCGCCGATTCCACGCTTCAGCGAGAGTGAAACGAAGCAATCCAGCAGATTGCGGAGCGCCCGGCGGTCGCTCGATGGCGTCGCTTGCGGCTCGCCGTGCGGACGAGGCTGCGCAAAACGCGTCGCCTCCGATCGAAGATGACGGGCGTTCTCACCAGCGGGCCGCTGAAAAAATCCGCTGCGCAGCATCGAGACCGTGAAGGGAACGAATTCCATTCGAATCCTGAACAGAATCGAAATGCAGCGAAAGCGAGTTTTCAGCAACCGGCCAGACTCTTGACGCCATGCGGTGCTTGCGAAAAACCGGCCTCCCCTTCGTCGCGGCGCGCTCTAGCCGGTCGTCGCCTTCAGCTTGCCTCGCCGCAGGCCCATGAAACCGGTTGCGCCGAAGCCGATCGCCATCAGCGCCCAGGTCGAGGGTTCGGGGACGGTGACGGAGGCAGGCCCTATGATGACGGCCTGGCCGGCGCCGTAGTTGACGCCGGAATAGAAGGAGAAGTTGGTGAGGTTGTCCCACAGCGAGCCCCCGCCGCCGCCGCCGCTGTTCCTGCCGCCGCCTGTCGTGTCGGGCATCCGCCGCCACCGCCGCCGCCATCTCAGGCAGCGCGTCTTGACAGCAGTCCGGGCCGGTGTGTCGTGGAATCCGTGCGTCTGTGCACCG
>CAIZGR010000793.1 GCA_903932535.1 uncultured Hyphomicrobiales bacterium | reverse complement strand
CTATGACCGGCTTGAGGAGCCTACCTCCTGCACGCCCGACACGTCGATCCGGGCGTTCTGGATCGCCGCCGCCGCCCGCGCCGCCGCCGCCGCCGCCGCCGCCGACAGCTTTCTGGCGGATTTCGCCGAGAGCGCCGTTCAAATCCTGATCGACATGGGCGCTCCCGGCGTCCAGTGGCTCGATCTCGCTTCGCTGGAGGAATGAGCCACGCCCCACTCCCCTCCGTATTTTTTGACGCACGAGCGCGCTGCGGTCGAGATCGCGCCGGGCCCGGTGATGCGAGTGAAGGAGTCCTTGGGGATCAAAGAGGAGACAGCGCCATGAAAAATATCGCCATCCACGCCTAAATCGCCACCGCGCGCAGCATCCTCAAAGGCACGTCTGAAGATTTCGACAGCCTTGACAGATGGTGGGCGAAATCCAAGCGAGGAAGCAACGCGCAAGAGAGCCTAACGAGGCTCAAATACCGCATCGAAACAGCAATCACCTGTTGCGACGACGCGCTGAAGACGCTCGCAGACGACGAAAGGCAGACGCCATGACCGCCAAGGATCAGAGCGGCGAATTTTCGGTCTGCCAGTTTTTCGCCGATGGCACCTATGAATACGTGCGCCGACACGTCTCCGCCGAATCGGCCGTCAAGGCAGCGAAAATCTACACGACCAATGTCGCCGCGCGCATCGGCATCACCAATCGCGTCATCATCACGGATGGCGGCGATTGCACGAACTTCGAATGGATCGCCGGCAAAGACGTCGTCTATCCGCCGCGTGACGCGACGGGAAAGTATGTCGCCGGCGAGGGAGAAACGCCATGACCGCCCTCCGCCAATGGCAATCCCGCATCAACGCCGAGATCGCCGGCACGGCCCCGCGTCTCGTCACGCACTACTATCCCGCCGCCGAACCGGCGTGGCGATGGATGGCCTACTACGCCGGCGTCGACGACGCCGAGGAAGACCCGATCGGGTTCGGCGCGACCTGCGGCGAGGCGATCGAGGAACTCAACCGCAAGCGAGAGGAATCACGACGATGAGCCACGCGGAATTTCACAACCAGCTGCGCATCCTGCTGTCGCTCGAACGCGGCGAGCTGGAGGCGCAGGGGCTCTCGCCGGCCCAGGCCGACCGGATCGTGAGCGACCCGATCGACGCCTTCATTTTCTCCGACGAGCAACTCGGCAACGCCGTGTTCCGCGCGATCGACGTGCGCGTCTGGCGCAGGGTGAGCGCGGAGTTTCCGGCGGTCGACACCTTGCCGGCGCCGATGACGCCGCCGCCGGTCGCCCGCTACCAGGCCGACGACGGGACGCTGTTCCCGACCCAGGCCGAATGCCTCGCCTACGAGGCGCGCGGCGCCGCGAGCGGATCGAGGGCCTGACCTTCGAGAGAATCGCGGCGGCGCTCGACCGGCGCGACGTGAGGCTCGCCGACGCGCTTGAGGAAATCGGCGCGCGCTGCCGCGAGTCGCGGCTGGCGCGCGTCGGATCGAAGCGCAAGCGGCGCGAGGAATCGGGCGCGCCGCTGCTGATCGGGCATCAATCGGAAGCGGCGGAGTAGGTAGGATGGGCGACGTTGGTGACGATTTCAGAGCCATGAAGGCCCACCGGCGCGACTATCGAGAAAAGGCCGGGCTTCCGTGCCCGGAGTGCCGACGGCTACAGCCGAAGCGCGACGCCTCAATCCTGTTGCCGGGCCAGCGGTGCCGCGTGGACGGCTATCGCGACCCGCGAAACGCAAGCGACCGGCAAACGACCAGCCCGGAAGTCGCGCCGCCCAATTCCGCCGACGATTTCGACATCCCTTTCTGAGGAGACCACGCGATGACCGCCGACCTCACCCCCCGCCAGCGCGCGCAGCTCTATCGCGACGCCGCCAAGCAGGCCCGCGCGACCGCCAAAAGCTACGACGCGACCGCCCGCGATTTCCCCGCCGACGCCGCATGGGCGCATGAGCAGGCGCGCAGTTGCCGCGACCGCGCCCAGCATTACGAGGGCGTCGCTCGGAGCCTCGAAACCCTCCAAGAAACCGAAGGAGCATTGTCATGATCGAATCGAAGAAAATCAAGGTCTGGATCGTCGATGGCGCGACATTCAAAAAGTATTCCGACGCCGTCCGAGCCGACGAAGAAGCGCGGCGGGACCGCGCGCCGCGAAGGCTGCGGGAGATTATCGCCGGCTGGTTCGAGGCGGATGATCAGCGCCCCGAAAAAATCGCGACGGCGGTCCTCCTCGAATTCGACATCACGCCGCGCCAGATCGGTTCCAAGCGCGGAGCCGCGAAGCCCCAAAAGCGCGTCCGGCCCTACTACAAATTTCGGGACAGCATTTCGGCGATTCTGAGCGATGCCGGCACGCCCCTGACGGCATCTGAAATTTATGAGGCGATGGTGCGGTCAGGAGCCGCCTTTAACAGCAAGGACCCGAAGAAATATCTGTCCGTCATTCTCGCTGGCCTGAGTCCGGATGTCTATTCCCTTGGCTACGGCGCCGGATGGTGGCTGCGCAGCCTCGGCACGCCGCCGGCTCGCAAGAGCGCGGAATTTCTGAACGGTGCGAGCCACAACGAGGAGGGAAGCGCCCATGCTTGACGTGAACCCCCGCGCGAAGATCGGCGGCAACAATCCGCCATCCCCCGTCGATGAAGCGCGCCCGGTGTGGGAACATATGGCGGCTTTCCTCAAAGACAATCCCGCCATCCAGGATGAGGAACAAGCCATCGCCGCCAACGAAGCGATGGCCGCCGGCGCCGCCGTGCTTCAAAATCTCGAAGCCGCGCAAAAGGCGGAGGCTGATCCGCTCTATTCCGCATGGCAGGCTGCGCGGGCGAAATACAAGCCCGCCATCGACGGCATGGCGAAGGTGGTTGGCGAGGTCAAGGGCCGGCTGGAGGCTTTCATGCGAGCCGAGGACGCCCGACGCGAGCGCGAGGCGACGCAAGCCCGGCTCGCCGCCGAGGAAGCCGAGCGCCAAGCCCGCGAAGCCGAGCGGATTGAACAGGAAGCCCGCGACAACGCCTCGGTCGGCGAAATTGGCGTGGACATCGCCGGAGCCATCGAACAGGCCGACGCGGCGTTCGAGCAATTCAGCCTTGCCGAGCGGCAAGCGAAGATCGCCGAGCGCGACGCACAGGTCCGGTTCAAGTCGCGCTTTGCGGCGCGGGCGACGTCGCTGCGGACCAAGGAAACGCTGCGGGTTACAGACTGGTCCAAAGCCATCGGCGCGCTCGGCCTGACCGACAAGATCGCCGAGGCAATCGTCTCCGAAGCCCGCGCCTATCGCAAGGCCAATGGCGATCTGCCGCCCGGCGTCATCGCCGAGATCGAGAAGGTGCTGTGATGACCGACAATCTGAACGCGAAACGGACGCCGGGGCCGTGGAAGTTCGTTCCCTGGCATGTCGAGGAAGGGCCGCCGGCTGTTCGCGCGCCGGCAGGCTGGGCGATTTGCTTTACGTCAAGCGACGCCAACGCCGCCTTCATCGTCCGCGCTGCGAACGCGCATGATGCGCTGGTCGAGGCGCTGAAAGACGCAACGGCAAATCTTGCGGGCGCCGTATCGGCATACGAAACTTTCGCCGGGAAATTCGGCCGCAAGTCCGTGCAGGACGCTCTGTTCTCGACGAGGCTTTCGGACTTCAACAAGGCCCTTGAGCGCGCCCGCGCCGCCCTTGAGAAGGTGCTGTGATGACTTTCACCCCCGAACAGATCAAGGCGCTTGACGGTCCGCTCCTCCGGGAGAACGTCAAGGACCGCAACCAGGCAGGGCGAAAGGTCTCCTACATCGAAGGCTGGCACGCCATCGCCGAGGCCAATCGAATTTTCGGCTTCGACGCATGGACGCGCGAGACGGTCGATATCCGCGTGGTGGCGGAAAAGCCCCGCGACATCGGGGAGAAGAAAAAGCCCGGCTGGGGTGTCTCCTACATCGCCAAGGTTCGCGTGCGCGTCGGCGACATCGTGCGCGAAGGCGTCGGCGCCGGGCATGGGATCGACGCCGACCTCGGCCAAGCGCACGAAAGCGCGATCAAGGAAGCCGAGACGGACGCGATGAAGCGCGCCCTGATGACGTTTGGGAACCCGTTCGGGCTGGCGCTCTATGACAAGGCGCAGGCGAATGTCGCATCGGAGCCCGAACCGCCGACGATGACGGAACTGCTCGACGCGCGGTCGAACGTGCTCAGGAAAGCCGCGCTCGGCGGCGTCAAGGCCTTGCAAGAGGCGTGGATGGCAACGCCGGCCGATCAGAAACCGGCGCTGAAAACCCTGCTCGACACGGTGTTCAAGCCGATCGCGGCCAAGCAGGACGAAATCCAGAACGCGAGGTCGGCCTAATGTCCCGCGCCCTGCTCATCCTCGCAAACGCCGCCGTCCGCGCCCGCGCTGCGGCATGGATCGCCAAGGCCCCGGAAGGCACGCGCGTCGAGTTCAAGGCGCCCCAGCGCTCGCTTGAGCAGAACGCCCGTCTTTGGGCGATGCTCACCGACGTCGCGATGCAGGTCGAATGGTATGGTCAGAAGCTGACGCCCAACGACTGGAAAGACGTGTTCACGGCGTCGCTTCGGCGCGCCCGCGTCGTGCCCGGCCTCGATCCCGGCTCTTTCGTCCCGCTCGGGATGCGGACCTCGGACATGAGCAAGGCCGAGCTGAGCGACCTGATGGAACTCATCAGCGCGTTCGGCGCCGAGCGCGGGGTCGTGTTCCACGAACCTTCCGTCGCGACGGCGCGGACGGGGAGGGCGGCGTGAGCGAGACACCGGACTACGCGAAGATGGCGGCCCAATTTGACGAGTTCCTGCGCCCCAGCGGCGATTGCCTCGACGACGAGACAGACGGCGGCTGGGTCAAGTGGACGTTCGAACACGCCCCCGCCATCCTTTCCGCCCTGCGCATCTGCGCCGAGGCGCAGGAGACGGAAGCCAAGGTGCAGGAAAGGGGAGCGGTCTATGTAGCGTTCGAACGCGCGCGCGTCATCGCCGCCATGCGCCTCGCCGCGAAGGCGCAGGAGACGAAAGCGCGATCAAGTTCCGAAGCCGTGCCGGTGAAAAAATCCGGTCGAGACACGGTGGAAGAAGGGAGACGAGCCGACGACCCGTGCTCGCGGGTAGGCTCGTCTCCCACCAATTTGGCGCAGGAGACGGAAGCCGCAGTCGAGGCCGAGCGGGAGGCGTGCGCGAAGATCGCCGCAGACGGTTGCCTCGTGCCTCCCGATGGCGGCTCGCCGACCGATGACGAGATAAGAATGTGCGACAACATCGCCGCCGCCATCCGCGCCAGAAAGGAGCCGACATGACCCGCGAACAACCCATCGACGAACTCGACAGGAAGATCGCCTGCGCGATCAATGACGCTCGCTACGAAGGCGGACGCGAGCCCTATCCGGCGCATTTGCGGAAATCGTTCGACGAATCCTACCGCTCGGATCAGGAATACTCGCTGCGGCTCGCCCGGGCGGCCCGCGCCGCCATCTACGCCGCCTTGCGAGAGGTCACGCCGGAGATGATCGAGGCCACGCTGGACGCCGGCCCCATACCGGCCGAGGATTCGGCTGAATATTTGGCGCTCAACGAACGCGAGAAAGACCGCGCTTGGTGGAGAGGCCAGTTGCGCGCCGCGATCGACGCATCGCCGCTCGCGCCGAAGAAGGAGGGCTGACCGGTTCCATGACCCGCCCCGCCCCTTCCTCGACGCCGAACCCCTCGGCCGCGACGACCCGCTGGGCGGTTCCTCGGCACTACCCAGCAACGCCACGCTCACGCCGTTTCGCGGGAGGCGGAACAAATGATTTCCGCAAGCGGCGAACAGGAGAACGGGAAATGACCGACATGATTGAAAGGGTGGCGCGGGCGATTGCGCCGAAAGCGTGGAGCGCCTCGGAAGATAGCACGCCGCAAAAATATCGCCGAAAGGCCAGCCTCGCGCACGCCCGCGCCGCGATTACCGCCATGCGCGAGCCGAGCGACGAAATGATGATGGAGGGCAGAATCGCAAGCGGGTTCGTGTCCGCGGCAGGATGCCTCATCATCTGGCAGGCCGCTATTGATGCCGCCATGCGCGAGCCGGAACAGGAGAACGCGAAATGACCAAATCCAATCAAATCTTGTGCGCCGTGCTGTTCCCGACCGGCTTCGCGCTCGGCTACGCATTCGCCTGCGCGCGCGCCGGAAATTGGACCGGCGTTTTCGCCGCCATGATCTTCGGACTGGTTTACGTGGCGATCAAGGTGGCGATCTTGGCCGCGAGGGAGGAGATGTGAGATGGGCGACGATGCGACAGAACCGGCCTTGCGCCTCCCCGAGGGCTACGACTTCCTTCGCACTATAACCGACGACATGATGCGCGCCTACAAAAACGCGCTCCGCAATTACATCGAAAGCATCCGCGAGCCGGAGCGCATCCCCAGATGGGGAAAGCCGAAGCCGAGACG
>CAIZGR010000792.1 GCA_903932535.1 uncultured Hyphomicrobiales bacterium | reverse complement strand
CTCTGGATCCAAGCCCGCAACGCCAAACGCTCCCGGGCCCGCTTCTTCGAACATATCCGAACCATAACCGCCTATCTCGTCTTCCCCGACTGGAAGACCCTCATGATCACCCTCATCCAATCCAAACCGCCCCCCGAAATCGAAAAACGCATTCGCGCCTGATCATGCCGACGGGGAAGCATTTAGAATTGCTGTCCCCGAACAGGTATCGTTGACCGGACAGGCGGACGTCGAGCTCATCGAGGCGGGCGAAGAGCGTGTCGAACGCCTCCTCGTACGCCTCCTGCGACCGGGCGAAACCGCATTTGTAGACGCCGTTGTTGACCTCGTCGAAGAGGATCTGGTTCAGCGCGTCGATCTCCATTCGGAGGTCGACGGGGTAGAGGTCGGGCGCTCCAGGCCGATGAAAGGGGCTCCACTCGGTCTCGAGGTCGTTGGTCAGCCGGAAATAGTCGTTGTTGACCACGGTCCCGGTCCTGACGTCCGCGACGGTCGGCACCGTGGCCCGGCCCTCGTATCCGGGGTCGGTCGCCCGGTAGAGATCGGTCAGGTATCGGATCTTCAGGACGGGATCGACCCCGCCGGGGTCGAGGGAGAATTCCCAGCCGTCGGGGGTCCGGACTGGATGGGCGGTCCCCAGGCTGATGACCTCCTCCAGGCCGAGCAGGCGCCGGACGATCACCGCCCGATGGGCCCACGGGCAAATCGCGGCCCAGATCAGGCGATACCGGCCGGGTTCGACGGGCAGTTCGCCCGGGCCCTTACCGAACGGCGTGGTGAAGCGATTGGCCTGCCGAACGAACCGGCCGCCGTCGCCGACCTCTCGCGTCAGCTCGGGCAGAACGATGGACGATGCGACGTTGGTCATGATGCCTCCTGAACGGGCCGTGGCCTCAACGGCTCGACGGGATGTCTTCCTTCGAGCCGGAGCGGACGCTCCCCGACCGATGGAGCGGATACGAGCTTTCGGTGTCGGGGAAGCGGTGCCCGCGCGGTAGCAGGAACCCGACCTCCTCCATCCACACCTCGACCTCCGGCTCCTTGGAGAAAATCACCATCCCCGTTTTCTGGCGGCGGAAGCCGAGCTTTTCGTAAAGCGCGATGGTCTGGGGATGGGTGTAGAGCGTGATGGTGCAGCCCTCGAGCTGCGCCTTCAGCGACTCGATAATAGCGCGTCCCCACTGCCGGCCCTGGTAGGCCTCCTCGAGGGCGATGTTGCAAATGGCCGCCTGACGGATGCCGTCCGAGATGGCCCGGCCGCATCCCACGAGACGATCCCCGTCGTAGGCGAACACCACCGCGTAGCTCCGCTCGAAGATCAGGCGCTGGGTCTCGGCGTCGTCGTGGCTGAGGCCGAAATGCGCCAGCAGGGCCGCGACCCGCTCCCAGTCGACCCCCTCGCGGGTCGTGCGCAGCGTCAAAGGCACCTAACGCGCCTCTCTGAAGATCCGGCCGGGCTCGCGGCTCAGGGCTTCACGCCCGGGATCCTCCCGCCAGCCGGACAGGTCCGGGCCCTTCGGAACGAGGCGGAACGGATTCCCCCGGACGGCGCACAGATGATAGTGCGTCTTGATGGCGCCGAAGTTCGTCGTGTCGCCGAAGCCCGGAGTCCGCCAGAGGTCGCGGGCGTAGGCCCAGAGATGGGGAAAGTCGATCAACCGGTTCCGGTTGGCGCGAAAGCCGTCGTAATAGGCGACATCGAAGCGGGCGAGCGTCACGAAGAGGCGGACATCGGAATCGGTGACGAAGTCGCCGAACAGGAACCGGCGGTCGGAGAGCCGCTCGTCGAGCTGATCGAGCCGCCGGAACAGCGTCGCGAAGGCGGTCTCGTACGCCTCCTGGCTGCGGGCGAAGCCGCACCGGTAGACGCCGTCGTTCACCTCGCGGAACAGCACGTCGTTCAGGTCGTCGATCGCTTCGCGCAGCTCCTGCGGGTAGAGGTCCGGAGCGCCGGCGCGATGGTGCGAGCGCCACTCCAGCTCCCAGTAGCGGGTCAGCTTGGCATAATCGTTGTTGACGACCTGGCCGGTCTCGATGTCGACCACGGCCGGAACGGTGAACCGTCCCCGGTAGTCGGGGTCCGCCCGGCGGTACAGGTCGCTCACGAAGGCGACCCCGAGGACCGGATCGCGGCCGCCGGGATCGAGAGTGAACGCCCAGTCGCTTTCTCGCCTGTCCGGGCGGATGGGATCGACCGTTCCGAGGCTCAGGGCCGCGTCGAGGCCGAGGAGGCGCCGGACGATCACCGAACGATGCGCCCATGGGCACGCCTCGGACCAAATCAGGCGATACCGGCCGGCCTGCACGGGGAGCGCGCCTTCGCCCTCGCCGAACGGTTTCGTGAAGCGGCTCTCCTGGCGCACGAACTGGCCCGCGGGATGGATCTCGGCAGCGGTCCAGTCCCGGACCGAGGCCTGATCGGCCGCGCGCGCGGATCCTTCGGCGAGGCGGGATTGGCCGGCGGCCTCCCCGTCGATCGGCTCGGCCGGCGTGTCGTCGAAGATCCCGGCGGACAGGTACCGCTCCCCGGAATCGGGAACGATCACCACCGCGCTCTTCCCGCGGCGCTCGGGCCGCGACAGGACCTGAATCGCGCTCCAGAGAGCGGCGCCGGCGGAGGGGCCGACGAAAATTCCCTCAGTTGCGGCGAGCTCCCGGGCGAGGCGAAAGGCGTCGGCGTCGTCGACCGTCACGACCTCGTCGTAGACCGCGCGATCGAGCACCGGCGGGACCACGCCTCCGCCGATCCCCTGGATGCCGTGGACGCCGGGAGCGCGCCCCGACAAGACGGCGGAGGCCGAGGGCTCGACGCCCACGACGTGGATACCGGGATTCTTCGCCTTGAGGTACTGACCGGCGCCGGTGATCGTGCCGCCGGTGCCGATGGCCGACACGAACACGTCGACCCTTCCCTCGGTGTCTGCCCAGATCTCGGGGCCGGTCCCATCCCGGTGGGCGCGGGGATTGTCGGGGTTTGCCGACTGGCCGGGGACGAAGGCCCCGGGGATCGAGGCGGCGATCTCCGCGGCCTTCGCGCCGGCGCCGGGCATGAACAGGCCAGCGGGGGTGAGCACGACCTCAGCGCCGAAGCCCTTCAGGATCTGGATGCGCTCGGAGCTCATGTTGTCCGGCATGACCAGGATCGCCCGGTAGCCTCTCGCCGCGGCGAGGGCGGCCAGCCCGATTCCGGTGTTGCCGCTGGTCGCCTCGACGATCGTCCCGCCCGGCTTCAGCCGGCCGTCTCGCTCCGCCGCAACGATCATGCTGAGCGCGATGCGGTCCTTGACGCTGCCGGTCGGGTTGAAGACTTCCAGCTTGGCGAGCAGGGGGGCGGTCAGGCTGTATTTGCGCTCGAGGCGCGAGAGGCGGACCAATGGCGTGCGGCCCACGAGCTCGGAGATCCCGTCATAGATCCTCACGCCTCGATTCTCCCGCCCCTGCGTCGCCGCCCCCAGGAGAAGCAGTGCGCCGCTCACCCCTCTCGATCCCATTTCAGACAGAGCAGGAACGCTGCCCGTCACACCGCGGCCGAGCGCCCCCGCGCGCGCCATTCCGCCATCCCGCCGGGATAGTGCTTGAGATCGGTCCGACCCGCGGCGAACGCTTGGTTGAGGGCTTTCCGGGAGCGAACGCCGGCCTGGCAGACAACGACAGCGGTCCTGTCCGACGCGGGCGGGAGGTCGCCCGGGCTGAAGCGCGACAGCGGCAGGTTGACGGATCCGGGGATATGCCCCGCCTTGAACTCGTGCGGCTCCCGCACGTCGACCACCGTGACCTCGCCCGCCTCCACCGCCGCGGCAAACGTTTCGTGATCGAGGTCGACGCCATTCAACGAAGACAGCAAGTTGGCCGCATGGATAGACATTTTCTCTCCGTTTTATGTGGGCGGAATTGTCCCCCATGCGCCCGCCGACCGCCATGACGTCATCTCGAGGGCGACGTCCGGGCAGTGAACTTAACATATATCGACTAACTAGACATTGCGAGTCCCTGTTCCGGAAAAAGAGTGTGCGACGGATCGCCGCTTCCGAGCGGCTCCGCCCGTCTTGCTCCGAGCCGCCGGGGCCGGAGCGCGGTGGCCAGCACGACTGTTGACGAAGACTATCACATTTATATACATTGTGATGCCGCCAACAAGGAGAGCGCCCATGGGTCAGGAGCAAACGCATCTCGCGGAACGTCTGGAAGCGGCCGGCCGGCGCGTCGCGGAGCATCCGGTCGCGCCGATCTTCCTCGAGCGATGGTCCTCGCGGGCGTTCTCCGGCGAGCCGATTCCGGACGCGGCGCTTTTCTCCCTGTTCGAGGCGGCGCGGTGGGCGCCGTCGGCTTACAATTCGCAGCCCTGGCGGTTCGTCTACGCCAAGCGCGACACGCCGGCCTGGCCGACTCTGCTGTCGGTCCTCGTGCCCTACAATCAGGCGTGGGCCGACGGGGCAGCGGCGCTCGTCTTCGTCGTGTCGAAAGCCTCTTTCACGCCCCCGGGAAAGTCGGAGCCGACGGTGTCCCGGAGCGCTTCGTTCGACACGGGCGCCGCCTGGGCGAGCCTCGCCTTTCAGGCGCACCTCGACGGCTGGGTCGCGCACGGGATGGGCGGCTTCGACGACGAGGCCGCGCGCAAGGCGCTGAACGTGCCGGCGGACCATCGGATCGAGGCGGCCGTCGCCATCGGTCGGCGGGGCGAGAAGGCTGTGCTTCCCGAGCGCTATCACGCCGGAGAGACGCCAAACGGCCGCCGTCCCCTGCGGGAGACCGTCTTCGAGGGCGCGTTTCCGGCCTCGTGACGCCGTCCGCCCGTGAAAGCAAGACCAGGGTCGTCCGCATGAACGCAGTTCCGAAAGTCTTCGACGCGGATCGCGCGCCGTCGTTGCGCGACGCGATGCGCCTCGCCGCGGGCGGGGTGAGCGTCGTCACGGCCGGCGAGGGCGACGAGCGGACCGGCCTGACCGTCACCTCCGCGGTGTCCTTGTCGATCGACCCGCCGACCATGATCGTCTGCGTCGGCCGCAACGCTTCCGCGCTCCCTGTCATCGCCCGGCGCCGACATTTCTGCGTCAACGTGCTGGCCGCGGAGCACGAGACGATCGCAAGGCGCTTCGCGGGCGGCGCCATGGGCGCGGCGCGCTACGACGGGGCGGAATGGCGGCCGCGTCTGACCGGCGCGCTCGCGCTCGAAGGCGCGCTCGCGGCGATCGACTGCGAGGTCGAGGAGATGATCGAGCGCCACAGCCACGTCATCGTCATCGGCGCGGTCCGTTCGGTCGCCGTCCGGCACGGGTCGCCGCTCGTCTACCATCAGGGCCGGTATCGCGAGCTCTCGGGAAGCTTGACCTGACGCAGCGTGGACGCTCGGGAGCGCCGCGCAACGAAAAGGGCGAACGATGGCCCCTCGAGGACAGCTGAAGCTCGGCGCGATCCGTACCGGCGCCTCGCATCGCTACTCGACTTCCCGTCCCGACGATGGTCACTGCGTCGGCTTGCGGAACTTCAGCACGAAATTGTCGGCTTCCCCGATCGCGGCGTGCCTGGCCCTGTCCTGATCGCCGAGCCGGAAAGTCGGGGGCAGGGTCCACACGCCCTTCGGCCAGTTCGCGGTGTCCTTCGGGTTGGCGTCGATCTCCGAGGAGCCCACGAATTCGAAGCCGGCCGCCTTCGCGAGCGCGATCGCGTAGTCCTGGCGGACCTACCCGTCGGCCGCCTTCGGGTCCTGGGCCACCTCGCGCTGGCCGCGGTGATCCTCGATGCCGAGCACGCCGCCGGGCTTCAGCGCGCGATATACCCCGACTCATTGAGAAAGCGGGCAAGGGGGGTTGCGGGGGATCGCAATCTGGATTCCAATTTCGGTCATGATTCGAGTGGGCTACCTCACGGCGGAAGACCGGGCCGATCTGATCGTGCTGGCTCGGGACGGTTCGGCGGCGCATCGCCTGGCGCGGCGCGCGAACGCGTTGGTGCTTCTGGACGACGGCTGGAGCTGTGAGCGCGTCGCCGCGGCGCTGTTTGTCGATGACGAAACCG
>CAIZGR010000791.1 GCA_903932535.1 uncultured Hyphomicrobiales bacterium | reverse complement strand
GCTGCAGCGCGTCGCGGCCGGATCGGAAGCGGCGGGCAAATATTCGGTCGTGCAATCGACCGGGACCTACACGTTCAACGTCGCCGACGAAGTCGCGCTCAATTTCAACTATTCCAACTTCGCGTCCGCGAGCGGCCAGCAGCTCAACGTGACCAACCAATTGCTCGGCGTCAATCCGACCTTCCAGCTCGACTACTGGACCAACTTGAACCAGCCGACGTCGAAGCCGTTCGGCGTGCGCGCGTTCGCCTGCGTCGCTTCCGACCTGTCGCTGGCGGCCAAGCTCGAGGACTTCATGATGCCGGAGCTGTCGTTCGACATCTTCGCCAACGCCTCCGGCCAGGTCGTCAATATGGATTTCCCGGAGATTAGCTGATGGTCTACGAGGTTTCGCTCGGCGGCAAGACGTTCGCGTTGCCGTCGCTGCCGTGGGGGCTCGTCGTCGAGATCCAGCCGGGCCTGCTCGGCTGGGCGGCGAAATTCGATTTCGCCAGGGACGGCGCGACGCGCATCACGCCCGCCGACCTCAGGGAGCTCGGCGACCTCGTCTACAAGGCGGTCGCGCGCTCGCCGGAAGGCAAGACGATGACGGCCGAGGACTTCGCCGACCTGCCGATCGCGACGCTCGACATGGCCAAGGCCGTGCAGCCGATCCTGCAGGCCTGCGGCCTCAAGCTGGCCGCGCCGGGGGAGGGCGGCGCCGACCCAAAAGCCTAGACTGGGACGAGCTCGTCGCGTTCGTCGCCGCCAACACCGGCTGGCCGTTCGAGACCGTGCTCGACCAGATGAGTTTCGACCGTTTCGCCGCGCTGCAGGCCGAATGGAAGCGCCGCCCGCCGGTTCATTGGCTGGTCGCGAGTTATCTCGGCTACAAGACCCCGGACGAGACGCAGCCGATGACGCCGGAAGCCGCCAGGGCCTTCATGCAGGCGACCGGCGGGCGCATCGACGGCGTCGCGCCGATCTCTCTCGCCGGCCTCGCGCGCCCCCCGTCCTGAGAAGGAAACCGCATGGCCGGCGACATCTATGTCAGTTTCGGCGCCGACACGTCCGAACTCGAAGCCTCGATGGCGGTGGCGAAAGCCCAGGTCAGCGAGCTCGCGTCGGAAATGCGCGACCTCACGCAGCAATTCATCGAGACCGGCGCGACGGCCGATTCCGATCTCGGCCAGCAGATGGTCGCGCTCGGCGGCAAGCTCAACGACGCGCGCGGCCACGTCACCGCGATCAAGGAGGAGCTGAAAGGCGTCGGCAAGGCCGAGCCCGGCGAGGAGGAGCGGCTCGGCCTGTTCGAGCGCCTCAAGGAATCCGCCGAGGCGGTCGTCTCGCCGCTCGTCGCGCTGCAATCGCATTTCAGCGAACTCACCGAGATCATCGCCGGCGCCTTCGCGGTCGAGAAGGTCGCCGAATGGGCGTCGGAGACGACGGAAGCCGCCGAGGCCGTCGAGCGCGACGCCGCCAAGCTCGGCGTCTCGCTGCAGCAGGTGCAGGAGCTGCAGGGCTTCTCGAAACTCACCGGCACCGATTATCAGGAACTGGCGACGATCTTCGAGCGCCTGCAGCTCGCGCTCGCCAAATCCGGCAACGAAACCGCGCCGGTCGCCGCCGGCCTGCGCGCGCTCGGCGTCAGCGCCGCCGAAGTGCGCGCGCAGAATCCAAGCCAGCAGCTCGAAACGCTGTCGGAGGCGTTCGCGCGCTTCGCCGACGGGCCGACCAAGACGGCCGCCGCGATCGCCGTGTTCGGCAAGGCCGGCGCCGACCTGATCCCGATCCTCGACAAGGGCAAGGAAGGCGTCGAGGAGCTGCGCCAGACGCTGCAGCGCGCCGGCGGCACGCTCAGCGACGAGACCGTCGCGGCCTTCGTCGCGACGCGCGAGAAGATCAACGAATTCGGCCTCGCGCTGTCCAACCTCAGCCAGGACGCGT
>CAIZGR010000790.1 GCA_903932535.1 uncultured Hyphomicrobiales bacterium | reverse complement strand
GGTCGAGAATCTTCTCTTCGATGGAGTCGCGCACGATCAGCCGGTAGACGGTGACGGGACGCTGTTGGCCAAAGCGGTGGGCGCGGTCGCTGGCTTGATCCTCGACCGCGGGGTTCCACCAGGGATCGAGATGGATGACGTAGTCGGCAGCGGTGAGGTTGAGCCCCGTGCCGCCCGCCCTCAGGCTGATCAGGAACAGGTCGCCTAGTCCCGCCTGGAAGGCCGCGACCCGTTTTTCGCGCTCCGCGGCCGGCGTCCCGCCGTCGAGGTATTGATGCGAGATCCCGCGCGAGAAGAGCGCCTCGCGCACGCGCTCGAGCTGGCCGACGAACTGGCTGAAGACCAGCGCCTTGTGCCTGTTGCGCACGAGGTCATCGACCAAGTCGAGGAACGCCTGGAGCTTCGCGCCGGACAGGGTCGTGGCGGAGTCCACGAGCCCGGGGTGGCAGCAGGCGCGGCGCAGCCTGGTGATCTCGGCGAGAATGTGAATGCGATTCTGGCCGCCGCCGTTCTCACTGAGTTGAGCAAGCGCTTCCAGCGCCTGCTGACGCATGGCTTCGTAGAAGGCGCGCTCGTCCTCGGGCAGTTCGATTTCGAGCGTGACCTCCGTACGCGGCGGCAGTTCCGAGAGGACGGCGCTCTTGGTCCGCCGCAGCATGAACGGCCGGATCAGGGCGCGCAAGGCGTGAAGCGCGCCCGCGTCGCGGTTGCGCTCGATCGGCGCGACGAAGCGCCGGCCGAAATGCTCGCGCGAGCCCAGCAGGCCCGGATTGATGACGGCGAACAGGCTCCACAACTCCTCGAGATAATTTTCGATCGGCGTTCCCGTCAGCGCGACGCGAAAATGGGCTTTCAGCCGTTGTCCCGCCTGGGCGCGGCGGGTGTCCGCGTTCTTGATCGCCTGCGCCTCGTCGAAGACGATCATGCGCCAGTCGATGTCCGCCAGCCGATCCGCCTCCTGATGTAGGAGCCCGTAGCTGAGGATCAGGACGTCCATCGCTTTCAGTCCGGCCAGTATGTCGGCCCTTCCGGCCGCCGCGCCGAGGCGCCGGACCGCGAGGCTCGGGGCGAAGCGGGTCAGCTCGTGTTCCCAGTTGTGACAGACCGAGGTCGGCGCGATCACGAGACACGGGCCGTGAGGCGCCTGTTCCAGCATGGCCGCGATGGCTTGAACGGTCTTGCCCAGTCCCATGTCGTCGGCGAGACAGGCCCCAGCCTGCCAATGGGCCAGCCGCGACAGCCAGCGAAACCCCTCGAGCTGGTAGTCGCGCAATTCCGCCTGCAACGTCGACGGGGGCTCGGGCTGGCGTCGCCCGGCTTCGCCGAGGCGTTCGACAAAGGCCTTCCATTCCTTGTCGGCCCTGATCTGACCGGCGTCCCCGGCGAGGTCCTGCGCCGCAACGCCGGCGAGGATCGGCATCCGCCGCCCCTTGCCGTGATCCTCCGATATGCCGCCCAGCCGCTCCAGTTGCTTGCGAAACTGCTCGGTGAGCGCCAGAAAGCTGCCGTCGGCGAGCGGCACGAACCGCCCTTGCGCCTTGTCGAGCCGCGACAGCAGGTCGCGCATGTCGAGGACGAGCTCCTGATCGACGTTGACCGTGCCGTCCATCTGGAACCAGTCGCGGGCGCGCGCGATTCTGAGGGAGAGGTTGGCGGCCGAGACCTCGGCGCGGACGCTGACGCGCTTGCCCTCCGGCCATTCCACTGCGACCGGCGGTTGCCGATGGTGCAGTTGCAGCAGGAATTCCAGAGCCGACCCGGCGTCGTCGATCGTCCACTCGTGGGGGCCCGACTCCCGCCCCTCGAGCATGGTCAGGTCGGCCGCCGCCGCTGCGGCGTGAGCGCGTTCGGCATCGAGGTCGCGATTGGCGCGCTGGCGGACGCCATCGATCGTTGCCAGCACGGATTGGCCACCGAGGCCGACGAGATAGAAGGGACCGGCGGCGCCGAACGGGCGCGTGACCATGGTCACCTTGAGCCCCTCCTCGAGGGGCTGGATTTGCAGGACGGGCTCCGGGCGTCCGGAAATCGCCGGCAAATCCGCCTCGGCGATGTCGGCGCGGATGGGCAGGCTCGGATGCTGGACCCGGACCAGCGCCATCACGCGTTCGCGGCCCTGGCGCGGCACGATCAAGCCGCCCGCGCCGAGAATTTCCTGGAGGGCGATGAGGCGCGACGCGAAATCCACGACCCGCCATCGCGTCGGGGTCTCGGCCTCCAGAAAAACCGTCTGCCCGGCCGCCCGATGCGACAGGGTGAAGCGGTACCCCTTGGCCTGCTCGCTCACCACCAGTTCGACCGGATAGGAAACGAGTTCCAGACGCAGATCGCGGCGCCGGGTGTCGTACACGAGAGGGTGGTCGACCAGCGCCAGCAGGGTGGCGTAAGGGTCGAAATCGTAAGTCTCCTGACCGTACCAGCCGGCGGAGGTCTTGCGGATGGTTCGCAGCGCCCGGCGGTCCTGGTCGCTCAGATAGTCGAGCCGTGGGTCCTGCTCGTACAGGCGTTTCATCGCGACGCTGCGCCCCGCGGTCCAGCCGCTGGCGCCCCTCGCCGATTGCTCCACCGCTTCGATCAGCTTCGATTCGGGCTCGACGAACCAGACCAGCCGTCGTGATTTCTGCGTAGCCGGGACGGCGGCCGGCGCGCCCGCGCCGGCGCCCAGGAAATTGGCGAGGCCTTCAAGGCCCCGCTCCCACGGCTGCTGCAACGCGACGATCTCGGTGAACGCGATCACCGCGCCGCCGTCCGGCGCGAGGCGCAAGAAGTCTTCATAACGTTCGGGCCGGCTCGAGACCTTCGCGAGAATCTCGGCGTGAACCCGGGCGATCAGCGGCAACGTTGGCGCGAGCGCGGCGAAACGCGCCTCGTTGTCCTTGATCCGGGCCCTGGCCAGCGCGGGATCGATGAGGAACTCTGCCAGCGCGACGCAGGCCGCGGACAAAGGTTCCTGCACGTCGATCTGCCGAAGCTGATCGAGCAAGGCCCTGGCCCTCGGCTCCGCTCCGCGCACCAGATGCAGCAGGGCGAGAACGGCCTGAAACCCCGCGGCAAACGGATTGCCCTCGTGATTGACCGCGTCGAGATGCTTCTGGATGTCTGCATGCAACGCGGAATCGTTGGCCCGGATCAGCGCCAGCAGGAAAAACAGTCCGTTGGAGCCCCGGAAAAACACCTTCCGCCTGCCGATCTCCTTTGTGTAGAGCTTGAGCGCCTGGCGATATTCGGCGAGCGCCTCGTCGTTGCGGTCTTCGAGAAAATGGACCGTCCCCAGGAGAAGATGACAGGTGGACGGCGTCGTTTCTGGCGCAGCCTCCGGGATGGAGAGGATCTTCCGTTTCGCGGCGGCGAGGGCGCCGGCCGGAATATCGACCTCCAGGAGCGCCCATTTGAATGCGTCGTAGCCCGGCTTGTCCTCGCGCTCGCGGTAGTGGGACAAAAGGGCCGGCGTGTCGGAGGTCGCGCGTCCGGTGGACATCAGGCGCTGGATCTTGACCCAGAACAGCCTCAACTGAATGTCGAGATCGCGACTGGTGAGCCAGGACACGTCCAAAACGGCGTCCGCGAACAGCTCCTCCAGAATGTGCGGACCCACCGTCGGGCTGTAGGCCTTGTCATAGGCGGCGATGGCGAGGCGGAAGGCGTCGCCGTCGTTTTCGTAGATCGCCAGTCGCAATCGGACGCGCGCGCCCGGATCCGTTTGCGGGGCATACGAATAGTAGCCGGAGCGATACGAGGCGGCCGGAAAGATCCGGCGCGCGGCTTCGGCGGCTTTGCCCCCCTCCGGCGCGGCGATCATCTCGATCGCGAGCGGATGGCGCAGCGATTCGACACAGGAAAAATCCGCGTTCAGCAGTCCCAGCGACAACAGCCGGTTCAGCATCGGGTTGAGCGTATTGGAGGTCAATGAGGCGCCGCCCGGCCCGGCAAGGCCCGAGGCGTTCGCCATGCTCAGGAAATCGCTCTTGTTGGTGGGGACGCCAACCAACGCCTTCAACCGCAGAACGGTCCGCTCCGCCTCCGTCAGCCGCGCGAGCTGCTCGGGCAGATCCTCGCGAAGCCTTGTGCGCGCCGGAGGGTCCCCGGCAGGCGCGATCGCGATCGGCAAGCTCAACTGCGAAGTCCTGAAATCGGCTTTCACGAACGGCCTCGACACGAATTGATCGACCCCAGACGGAGACAAACCATAGCCTGACGCGCGAGACGGACTCGCCCCAGAATCGAGATGTCCACCGCAGAACCCAGCGCCGGCGCCGCGTGATGGAATCTCCTCCTACGCTCGAGCTGCGGGGCCCGAGCAGCACGGTCCCTTCATGGGATCATGCATTCACGAGTGTGAGGGGGTTCCGTGTCGGCATCTGCAAGCGCCGAGGCCCGAGAGCTGCCGATGCGCTGGGGGATCGTCCGTCGAATCGAGGCAATACCGACCAAATTTTTCTGCGACGCCATTGACAATCGCAGCGCCGGAATCCGCTCTGCAGCCCGCTCGCGCCAGTCAGTCAGTCTACGCTTCCCCTCCGTAGGCCGCCTCGATCATCGCGCCCGAGAGGGAACGATAGACGGAAAGCCAGGCGCTGCGAACCTCGTCGGTGAAATCGGCGCCGAGGTTCTGCTCCAAGATATAGATCAGGGCTGCGCCGACCATACCATAATGCTCAGCTTTGACGCCGTAGCCCGCGTGCCGCATCGCGAGCTCGCCAAGGGCGGGCCTGATGGAGTCGAAAGCGCCGAGACCGTTGACCGCCACGGTGAGCATGGCCATGAACATGCGGCCCTGCTCGTCCATGTCGCCTCGAAATAGCGGCCGCAGTTCGGGCGCGATGTCGAACAGGCGCGCGTAGAAATTCGCCCCGGTTTCGTCGGAGATCGGCGCGATCCTGGCGAAGGACGACTGGACGAGAGCGATGTCGTTCGGGGTCATGGGCCGTTCTCCCTCACAAGGACGATGGTGTCCGGCGGCAATCCCGCCGCCGCGCCGCCCGGCGGCCGGCTCACCGTGTCGGCACCGTCGCGAAAGCGATCCTGCGGCTCGCACGAGGCTCTGAGTCCACGGCCTTCGCCCGTCCAAGGACAAGCGTCAGACCCCTACTGCCCTCAGATCGCCTCCGCAACCATGTCGATCGCGCCGCACGGGCACTCCGCAGCGCACAGCCCGCAGCCCTTGCAATAGTCGCAGTCGAACTTGAACCGATTGCCCGGCCCGAGCTTGATCACCGCGTTGTCGGGGCAGACGCCATAGCAGTTGTCGCATTCAAAGCAGTTGCCGCAGCTCAGGCACCGGCGCGCCTCGTAGCGTGCGTTGGTCTCGTCGAGACCCTTCACCACCTCCTCGAAATTCTCGACCCGGCGGATCGTCTCGATCGTCGGCCGCACGGTGCCGGGCGCGTCTTCGTAGTACCAGGCGTTCAGCCGGTCGAAGCTCGCCGGCCCGCGCCTTTTTCGGCGGCGCATAGGTCACGCCGCGAAGATAGGCGTCAACGTAATGGGCGGCCTTCTTGCCATGGCCGACTGCGACGGTCACGGTGCGGTCGGAGGGCGCCATGTCGCCGCCGGCGAACACGCCGGGCCGCCCCGTCATCATGTCCGACCCGACCTTGACCACGCCATCCTCGATCGAGATCCCCGGCGCATGGTCGACGAGGGAGAGGTCGACGTCCTGGCCGAGCGCGAGGACGAGGGAGTCCGCCTCGAGGGTCTCGAACTCGCCGGTCGGCTGCGGAAACCCCTTCTCGTCGAGCTTCATCATCTCGACGGTCATCGCGCCGCTCTCGGCTCGGCCCGGCGCCGGATCGTCTCGGCGAGATCG